>CADEGZ010000114.1 GCA_902827015.1 uncultured Pseudomonadota bacterium
ATTTTATAATATATACCTAATTAAAACAGGTATATAACGCAAATTGCAATCATTTATTGTATTAGCTATAATGAATTATTGAGTTTAATGGCTATATAAAGAAATAAAGGGAAAACTTATCTAAATAAAGAACAATAAAAATATCTAAGATATAGAAGCATTATGAGCAAAGTATATAATAATTCTAAAAGTGCCTTAGTTTTGCAAAAATACACCACAGAAGAAATACAGAAACTGTTAAATAGTGGAAAGTTTAAATCAGAGATAGTCCGTCAGTTAAAAATAAATATACGGGCATTTAATATTTATATAAAAGAACATAATCTTTCTTATACTCCTCCTCCATATAAAGTATGGAAATCCTTAAAATCTCAAGCTAAAAATAAAAGTGAAAATAAATTTAAAGAGCCTTTAGAGAAGTTTAAAGAAATGTTTGAAGAAAACAAAAGAAAAAGAACCATAAAAGAACTGGAAGATGCTTATTATTAATGAAGTGTAAATATTGTTTACAAACTAATGTAGTAAGAAATGGCGAATACTACAGGTGCAGGGATTGTAAAAGAAATTTTAGCTATAGTCCAATAGAAGACATAGACCCGGAAGAAATACAGCGTCTTTTAGATAGAGGTATTCATAGATATGCTATTGCTAGAAAATATCGTTGCACTAACGTTGCTATCAATAAATATATAAAAAATCATAATTTAATCGAGCCGGTTATAGAAAAAATCACCTATAAAAAGTAAAAGTTTCCAATAATGCTTTCCGGATATCCTGTAAAAACCTATAAACTCATCTTTTATGCAATACTCTATCTTACCTATGGAAGTAAGTATTGTCCTGGTTAAATGTCGTTCCGGTTTTTTAATCTGTTAATACTTAAATTGCCCCATTAAAGGAAATAATTTAATGAATTATTCATAATTTTCTTATATTACAACTAATATAAGGTCTATTATATAATTATGATTATTAATTAATTCTCAAAAGTAGAATAGGGTTAACCTTGTAGGAGGGTATTGACGGATGAGTAGAGGTATCATAAAGTCGTACAATATAGAAACACGTTGTACGATAAAAAGTTAAATCTATAAGCTTAATTTAGCAATTATTGATTGGTAATATATGGATTTTAGAAAACTAATTTGTTAGACTATTTGTTTTTCATGGATCTTTATGGACGCAACATTAAGGCAGTTCGTGATAACGTTTTATTATGATATAAAATATATTTTTAGTTGACAATCACAACACAGGAGAAGATAAAGGGCTATAGCCCCTGCAATTGTGTTTGAACTTTCAGGATAACTGCGGTTTAAAAAAGAATTCAAAATAAAAAAGCAATAAAAAAAGAGTAAAAAAATGATTGGATTAAGAGAGGAATTTTCAGGCATACATATTCAACCTTTTTACAAGAATTATCATTTACCGCAATTTAATTTGACAGAGAAATTAGGGGACGGTTGCGAGATTATCATACCTGATTTTATAATTCAGGAAGAAGCTAAAGGAAATTACGATGTTGCAGACTTTGCCAATGATGAAGAAAAGATGTTATGTACAGTAACAGACACGGTCATTGAGGATGCGTTGATGTATGATTGGGTTTACGCCCCTCGTATTTACAATGAAAAAGTAGCGTATCTATGTGATCTAATACCTTTTAAACTCATTACACCCGCTGCAGAGTATAAATTTTTATCTTTTGGCGGTTGTGGGATGGATATGACTTACAAGCTTGAAGCTTACCAGTTATTAGCTGATGGTTTATACGATACTAATTCAAATTTTGCAAAACAGGGTATTAAGTACTTTGAGCATTATTACGGCAAAGAACATAGTGCCGTAAAAGCAATAAAGGAGTTCCTTGGTTCTTAAATAGCAGCTTAAAAGGAATAAAGGTCCTAAGTACAAAATTAGGGTAAAAAGCTATATGCAGCTGATCTAAAACCTTAGTTTGGATGGCCTTATACGGTTTTTACCATAATTTATAACAAAGTATATAGGTTTTCTAATTAACCGGAAATAAAAAACAGATTTCTATGCTCTGTCTTTAATATAAAGACGGTGTTATAAAAAAGCTTTTCCTTAAGACATTATCAGTGCCTAATAGACACTAGAAGCCTCTTCTTTGCTTAGATACACCTTCAGTTGCTTGTATATCCCTATATAACACTCAGTTACTAGCGTATAACCACTATCTTACAATCTAATTCCAGTTGAGACCATATTCTATCAGAGCTATAAACTGTATAGCCGGTTGATATCGCAAGAGCGAGGCATGCCCGATCTCCAAGTGACAACCCTAAGCTTTTTGTTTGGCTAATAATATCAGCACTTGTTAGAGCTAGTTTTGTATCAAAAGGCATAATCTTTTCAATTAAGCTATGAATGATATTGGATACTTCCTCTTTAGAAAGACCTCGTTTTTCTATAAGAAATTTAGCTACTTCTGCAACGTTAACACTGCTCATAATTGATTTTGGTAAAATAGAAGCTACGACTTCGTACCCTTTCTCTTCGGAAAGTAACGTTATTAATGCTGAAGCATCAAGGATTACATATTGATCCGGATTATTCATCTAAGGTAAATTCTTTGTTTTCATTATTTGCATCGATCCTTCTAGAGTCAAGAAATTCATCTACAGCAGAATTAGCATTAGCATTATACTTTTTAAATAATTCCTGCGCAGCTTTAATTTCTTTATTAATACTGACAATATGCAGCTCATCATTTATGGCTCTAATTACAAACGTGTCGCCTTGTTTATAATTCAAAGAGTTTCTGATATTAGAAGGTATTAATATTCTACCATGTTTATCCATTTGTGAGTGTTCTATTTTCATAAGGTTATTCTTAATACTGTAATTATATTAATAATAACTTATAAAAGTTTTATGTCAATTATATAAATAATGTTATATATAATAATTCGCTATATTTTGATAAACATAACGTTTCTAAAACACATGGGCCTGTTGAGAAAGTCAAAAAAGTTATTTTTAAGAAAAAATTTTTCCTAATTATAATAAAAGACATTTTTGAATAACAACAAGAAATGCAAGAAGTTCATGTTTATCAACCGAAACCCGTTCAATACTTAGATATTGAGGCATTAATCCCTAAGAACCATATTTTATGCAAAATAGACAAATTGCTTGATTTATCTTTTGTAAGAGAGCTTACGGTTTCGTACTATTGTTGTAATATCAGCAGACCATTGGTAGATCCCGAACTGTTTTTTAGAATGATATTAGTAGGTTATATATTTCGTATACAATATGATCGAAAGCTATGCGAGGAGATCATTTATAATCTTGCCTATCGTTAAGACTGCAAACTAAATTTAGAACAACCTGTTCCCGATCATTCAACTTTGAGTAAAATAAGAGTTAGGCACGGCTCTAAAGTGTTTGAAGAATTTTTTCACCGAGTAGTAGATTTATGTTTAAAAGCAGGGTTAGTATAGCTTGCACTCGACAGTTAGTTCTTTATATCAATCTTCTCCCAGATATAAAAGGTTATAGAGAGCGAAAATAAGCTCTCTGTGACTTACAGTATTGATCATTTTTTATAAGTCATACTAGAAAATGATATTTACTATTTCGTAAAAATCAAGATTTTTATTGTAAATTTTTAAAGTAAGTATTATTTTTATACAAAAAATAATATAATAAATATTAACATTATGAATAACAAGAATGAACATATACTGTATCAAGCAATAGCTGATTATGGGAAATATACAGATAATCAGAATAAAGTTTTATGTGCTTTAATAGATAACGCTGTTGATAATTTAGTATATGTTTCTGTAGCAAAATTACATAAACAAACAGGAGTTATTAGGTCTACTATTTATGCTACGCTTAATGTATTACAAATAGATGGAATTATAGAAAAAGATCAAAATAATAAGGGGTTATTTAAAATAGCTCAAGACAAAATAGATTTTATAGTCAAATCTTATCAAAAAACAAAAAAAGAATAATTTAATAGTGTCAGTATTTTTCTTAAAAAAGTATTGACACTTCTATTTCTTCCTTATACACTAATCTATAAGCAAGGCATAAAAAAACTCCTGAAGCTACGAACTTCAAACGTTTTTATGTCTTGTGACTGAGGATATTTAGATTTTCGACGACTTAAATATCCTCATTAATTCAACAACTCACCTTTAACAGGAGAATTATATGTATAATAGCAACAATTTTGCCTTAAGTAAAGATACAATCTTTGGGACAAAAAATCACGACAATATCAATTCCATATTAAATAATATCAAATCATTCGAGAAAATAAGTATTACCAATTTGTTATATCTTTGTTTCTCTGTAAGAGAAGTGGAGGTATAAAAATGACTGCAATAAAAGACCGTTTTATTTCACGAGAAGAAATATCCAAGCTTCTCTGGGGTATGATTAATGATATTTCTACCCATAGTTTATCAATGTGGTTAAAATCAAAAACCGATGATGAATTTGTGGTAGTGCCAAGAGAATTTTGTGTTTTAGTAGTGTCATTTTTGGAACGACAAGTTCCACAGAAGGAACATTTACTGTTTAATTCGCAAAATGTACTTGGGCAACTTGAAGAAATAAAACGCTATTTATAACTGTAAAATAAGAAATTGTCCCAATTAATTGTATTTTTTACTATCGGTAAAATACTTTTGGTTAAGTACAGGGCTTATATTAATTTTATAAGAGTATTAACTTCTTATAAGAAAGATAGCCCTGTGCTGCTGAAATTGAAACAATTTATCAAGACAAAATTACACTTTTGCTTTGACATAGTATAACAAGTGTAATACAATGTATTTATACTTAATACATAAGTAAAGGGGTTAATTATGAGTACAATTACAGCTAGAATACCTGATGATTTAAATGCAGCACTAACAGAAGTTGCTAAACAAACTGAGAGGTCTAAAAGTCATATCATCCTTAAGGCAATTCAAAGCTATGTCTTGGAATTACAGGAAGATATAGAAGATTATAATACTGCAGTAGAAGTATTAGCACAAAATAATCCTAGGGTTTCATGGGAAGAAGTACAGAGGAACTGTGGCTTATTGGAAGATTGAATTTGACACAAAGGCTCAAAAACAGTTCGAAAAACTGGATAAACAGTCTCAAAAAAAAGTGCAGAGTTATCTTAACAAAGATATATTAAACCTTGAACATCCCAAGCTTTTCGGGAAAGCCTTAAGAAATAATAAAAAAGGCTTATGGCGTTATCGAGTAGATAAATTCAGGATAATTTGTAAACTGGAAGAGAATAAACTTATTATTTTAATAGTTGCAATAGCCAAACGTGATGTTGTTTATGAAGATTAATTTTAGCTATTGACTGGCTAATATAGTATGATATTGTTACTGGGTATCAAATATCATAATTATCTGTGAGATTTATAGACATGGTTTCAATTTTCTAAGAGCTAATTCTATTTTTTAATTTTGTTATTTCTTCTAGACTTAAACCCGTTACAGAACAAATAAGTTTATCGTCCAGCTTCTGTTTCAGCATATTAATTGCTGTTTTTCAACACCTTTCTCAATACCTCTAGCTTCACCAATGGAGATGCCTTCAGCTAAAGCTTTCTCCGCAGTTTTTTTCAGTGTATTGGCTTCTATTCTTAGCCATTTGAGATGATCTTCGTAAAGTTCCCTTTCCTCTTCGCTAAAGTTCAGGACATCCAATACCTTTAGGGCTTTTTTAAGTTCTTCGTTATCCAATTCTTTTGGTAACCTGTCGGCTTTCAGTAAATCATGCCTTGTTAAGAAAGCAACCCACATATCAAGGGTGTTTCTGGTTTTAGCAACTATATCCTGTAATTCCTCGCTTGAATCACCGGTAAATTTATTCAGCTCTATAGTAGGTAGCTCCAAAGCCTTAAAATAGGCAAACCCATTCTCTTTTTCTGTAATATGAAAAACATTTGGGGACAGTAAGAAACACGATTATTGATGATGCTTTAATGTATAATTGGGTTTACGCTCCTCGTGTTTACAACGAAGAAGTAGCACACTTATGTCATCTAATACCTTTTAGACTCATCACATCGGAAGAAGATTATGAGTTGTTATCTTTTGGCGGTTGCGGGATGGATATGACTTACAAACTTGAAGCTTATCAGTTACTAGCGGATGATTCATACGACGCAAATTCAAATTTTGCCAAACAGGGCATTAAGTATTTTGAGTATTATTACGGTAAAGAAAGCAGAATATTACAGGAAATAAAAAAGCGTTCCGATTTAAAAATAGCAGGTTAAAAGATGTTAAAAAATTCATTTACATCTTACTGCAGTTTTTAACTTCGTCACTGCAATTCTTGCAATTATAAAATTTCAAAAGCTTCCGGAAGCAAGGATCAATTAAAATCTCTATCGGTCAAATTTCCTGAAGCTTTGCTTCTAATAACCGGCATCTTCAAATACATATTGGATACTTTGTAATCCTGTTTACCGGAATCATTACTTTCACTTTAAAAATTCTCTATGGATACTTTTAAATCACAAGAAGCAATAAACATTTTTAGGAATAAAAAAAATTAGCAGTCTTTTTTTAAGTGTAATGGGGGTGTTTTAAGAGGGCTTTTTGCCCCCTACAAATTACCCCTGCAGGAACATAAAAAGGTAAAAATGATTGACCGTTAGATCAGAGAGTAATAAAGTAAAAAT
>CADEGZ010000115.1 GCA_902827015.1 uncultured Pseudomonadota bacterium
ATACAAAGTAAATACCACTTCTTTGGAAGGTCATTTTTAATTTTATCCAATGCCTGTAAGAGATCTTTATGTCCTTTATACGAAATAAGGTTAGCTACCATCGCCATGACCAGCGCATCCTCCTCGATCCCTAAATTCTTTCTATATTCATTTCGCAATTGAGTAGAGGTGAAAGCATCCAAATTAATACCATTGTAAATCAATTTTAAACAAGAGGCAGGAACGCCTTCTTCTTTCTCCAATTGAGACATGACTGCTGCACTATTCGCGACAATCGCGCTCATCTTCGGATGTAATCTTTTTTCAAACCAGGCTACCTCGGGCCTTCTTTTTTGGTAGTTATTCATAGAGCGTCGGCTCATTAATTTAGGACCTTTAAACCCCGCCAACATTGCTCCAAACATACCCACCACATAGGCTTCCGGAAGGAAAAAATGCAGGATTGCGTCGTTTTCTTGCCTTAATTTTTTGGCAAGATTGACAACAGGCAACAAAACGCGAATCATGGTCCCCAAAAATGATGGCAATTTTTGCGCAAGCTTTAACTGGAAAGGTGATAATAAGCAATTCACTGGGATACCTTGTGCTTCCAAAACTGGGACTAATGCTCCTTTTTTAGTCAAAATAAAAACTTGTATAGACCAGCCCCGTGCAGCCAATAAAGGCAAAATGAGGCTTAAATGGCGCTCTGCGCCCCCAATTTCCAAACTGCCTGTAACAATAATAAGTTTTCTTTTCATATTCTTATGAATAACCACTATTTTTTAAAAGAAAGTACACACCAAAAGGGGACTTTATCTGAAAATGTAATTCTATCGCAACCTGCTCGTTTTAACATAAATTGGATTTCCGCTTTTGAAAATCGCTGTTCCAAGTGAGTGCCAAGACGGTCCAATGTATCCGTGCGCATCGTATAAAACGAAGACTGCCTATAATAGGCCAATGGCCAACTATTCGGCAATTTGTTAATCTTCTCCAGTAGCCACGCAATACGTGCCAAAGGCCAATAAATAAAAAGGGCGATAATTTCACAGAAAACCTTACGTAAAAAGAAAGGAGAACGAGACAATAAAAATCTTACTTTTTCGCTGCATTTCCACATAAGCCGATAATACCAAGGCTTGTTTTCAAAATTATAATAAAGGTAGAGAAGAAGAGGTGCGCCCTTTTTTAAAGTTTTGGCAATAGCCATAATAGCAGCAAAAGTATCGGGAAGATGGTGCAATACCCCTAAAGAATAAGCAAAGTCTAGAGAATTTTCTGGAAATATGCCTTCTTCAATGGGCTGACAAATATATTCAACATTTGAATATTGCCCCAAATTTTTTTTTGCAACTTCTAAGGCTTCTTTGCTGGCATCCAACACATATAGCTTATGCACATTGGGGGCAACGAGACTCGCCCAACGACCACTGCCACAACCAGCATCTAGCCCAACGGATGTTTCAGATGATAATAAATGCCAAGGAAAAAAAGAGAAATAGTCATTAAATATTTTGCGTTTTTCATCTTCATTGAGTCCTGACTGATCAAATGAAGCCCATTCAGCACCAAACCCCCTAACGGTAGGTTCGTGCAAATTCTTTTTTAAGTGTCTATTTTCAATCATTCATTTGTTCATCAAATAGATGTCAGTATAGGGGATTTGAAAAAGAAAAATCAATCATAATTATAAGTTATTAAATATGCAAAATATTGCCCTATACTCCGCTTTTTATAATTTGTAAATCTGACTTTTTATCTATCTTTTCTTTGGATTATCCCCTATTAGGGAGAGTGAGGATGTCAACTTGTCAAAACCCCACCCTTTAAGCTATTCTCTCTTAGCTTTTGGAGAGGTGTCCGAGTGGTTTAAGGAGCACGCCTGGAAAGCGTGTGTACGTTTATCGCGTACCGAGGGTTCGAATCCCTCCCTCTCCGCCATGCTTAAGGATCCCTAAAATATGTTAATTGACTTAAAGATTCAATCGGATACATTAAAAAAATCAGCACGTAAACAGGCAATTCTACATTCAAGTGAACAATATGCCTGTGAATTTAACCGATGGTTACCCCAAAAAAAATATTTCCAACAAGAAGATCTGCGATATTTACAGTTTCTAATCCCAGAGGGCGCCAAAATTTTAGATCTAGGGTGTGGCCTTGGCGACAAGTTAGCCGCATTAAAACCTTCCTATGGTGTTGGCGTCGATTTTAGCCCAACTACCATAGAAATTGCTAAAGATCGCCATAAAGATCCTCATCTTAAATTTATAACGGCAGATATTGAAGACAAAAATTTTATCAACTTATTACAAGAAGGCCCATTTGACATTATTTTACTTTCTGATGTTATTGGCTTATTAGAAGATTGCCAACAAACTCTTTTCCAACTTAAAACCTTATGTAATCATGAAACACGGGTTATTATTTCTTACTATAGCCGTATGTGGGACCCTATTATTAAATTAGCAGAAATCTTTGCACAACGAATGCCACAACCTGAAAACAATTATTTATCTACCACCGACATTTATAACCTTTTTAAATTAGCGGATTTCAAACCTATTAAACGTGAATGGAGACAACTCATTCCCAAAAATTGGTTTGGCATAGGGCATTTTATTAACCGATTTATTGCAACACTACCCGTAATACGTCTCTTGTGCCTTAGAAATTACATGATCGCACGGCTTGACGAACTCCAAGATAGAAGTCACTCTGTTCCCACAATATTTCAAAATCCTTCTGCAACTGTCGTCATTATTTGTCAAAACGAACGAGGCAACATTGAAGCAGCAGTTCAACGCCTTCCGAAATTTTGCGAGGATTTGGAAATTATATTTGTGGAAGGTAAAAGTAAAGATGGGACTCTTGCAGAAATGCATCGTGTTAAACAGGCTTACCCTAATTATAACATCCGGGTTTTAGTGCAAGAAGGTCGAGGAAAAGGAGATGCTGTTCGCAAAGGTTTTGAAAATGCCACCAAGGATATCTTAATGATTTTAGATGGAGACCTTACCACCCCACCGGAAGATCTCCCAAAATTTTATAATACGTTAGTAAATAATAAGGGCGAGTTTATAAACGGATCGCGTTTAGTTTACCCTATGGAAAATCAAGCAATGCAATTCTTAAATTTTATTGCTAATAAAGTATTTTCTTGGATCTTTAGTTACCTACTTAATCAGCGTTTTACCGACACCTTATGTGGGACTAAAGTACTCTACAAACACCACTATCAAAAAATTGCTGCTAATCGACATTATTTCGGAGAATTTGATCCTTTTGGAGACTTTGATCTTATTTTTGGCGCAAGTAAATTAAATTTAGACGTTATTGAAGTCCCTGTACGCTACAAAGCTCGAACTTATGGCGCCACCCAAATCTCTCGATTTAGACATGGATGGTTATTATTAAAAATGGTTATTTTTGCTTATCGTAAGTTAAAGGCTTTTTAATGACAGCAGAACTCTTAAATATTCATAAGATCATTTGGACAGAAAAGCCCACATTGAGAGCCATCTATCACCATTATTATCAACGGATCCTTGCTTATGCAAACCTCGGTAAAACGCTTGAAGTAGGAGGAGGTACAGGAAATCTTAAAAATTATCTACCTGATGTTATTTCCACAGATATCTTAAAAATGTCCTGGCTAGATGTAACTTGCGACGCTCAACTCTTACCTTTTGCATCGGAGAGTTTTGACACACTGGTTGCAATTGATGTACTACATCACATTGAAAGACCCATCCGTTTTTTAAAAGAAGCCGAGCGAGTTCTAAAAAAAGGAGGCCGCCTTATTTTACTTGAGCCTGCAATTACCAAAGTAAGCTGGTTTTTCTATCATTTTTTTCACCCTGAACCTGTAATCCTAAATATAGATCCTTTAGAAGATGCCCCTCTTAACCCAAACAAACAAGCCTTTGATGCAAACCAAGCTATTCCTGAATTAATTTTCGGAAAATTTTATCATAAGTTTTGCCACCATTTTCCTGGCTTTTATCTAAAAAACAAGGAATACTTAAGTCTTTTTGCCTACCCACTATCCGGCGGCTTTAGAAAGTGGTGTTTAATTCCAAAAAATTGCATAAATTTTTTATTAACAATTGAAAGATATCTTGAAAAGTTTCTCGCCAAACATATTGGTTTTAGAGTACTAGTTATTATTGAACGAAAGGCTTACGCAGTTAAGTGCCAAGGTTCCAAAAATCTATGATGAAAGTTCAAACTCTAACAAAAAGGTACGCTTATCTTTTAATGGGAGCAAGTCTTTTTTTACTGCCACTCGTTCATGCCTGGATGATCTATCCTCTGGGAATCGAAAATTATTCTACCAGTTATTCGGCACTGGGTGGGATCTTACCTTGGAGTGATGCACAGGGATATTACAGCGGTGCTAATACCCTTTTAGAAAATGGATTTTTGGATTATTGGAATATTCGACGCCCATTAAACGCCATTTTGTTTTCCCTCCGTCTCTTTGTAACTAACAATCACTTTGAAATGTCATTAATACTTCAAGCATTACTATGCGGCGTTAGTTGCTTATTGGTAACTACTAGTATCCATAGGATCTTCGGGACTCTTTCCAGCATAATGACTTTATTTATTCTATTTTTATTTGCAGCAATTTTTATTCCAACCACGTTAAGTGAAACATTAGGACTCACACTCGGTTGTTTGGGGTTTGTTTTATTATGGGAAGCCGTTATTGTTAGCAAGCAAAAAATAATCCTATGGCTGTTTTTTACTGCCGGGTTAATATTAATGGTAGGGCTCAACGTACGAGCAGGCGCATTTTTCATTTTACCACTTTTAATATTATGGCTTGGATTTAACTTTAAAGACAACACAACCTCTTATCGATTTAATTGGCCCATTTCATCTGTTTTTATACTTGGGATCTTAAGCGCAATAATATTCAATTTAATTTTAATTAAATTGAATTATGATTCAACAAACATTGTAACACCCCATGGAAATTTCTGTTATACTTTATTTGGCCTTGTTTCAGGAGGAAAAGGCTGGTATCATGCTTATAACCTTTATCCAGAAATCGTTACAAAATCAGAAGCAGAAATCGCAACGTTTTTATATTCCAAATCATTAGAGGTTTTCAAAAATAATCCTTTGCTTTTGGCAGTAGGGGTCTTAAAAAATTGGGGGGATACCCTTAAAGCAATATGTAGTTTCTTTCAATCTAGTCTTCCCAGCGGAATAATCATAAAAACACTGATCCGCCTTTTCGGTTTTATTTCTTTATGTTTTGGTTTATATTATCTTAAAGTTCTCTACAAAACTTATAAAAACGAAGTTGGACTAATCAGTATCGTACTGCTTGGAATGCTTCTCTCTGCTGGTGGTATTTGGAGTGATGGCGGCTTTAGAGTTTTTGCAGTTACAGTACCATTTTTTGCCGCTGCATTTGGCATAATAATAGGCTCTTATACAAATGCATCTGTGGTAAAAGTAAAAGAGAGTTTTACACCACATGTGCACTGGGAAACTAAGGTAGCACTTCTTTTAAGCGGTATACTACTAACGTTTGGCCTAACTGGACCTCTACTCAATCGATTTTATAATTCTCCCGTTATTCCAAATTTTTCTTGTGCCACCGGTGAAACAAAAGTATTGGTAAGAAACATCGCAGGCACCCCATATATAAAATTACCTTTGCAAGGGGCATTATTCAAAAAGAGCATACTTAAAAGTTTGATCGAAAACAAACAAGACTTCTTAAGAATTCTAGAACTAGAACATTTAAAAAATACGAAGAACCTAGCGGCTGTTTACGATATAAATACAGCTCAAACAAGATATATCCTGGGTTCTCCAGAAATTTTTTCAACCCAAAATACATGGACAGGCCTTTGTGCTACCAACATTCCTGGCATTGAAAATATCATGAAGGTACAATCATTCGAGGTTTTAAATGAAAAATAAGATCGCTTTTATTACTGGAATAACCGGTCAAGACGGTGCTTACTTGGCAGAACTTTTGCTGCAAAAAAACTACCAAGTGCACGGATTGCGTCGGCGCTCTTCTGTTTGTAATACAGAACGCATCCATGAGCTTTATCAACATTATCACCCTAAAAACCAATTTTTCTTGCATTATGGTGATCTCGGTGATGCCACCAATTTAATTCGATTACTATCTGAAATTAATCCTACTGAGATTTACAACCTCGCAGCACAAAGCCACGTACAAGTTAGTTTTGAAACGCCTGAATACACTGCAAACACAGACGCCTTAGGCACTTTACGCCTACTAGAAGCTATTCGGCTCTTAAAATTACAAAAACAGTCCCGTTTTTATCAAGCCTCTACTTCTGAACTGTATGGTAAGGTACAAGAAATCCCACAAAAAGAAACAACTGCTTTTTATCCTAGAAGTCCTTATGCATCCGCAAAGCTTTACGCGTATTGGATAACGGTGAATTATCGAGAGGCTTACCATTTGCACGCTTCAAACGGCATTTTATTCAATCATGAAAGTCCGATGCGGGGTGAAACCTTTGTAACTCGTAAAATTACACAAGCTGTTGCTGCCATTTATCATGGCAAAGCGCAACGATTAGTATTAGGTAATTTAGAAGCCAAGCGTGACTGGGGTCACGCGCGAGATTATGTTGAAGGAATGTGGTGTA
>CADEGZ010000116.1 GCA_902827015.1 uncultured Pseudomonadota bacterium
CATCATGAATTCCTTCTTCGGTTGCAACCGTAATTGCTGCTAACGCATTTAAAACATTATGTCGTCCTGGCAAGTTTAAACTAATTGCCAATGGCGCTTTTCCTTTACGCAAAACCTCAAATTGAGACTGCCCTATTTTTTGAGTAAAATTAATCGCTCTTACATCCGCATCGACTGAAAAACCATAAGTGATAGTGGGTCTGGCAATATTAGGTAAAATGGATTGGACCTCTGGATCATCCATACATACAACTGCCAAGCCATAAAATGGTAAACGATGTAAAAATTCTAAGTATGTATTCTTAAATATTGAAAAATCTTGGTTGTAAGTTTATAAATGATCACGATCAATATTGGTAACGACAGATATCATCGGCATTAGATGCAAAAACGAAGCATCACTTTCGTCTGCTTCTGCCACAAAATAACGCCCGCTACCCAGCTTAGCATTTGTACCTAAACTATTTAGACGACCCCCGATTACAAAAGTAGGATCAAGCCCTGCCTCAGCAATTAAACTCGCGACTAAACTCGTCGTAGTGGTTTTACCATGTGTCCCTGCAATCGCGATCCCCTGTTTAAATCGCATTAACTCTGCCAGCATAGCAGCTCGTTGAACAATGGGGATCCGACGCTCCCTTGCTCTTAACAATTCAACATTATCGACCGATACTGCACTAGAAACCACAACAACATCACACATTTCAACGTTCTCTGCCGCATGTTGATTTGTCACTGGAATTCCTATTTTTCTAAGATGCGCCACCATGGCATTTTGTGCGGGATCAGAGCCTGTAACACTATAACCTAAATTAAGCAGCACTTCGGCAATACCACCCATCCCGGCACCACCAATACCCACCAAATGAACTCGACGTATTCGTCGCATGCTTAATTCATGCTCTTTTAAATGCATATCCAAGAGACTCCTCACAATAAGTTGCGACTGCAGTTAAGGCATCCGGTTTTGCTAATGCATATGCAGCCTTTGCCATCGTTAATAAACGCTGCCTATCTTGAGACAATTTTAAAAGAAGCTCTGCTAACATCGAGGCGCTTAACGTATCTTGCGCTATCAGTATTGCAGCTCCTGCTTTTTCTAAAAAGCGCCCATTACAAGTTTGATGATCATTCACAGCAAAAGGAAAAGGCACTAAAATGCTACCCCCCCCAACCACCGCCAATTCTGAAATTGTTAATGCGCCCGCACGACACAAAACCAAATCTGCCCAACGATAAGCACTCGCCATATCTTCAATAAAAGGCTCCACTCGCGCTGTCAGTTGTGCTACACGGTATGCCTCCTCAACTAAAGTTTCTTGGCCTGCTCCTACTTGATGCCAAATTTCTGGACGCTCATCCGTCGACATTTGTTCGATTGCTTTTGGGCAAAGCTGATTCAAAGCAACCGCTCCACGACTTCCACCTAAAATTAATAATTTTAAAGGTCCCTTTCTATCCTTAAGGCGCTCTACTGGAGCAGGCAAATTTAACAGTTCTTCTCTTACTGGGTTACCCGTACAAATTGCTCGGGCAGACGCTTTAAAAGAGCCTGGAAAAGCTTCTAGCACTCGAGTTGCCAATACACAAAGGCAACGATTGGTGGTTCCCGCAATGGCATTTTGCTCATAAATCACTAACGGGCACCGGGTTAGCCAAGCTGCTACCCCACCTGGCCCTGAAACAAAGCCTCCTCCACCTAATATTACTTTGGGTTTTAGCGCAAAAATTATCTTTAAAGACTGACAAAGTGCCCATAATAATTGTAAAGGTGCCAAAAACCAAGCAAGCAAACCTTTTCTTCTTAAACCTTTAACAAAAATATAATGTATAGGGATCATTGCCTTAGGAACAAGTATGGCTTCTAATCCTGCTTTTGTTCCTAGCCAATGAACGTCCCATCCTCTGGCTTGTAAACGGTGCGCTACGGCAAGTGCGGGAATAACATGTCCACCTGTTCCTCCAGCCATAATTAAAATACACGGTTTATTCACATTTCTCTCAAAATTTCAAAAATTGCTTACGCTACAAGTCTTATAGCTCGATTTAAGAAAAGGTAGTTTAACAATCTCTGTCACCATTTGAAATGTTTTCACACATTAGTTATTTTTAAAACTTTTTTGGTGTATTTGTTCCATCAAAAAATATTGTTAGCTAACTATTAAGCTCTGGTGCAAGATACCATTTTCTATGTCATCTCTCACTCTTGAGCTTTAAGGTTGCCACACACCTCTTAAGTATGAGATTATCCAAAAAAAAGTTAAATTCTGTCTAGAAAACCCTCAAACGGCACGATTTGCATTTGGTAAGAATTGGTCCCATTTTCTTAAACATTTAAATGATGAACACATCCTTGAAGCAAAAAAAAGCCTGCACGAGCGGTTTAGGCTGTAATGAATTCGTCGTTCAAAAAATATAATGTTTAAGTTATAAAGTCTTTTTATTCTTTTTAGAAAAAACCTCAAAGTCAATACGCAACAAAATTCCAATCGCCAACAAGCTTATCATCAAACTACTACCTCCATAACTCATAAAAGGCAAAGTGAGTCCTTTAGTAGGCAAAACCCCCACATTAACCCCAACATTGATAATAACTTGTAAACCAAACCATAAACCAATACCATAAGCGACATACCCTGAAAATTTATTATCCATTAACATTGCTTGTTTCCCTAAAGCTAAGATCCGCGATACTAATAAAGTAAAAAGTAATAAAATAGCGAGAGCACCTATTAACCCCAATTCTTCTGCTAAAACCGCATAAATAAAATCGGTATGTGGTTCTGGCAAATAAAGCAATTTTTGAACACTATTACCTAGTCCAACACCAAACCAACCCCCTCGACCAAAGGCAATCAGTGCTTGAGTTAATTGATATCCGGTATTAAATTGATCACTCCACGGATCAAGAAAAGAAGTTAAACGTTGGATCCGGTAAGGAGAAGCAATTGATAAAACTACTAATGAAGTTAATGCTAAACCTAACAATACCAAAAAGCGCCTAAATGGAACTCCAGCCAAAAATAACATTCCTAAAACCGTGCTAACAATAACAACAACCGCACCAAAATCTGGCTCCAACAACAATAAAGTTGATACTAAAGCCAAAATAATCACTGGTTTTAAGAATCCGGAGATTTCTGTTTGCACTTCGTTATGCTTGCGAATCAAGTACCCCGCCATATAAAGTACTAAAACTAATTTTGCACATTCAGAAACTTGAATAGAAATAGGCCCTAAGAACAACCACCGCACGCTACCATTTACTTCACGGCTAATCCCCGGTACTAATAAAAGCGCCAATAGGCCAATGGTTATTATTAATAAAGGTATACCTAACCATCGCCATACCGCAACGGGAATAATCGTTGCTACAAAACAAAGTAATAGCCCAACTATTAAGTAAATAGCATGCCGCAAAGCAAAATAGGTTGCAGGCATACCGCCACCTTCAGCATAAGAAAGAGAAGCGGAAGTCACCATTACTAAGCCAATACTTATTAAGCTGACAACTGCGAATAAAAACCAAGTATCATAAGCTGTTTTACGGCTATTTTGAATTACCTTCACTGTCTTATTTAACCTTTCTTAAGTCTTTTTTGAAAGACGATTTTTTCTTCCTGAACGGTAACGTTTATGACATCTCCTGGTTCAAATCGCCCTGTTAATAATGCTTCTGCCAATGGATTCTCAACCATTTGCCTTATGGCGCGTTTTAAAGGTCTCGCTCCATATACCGGATCATACCCAACTTCTGCCAATTTATCTAATACTTCTTTGGTGATATCAAGCTCCAAATTTTGCGCTTTAAGTCTTTCTTTAAGATGCATTAATTGAATGTCTGTAATCGATCGGATCTGCTCCTTTGCTAGTGGTGAAAATACGATCATTTCATCAATGCGATTTATAAATTCTGGTCTAAAATGTTGGCTCACAACGTTCATCACTGCCGTGCGTATTTCACCATATTCTATTTTTTCTACAGACAAATCTTGTATTAATTGAGAACCTAGATTAGAAGTCATTACAATAACCGTATTCTTAAAATCAACAGTTCTTCCATGTCCATCCGTAAGGCGCCCATCTTCTAACACTTGTAATAAAATATTAAAGACATCGGTATGCGCTTTTTCCACCTCGTCAAGTAACACCACACTATAAGGCTTTCGACGAACCGCTTCCGTTAAATATCCACCCTCTTCATATCCGACATAACCAGGAGGTGCGCCAATCAATCTGGCAACTGAGTGTTTTTCCATAAATTCCGACATATCAATACGTATCATAGCATCTTCAGTATCAAATAAAAATTCTGCCAATGCCCTACAAACTTCCGTTTTACCCACCCCAGTAGGACCTAAAAATAAGAAGGAGCCAACTGGACGATTTGGATCAGCCAATCCTGCACGCGAACGGCGTACCGCATTTGCTACGGCCTTTAACGCTTCTTCCTGGCCTATTAGCCGTGTACTTAGCATTGCCTCCATATTAACCAGCTTATCTCGTTCTCCCTCAAGCATTTTAGCAACCGGGATCCCTGTCCAACGCGATACGACTTCTGCAATCTCTTCTTCTGTTACCTTGTTCCTCAATAATTTCGTTTCTTTTTCTAACAACGATGCGGCAGCCAAACGTTTTTCCAGCTCAGGAATACGCCCATACTGTAATT
Organism: uncultured Pseudomonadota bacterium; assembly: GCA_902827015.1. Taxonomy (GTDB): domain Bacteria; phylum Pseudomonadota; class Gammaproteobacteria; order UBA6186; family Azoamicaceae; genus CADEGZ01. Next base: position 4,670 of record CADEGZ010000116.1, read on the forward strand.
CGGACATCCTAGCAAAATCACCTGCCCTATGAGCCGCACCAAGTTTCAATCGAGCCTTCTCTAACTCTTCTTTTATGATTTTGGTTCCTTCTAATGCTGCTTTTTCTGTTTTCCAAATTGCTTCCATTTTTTGATATTCTTGTTCTAATTGTTGAATATCCAATTCTAGTTTATCTAGGCGCTTTCTCGAAACTTCATCTGTTTCTTGTTTTAAAGCTTCTCGCTCTATTTTGTATTGAATCAAACGACGTTCCAGCTTATCCATTTCAACTGGCTTAGAATCAATTTCCATGCGAATGGAACTTGCAGCTTCATCAACAAGATCAATGGCTTTATCCGGAAGTTGACGATCACTAATATAACGATGTGACAACGTTGCTGCAGCAACAATGGCAGGATCAGTAATTTCTACACCATGATGCAATTCATAACGTTCTTTAAGTCCACGTAAAATTGCAATGGTATCTGGCACTGAGGGTTCGTCCACCAAAATCTTTTGAAAGCGCCGTTCTAATGCTGCATCTTTTTCAATATATTGCCTATATTCATCTAAAGTGGTTGCGCCTACACAATGCAATTCCCCTCGTGCTAATGCAGGCTTTAACATATTACCCGCATCCATAGCACCCTCTGCCTTGCCTGCACCAACAACCGTATGCAATTCATCAATAAAAAGAATAATCTCGCCTTCTTGTTTAGCAAGTTCCTGCAATACTGCTTTTAACCGTTCTTCAAAATCTCCACGGAATTTTGCACCTGCAATAAGAGCACCCATATCTAGTGCTAAAACTCGTTTATTTTTTAAACCCTCAGGAACCTCGCCATTAATAATGCGTTGTGCAAGGCCCTCTACAATAGCAGTCTTTCCCACACCCGGCTCACCGATTAAAACAGGATTATTTTTGGTGCGGCGTTGTAAAACTTGAATCGTTCTTCGGATCTCATCGTCCCTGCCAATCACTGGATCTAGCTTGCCACAAATTGCCCGCTCTGTCAGATCGATTGTATACTTTTTTAAAGCCTTACGATGCTCCTCCACATTAGCACTATCTACCGCTTCCCCTTTGCGAAGATCAGCAATGGCTTTCTCAAGATTTGTTTTATTTATCCCGGATTTCTTTAAAATTTGTCCAAGAATACTCGGATCTTCAAGGGCAGCAAGTATAAATAACTCACTAGATATAAAACTATCTTTACGTTGTTGCGCATATTTATCTGCCCTGTTTAAAATTCGCATCAAATCGTTCGAGATCTGCACATCTCCTTGCCCACCCACAATTTGTGGAAGTTTTAAAAATGCTTCTTCTATTTGTGCTTGCATACTTCGAATATCAATTCCTAAACTTAAAAGCAAATGACGAGCAGAGTCCCCTTCTTGTTCTAATAAGGCTTTCATAACATGAATAGGTTCTATTACAGAGTGATCTTTACCGACTGCTAACGATTGAGCTTCTCCTAAAGCAGCTTGAAATGAATGAGTGAGTTTATCTAAACGCATATTACCCCCCCCTCAAATACCCTTCGCACCTTTACCTTTCACACTTAGGTATGGCCAAATCATGAAAAATCAAGGTGATGTTAACCAAATCAAACTGGCCATGCGTCCTGTAATTTTTGCTCTGCGAAAAGAATAAAATTGCGCTGTATCATAATAGGTACAAAAATTCCCTCCAAAAATCTGATATATTCCTAATTGATTCAAACGCTCTGTTGCTAACTGATAGATATTGGCAAACCAACTTCCCTTTTCGGTAGCAACAAAAGCCATCTTTGAATGCGGAAACATTAAGAAAACGTCTTCTTTTACTTCAAAAGCTTTTGGCCCAATTGCTGGACCCAACCATACTAATACCGTTTCTGGGGCGCAATTTAATTTTTCTACAGCGGCTTCAATCACACCCGCTGCTATCCCACGCCACCCAGCATGGCTCGCACTTACACCAGTCCATGCTTTATTACAA
>CADEGZ010000117.1 GCA_902827015.1 uncultured Pseudomonadota bacterium
TGCTTATTTAGCACCAACTATTGTTAACCTAAATTTAACCATAGAACGTTGGCCGGATATTACCTTTTTAGCAACCCGTGAGCATTAAGTGTTAGTTCTGTCTATCGGTTGCTAGGATTTACGCATATCAGAATTGGGTTTAAATGTTCCAGATTTGTTAGAAAATTGTTCTAAATTTTTTTCTGTTTTTGCATGATATAAAGTTAACATCCTGTTTCTTTCTGTTGGGGCAGAAGGTTGCACTAATAATGATCTTAAAGCTTGATTTTCAGCTATAATCTGAAATACATTTCGAGTTTCAGGATAGTAGATTTCGCAGCTATGAAATGTTCCGTTTGCGCTCATTTTTTTTAATTGGAAGCCAGAACACTTTAATATATTTAAAATACCATGTACTCCGTACAAATGAGCATAACCTCCTGCAAACACAGTAGACTCTGGCAAATTTAAATGTAGATCTAACATTTCTGGAGCCCATTTATAATTCCTTTCACCACACTGTTCATATTCATTTTGGCTGGTTGGGAGATCTTCCTCTAGTTGGCTTATGTCTGGATTGAAAAAATTATCAATGTATTTTTGTACTTCGTCTTCTTTACATTGTTCTAGAGAATCAAAATTGGTTGATAGATACTGAACAGTGGGTTCAATTTGTTCATCAGTCATTTCCGAAAAAGGTCTCTCAAAAGGTCCTGCCATGTCATTCAGATCTAATTCAAATATAGGTTTTTTCTCAAGAGTTGCAATTTTTTGTAAGGTTAGATCCATACCATTTTCATAATCATCGTAACAACAACTTAAATGATATAGCATTCTTCTTGGTCCCAAATGTTCAGGGAGAATGGGATGGGTACGTCGTTGTAATTGAGTATTATAGAATTTCAATATTGAGTCTAGCTTATTTTTTAAGTTCTTGGGCAACTGTTGATAAAAGTGGTGCCCATTTTTCTCATTATAGTTTGGTTCGAAAGGATATAAATCGTCTTGAGGAAAGGGATCCGTAGTTTCCAAGCAAAAATTCTTAGCATGAAGGACAATATTTTGTACTTCTTTAGGTAAACGCTCAAAAGGGACAATATGGCAAGTTCCCAATAAGTAAGATATTTTACCCTTATAAATTAATTGCCAGAACATAAATGTGATATTAGGTTTCTTGAATGTATTCTTTTAAACGGCTCTGAAATTTTTGGATAGAGCTTTCAAGTGCTTTAGCGCGAACTTGTTCTTGGTCGACTACCTCCTGTGGGGCATTCTTAATAAAATTTTCATTTGAAAGTTTTTGATTGGTTTTCTCTAGGTCCTTTTTAAGTTTATCTATTTCTTTTTGTAGGCGTGCAATTTCGGCATTTTTGTCGATAAGTCCTTCCATCGGGATCAGTATTTCTAAGTTTCCAACTAAAGCAGTTGCGGCCAAAGGACGTTTTTGACTGGACAACGGCTCAATAGAATTAACTTTAGCTAAGAATTGTAGTAAAAATTTATAGGCCTCTATTCTTTTTTCATCCTTATTTGTTCCTATAAATAACACAGGTACGAGCTTTGCCGGTGATAAATTCATTTCCCCTCGAATATTACGTAGTCCCAAGATAACCGCTTGTAACCAGTTGATCTCTTCTTCAGCTTCTTCGTTAAATTCAGTTTCAATGCATTCTGGATAAGACTCTAGCATAATTGTGTTGCCTGTTTTATTTGCAATGGGCGCGATGCGTTGCCAAATAATTTCTGTGATATACGGTATAAACGGGTGGAGTGTACGCAGTAATTCTTCGAATACACTCACTAGTGTATAAAGTGTTTCAGATCTATATTCAGGAGATATTTTCGAAATATTTTCTTTTGATAAAATAGGTTTAGAGAGTTCAAGATACCAATCGCAATATTTATTCCAAGTAAATTCATATAAAAGTTGTGAGGCTAAATCGAATCGATATTGCGATAAATGTTTTTTAAGATCTAATTTAACTCTTTGCCAATTAGAGAGGATCCACTGATTAATCTTAATAGGTGAAGATTGTTTATCTATATTTAAATGGATTATTTTGTCTTCTGTTGTCATGAGAATATATCGAGCTGCATTCCAAAGCTTATTGCAAAAGTGGCGATATCCCTCAATTCTCGCCAGATCAAAACGAATATGGCGCCCCTGGGTTGCGATTGCTGCAAAAGTAAAGCGTAAGGCATCTGTTCCGTAAGCTGGGATCCCCTTAGGAAATTGGGTGCGGGTATTTTTCTCGATGCGATTTGCCAATTGCGGCTGCATAAGGCCTGTTGTGCGTTTTTTAATAAGTGCTTCTAGATCGATGCCATCGATCAGATCAATAGGATCAAGAACATTACCTTTGGTTTTAGACATTTTTTGTCCATCTTGGTCTTGAATAAGACCATGGATGTAAACTTCGTGGAAGGGTATCAGTCCGGTAAATTTAAGACCAAACATCACCATACGAGCGACCCAGAAGAAAATAATATCAAAGCCAGTTACTAAAACTTGTGTAGGGTAAAAGGTTTGCAACTTTTGTGTATTTTCAGGCCAGCCCAATGTAGAGAATGGCCATAAGGCAGAAGAAAACCATGTGTCTAGTACATCATTATCTTGCTTTAAAGAAACGTGTTGCGGTATGTGGTATTTTGATCGTACTTCTGCTTCATTCCTTGCAACATAAATATTGCCTTGATTATCGTACCACGCGGGAATACGATGCCCCCACCAGAGTTGGCGGCTAATACACCAGTCCTGAATATTGAGCATCCATTCAAAGTACGTTTTTGACCAATTTTCTGGGATAAAACGGATTTTACCTTCTTCTACGGCTTTAATAGCAGGTTTCGCAAGTGTTTCTACCTTTACGAACCATTGATCAGTTAATAGAGGTTCTAAAATAGCGTTACTGCGATCACCTTTTGGAATTTGTAAGGTGTGAGGTTCAATTTTTTCAAGCAGTTCGGCTTTTGTTAAATCTTCAATTACTTTTTTTCTGGCAATAAATCGATCAAGCCCTTGGTAAGGCTTTGGAACCTGATCATTTAGTGTCGCATCTATGGTGAATATATTAATAAGAGGAAGTTGATGGCGTTGACCCAATGCATAGTCATTAAAGTCATGTCCCGGGGTTATTTTAACCGCACCGGTTCCAAAAGTAGGATCGACCATTGCATCCCCAATAATAGGGAGCAATCGATCTGCAATTGGTAAACGTATTTGTTTACCAATTAAAGAAATATAACGCTCATCTGTTGGATGTACTGCAACTGCGACATCTCCTAGCATGGTTTCTGGCCGGGTAGTAGCAACGATAATATGTCCTTTACCATCTGCTAAAGGATAACGAATGTACCAAAGCGATCCTTCCATTTCTTCTAGCTCTACTTCGAGATCAGAAACAGCCGTTTTTAATACAGGATCCCAATTAACCAAGCGTTTTCCGCGATAAATAAGACCTTCGTCATATAAACGAATAAAAACTTCAAGGACTGCTTTTGATAAACCTTCATCTAAGGTAAAACGTTCAGAAGACCAATCTACAGAAGCGCCTATACGACGTAGCTGTTGTGTAATGTTATTACCTGATTCTGCTTTCCATTGCCAAACACGTTGGATAAATTCTTCTCGTCCTAAATCGTGCCGTGAATGTCCTTCGGTTGATAATTGTCTTTCTACAACCATTTGAGTCGCAATGCCTGAATGATCTGTTCCTACTTGCCAAAGGGTATTTCGACCTTGCATTCGATGATATCGAATTAAAATATCCATTAAGGTTTGTTGAAAAGCATGTCCCATATGTAAACTGCCTGTTACGTTTGGCGGAGGGATCATGATGCAATAAGGTTGACCTTCACCAGAAGGTTTAAAGGATCCCGCCTTTTCCCATGCTGCATAGCACTCTTTCTCTAGTGTGGTTGGATCGTAGGCTTTATCAAGAAGTGTTTTTTGGTTCATATGTTTAACTATTTTGTTATTTTAGAGCATCGGTCGAGTAAATACTGAATGATGAGGGGTACGGGCCGGCCAGTAGCGCCTCGATCTCTTCCTGTTCCGCGACAGGCAGTGCCTGCAACATCTAAATGTGCCCAATGATATCTTTTTGTAAAATGTGATAAAAATGAGGCTGCTAAAATAGCTCCTCCGTCCGGTGGGCTGCCAATATTTGCAATATCAGCAAAATTGCTGTTTAAGGCATCTTGATATTCGTCCCATAGAGGCATTTGCCAGCACCGATCACCACTGGTAATACCCGCATTGAATAAATCGTTTGCCAGAGTGTTATGGTTGCTAAAAAGGCCACTGGTATGGTGCCCAAGCGCTGCGATACAAGCTCCGGTCAGTGTTGCGATATCGATTACCACATCTGGGTCAAATCGTTCACAATAAGTAAGTGCGTCACAAAGAATTAACCGTCCTTCCGCATCGGTATTTAGGATTTCAATCGTAATTCCTGCCATGCTTGTTACAATATCTTCTGGTCGAGTTGCTTGATTCCCAGGCATATTTTCAGCTGTTGGGATGACGCCAACAATATTAAGAGGTAGCTCTAAAGTTGCTGCAGCACGTATCGCTGCGAGTACAGCAGCAGCACCACACATATCATACTTCATGCCAATCATGCCAGCGGGTGTTTTTAGGGAATTGCCCCCTGTATCAAAAGTAATTCCTTTACCGACCAATACAATGGGTTGTATGGTTTGAGGATGCACACCATCTTTAGTGCGCACTTTAGTAGAGGAAATTGTGCGTGTGTGTTCTTTACACCCGCGGTATTCAAGGGTAATTAGTCTGGGTGGGAACTGGCTTCCTTTTGCCACGGCTAAAAAAGCGCCCATTTTAAGTGCTGCAATATCATTTTCGTCTAAAATAGCGGCACTGATGCTCTCGAATTCTAAAGCAAGATTTTCTGCTTCTTTAGCAAGATAAATAGGTGTACAAATATTGGGTGGTAAATTTCCAAGGTTTTTTGCGAGGGTAATACTATTGGCAATGGCTTGGCCTTCTAAGACAGCACGCTCTCCATTAGGCAAATCTCTTCTGGTTGGAACAGTAAAAATTAATCGGCGTAATGCACGACGTTCTTTATCTTTTTTGCTTTTAAATGTGTCAAAAGTATAAAGTATTTCAGAGGTTATTTCAATAGCTTGCTTAATTTTCCAACGAATATCACGACTTTTTACATTTAACTCTGTTAAAAAGCATACCGCTTCTATCGCATTGGTTTGAATGACCGCTTGGATCGCTTTTTTAATAATATCTCGAAACTCTTTATCTTTGAGTTCTCGTTCGCGTCCACAACCCACAAGCACGACTCGATCACAAGGAATGTTGGGAACATGGTGTAACAGTAAGACTTGACCTGCCTTACCTTCTAAATCGCCTTTTCGAAGTAAATTATTAATATGGCCGTCGCTTGCTTTATCTAATCTTTCGGCGATTGTGGTGAGTCTGCGTGTTTCGAAAACCCCGGCAATAATACAATTCGTACGTTGTTTTTCGGGATGACCAGTTTTAACACTAAACTCCATGAAACACTCCATAAGATAATGGGGTATACCCTTCACACTTAGGTTTTTTAAAAAACCACATAGCTTAAGCTTAAGAAAGCTGGTAGTGTACCTCAATCCAACATAGTTTTGTATGATTTTCATAAATAGTAAGATAACTTAATGAAAATAATCGCTAGATACGTCACTAAAGAAGTTTTTTTAGCTTTTGTGGTGATCACAGGAATTTTATTACTCATTGTTCTTAGCAATCGCTTTGCTATTTATTTGGCTAAAGCGGCAACGGGTGAACTTCCAATGGGCTTAGTTCTTAAAATTGTGGGGCTTTATATACCCGAGTTATTAAGTTATTTAATTCCTTTGGGTTTTTTTATAGCAGTCTTATTTGGCCTTGGGCGTTTGTACGTAGATAGTGAGATGACAGTACTTTCGGCCTGTGGTATTAGTTTTGCATATATTTTACGCTTGATCTTAAGCCTTGCCTTGATAATGATGACAATTACAGCGCTCCTTACTTTGTGGATAGTGCCAGAAGTGGCTTTGATGCGCGAAGAAGCATTGTCGGAAGGAGAAGCCTTTGGTGTTATGCAATCATTATTACCGGGTCGATTTCAGACCTTTTCTGAAGGAAAATTGGTATTTTACTTAGAAAATACGATTAAAAAACAAGATACTTTAAAGGGGGTGTTTATTGCCGAACGCCCTACAGATCTAATGAAGGATGATCATGGTTGGACTTTAATTACCGCAGAGGAAGCACAAATTAAACGAGAAGAAAATACAAATAATTTTTATTTGGTGTTAAAAGATGGGAATCGCTATCAAGGTGTACCAGGTGCTGCAAATTATACCGTCGTTAATTTTAGGGAGTATGGTCGTGCAATACCGCATACCGCAGAGTCTCCTTCTGGTGATATATTAAGGATTAAAAGTAATTCCAATTTGTTAAATTCTTCGATGCCAGAGGATGCTGCTGAATTACAATGGCGTTTATCCTTGCCATTAACCGTGCCTATTTTGGCTTTGGTGGCAGTACCGTTAGCGCGTGTTAGACCTCGACAGGGGCGATTTGCTAAATTTTTGCCGGCAATTGTTGTTTATATTGTTTAT
>CADEGZ010000118.1 GCA_902827015.1 uncultured Pseudomonadota bacterium
ATGCATAAAGAAAACTTGAATGGCGTGCCCTGGCTTGGCTAGACAAGTTTGAAGACTTTGGGTGATCCCTTTATGCATACGTTCAAATTCGTCGGGTCCAACTAGGAACGTGGCACCATGGATCCGTAATATAGAAACCAATGAACCATCGCGAGCAACCAAGGCATATTGGCTGTCTGCAGTTTCCAAATCGCAATACGTTTCTGCAAGCTGGCCAAGCGAGGTGCTTAGCCAGGCAAGTATTCCATCGATGGTATCTAATATAGGGTTAATAATGCTCATGATGCCATTCTAAGATGACATGTGAATAAATGACAGCAAATTATGAACCCGCTAATGCTGAGCCACCACCTGAGGTTGCTGCGGAAGTTTGAGAACCACCAAATAGTGAGGAACCCGCAATGTTTAGGATGGTAGGTAAGAATAAAAGACATCCTGCCACCACAACCATTACAACGGGTTTACTCAGTGGAACTTGTTGTGGATTTTCCTTATGGGCTTTAAATTGCAAAATCCCTGCTAAAGCAAACCCAACACCTGCCACATAGGCCGTGACACTTAAAAGTTTTGCAATTGCATTAAATTCAGTAGTCACGACTGTAGCAACACTGGCTACGTCATTGCCAGAAGCGAGTACGACTGTAGACAGACATACCAGCATTCCAAGAAGCCCTATTTTCCTTAACAAAGTCATGTTTCTTCTCCCTAACTGATAGCGTTACATTTAAAATTATGGTCTATAAATGCCATTTTCACCACTTATACTCAGCTATACTTTCACAATCGGATTTTAGGCGATGGGAGTCTACAGAGGAATATTGGCGAAAACCGTGGATTTCCAATACTCAGCGTGGGCTTTGTAGTATTTTCGGATGGGGAGTAGTTTAAGGTCGGAGAAAATGGGGTTTTTATAATGTACATTGCTTAGATTGCTGTCAATTAAAGTTTGTCCAAAAACAGCCGGTTCTTGGGTATTGGGCCCAAATACTTCTTCAACGGATTTAGCGCGATCTTGTAAACTTAAATAGGCAGCCTGCAGTTTTCCTTTGTAGGGCGCTTCTCTTAACATGCTACAAAATAAAGTACGGCAGAAATGGTTTAGATCTGCTTGACTGATTTCAGGGAGGTAAATGAGCAAAGCGCCGCTTTTTCCATCCATCCCCACTGAATCTATAAAGAAACACTGGGTACAAAAGTTGCAAGCGGTGGCAAGATTTGCGAGTACGGTATTGTCATAATTGTGATCAATATTAACAATTTCTTGGTATCGTTTAGCTTGAAAACCACAATATCGACACGTGTAATCGTCTCGTGTAAATACTTTGTCTCTAACATCTAAAAATGCTTTATTGGCTTTTCGACTGGTAAAGCGCTGCCAATTTCCCCGTTTTGCGATCAAATTAATCGGTAATAGATCCATCTTATTTATGCCCTTTCAAATAGACCACTATTACATTATGTACCATAAACTGTATTACTAATAATCGTGACAGCGCCGACGAAATTAACCGCTATAATACCACCAATAATATGGGTAAGGCCTCTGGCAAAATTACCGGGTTGAGCACCTGCACCCGCAGATTTTGAAATGAGGAACCAGCCTTTAATAAAAGATAAAAGACCTAGAAATTGAATGTATAATACTAAAGTGTTAGCAATTGAAGCCCATTGTTGCCCTACGCTATCGCCAGGTAAATATCCTAAAAGGGAAGCGCCTACGCCTAAATTTTGATAATTGATGCTTGAAAGCCCTCCCCCCCCACCAAAAATGGAAGAGCTTGTTGCAAAAAGCGTATTCATGAAAGTATCGGTGGAAGTGGGTAGCCAAATTAATACAGCCCCTACAACGATGTGAAGTAATGGAGCACTTAATGATTCTTGGGATGATGATTGCTGCATACTATAGCCACCCAGTTTTCGCATCTCAGAAAGGCCGTGAAAGATCATATAAATGCCACAAACATAAGATATTACCAACACCATGCCTGTCAATGGAACTAAGACGTTACTAACATTGGTCAGAATTGTTTGTATATCCATTTGTATTCTCGCTATACCCTTCGCACTTGAATTTTATGCGTTGTTGCAACACTCGCTGACTCGTATCATTCATGACACTCGCACTGCGTGCACACCTTATGGTGTGTCCAACATGTCTATTCTGATATTCTGTCGTGTCCTTATGCATTAATTATACACTCCAGGCGCTCTTTCGTGTTGCGCCTAGCCTAAAATCCGGTTGTGAAGGGTATTATATTTATCGGAAAGCAATACCTGAACTGGTAAGTACCACTCCATTTGCGGCATCAATAACCAGAATCTTGCCATAATTACCAACCGCGTCTCCTTCGGCTACCGTAATAATTTGTTGTCCTTTTGAAGACTTTAACCATGCTCTTCCTGGAATAACTGCGTGTACCGTATATTCAGGCTCTTCAATGGTTATTTTATCTTCCTGATGATCTGGCTTTTTCTTTGTCATCGTTGAAGGAGCTGTACCTGCGCTTAAGTCTAATCCATCGTCTTGCAGAACATTCTTGAATTGGCCTATTTCGTTACGGACACTTCCTACATCTTTAGACAATGTAGAAGTGGTATTTGTTACAGCATTGATGCGAGCATCCATGGTGTTGATGGCATCGTTCAATTTGTTTAAATTATCGGACACATCTCGAGTATATGAGTCCAAGTATTTGATTTGATTCAAAATATAGTCTATCTGATTATTCAATTTGTTTAAGTTTTGGCTTAATTGAACGGTTTCTTTAGAAGAAATTTCTGCGTTGAATGCATTAGTCGGTGCGGTGCCAGTGGAAGGTTCTGTTGTTTTTTCAGGTGCAAATAATTCTTTTTGCAGTTGGTGGATATTTCCCTCGTTAGCAAGTGGGGTTGAATGGTTAACAGGCTTTGGAGCAACAGCTGTATTCGAAGGATGATCAGCTGAAGAAAAAGCTTGGGCGATATCGCTGAAATTTGGTTCGGCGTTTTCTGGGATTTTGGATGCAGTTGCAGTAGAAGGGGCGGAGGAAGGTTGAGATGCAGTACTATTATGCATAGATTCATTCTGGGTAACAATGGCTGTTAATTTGCTGGAATTTTCTTGGCTTGTTGTATTACTCGGGTGTTTAGGATTGCTGTAAAATCGATAAGCCATGGCACCAATAACTATAATACCTAACAGTAAAATAACCATCAGTAATTTTTTATTGGTTCCATGGCCAGTTGTTGTTTGAATGGGGCGAGCTTCAGTTTCAGCTTCCCCAAAACCAAAATCTTCGTTTAACCCGTCGTTTAACCCATCATTAAGTTGTTCGCTGTCGTCAGGCGATTTTCTTTCATTCATGTGTCAATCCCTATTAATCTCAAATTTTTAGCTTTTAGTAACATCAGATAAAATTAATAAACCAAATCCTGTTCCTGAATTTACGATAATTGTATTTGGTAGATTGAAATAACCTGCGGTTGCACTACCAAAGTTTTGGCCTACCTGGCCTAATGCTGCAAATATTTCTTGTCTTGGGCTAAGTGGTGGGGTCGTCGTTGTTGTGCTTCCTGTTGTTGTGTTTGTTTGTACGGTTCCTGCCGAAGCAATCACTTTGGCATAGCCTGTCATAAATGATGATGCAAATAATGTCCCATACCTTAAGATATAATGATGATCAACATCACTTGCTAGTGCAGTACGAGCAGTATCTGGATCGATTGCTACTGCTTTGATACCGATGCTTTTATCTTGGGAAGGTGAGCTTAAGGTTGAAAAATTTAAGGTAACCTTTTCTGCACCAATAATACTGGCACTCCCTTGGGTTTGCTGTTGAACATCCCCTATTATTTTAGAACCTTTGAATGGCCCTTGAGTAATCGTTGCCATTACAGGGCCTGGTTCATCTGTGTTAACTGCGGTATCTAGAACAGCAAAGAGAATCGTACCCGCTTTAATGAGAATTTCTTTGCCTCCTGCAGGACCTCCAGCACTGCCACCGGCTTGGCTGCCACCAGAAGACTGGCTATCACTTCCGCTACCTTTATCATCTTTTTTCTGATCTCCTTGAACAAATGATTGGGTCGATACTTCATTCCAAACTTGGTATGCTGCTTTAGATTGCGTTTCCATATTGGCCATAATAACGGCCAATTGTTTTTGTTGTTGTTCAGTGAGCTGTATTTGGCGTTCTCTTTGAGCTTGTTCCTCTTTTTGTTTACGGCGTGCATCTTCAAGTGTTTGAAGACGTTCTTTATCATTTAAGAAGGGGAGTTTTTTGCGGTTGGCTTCTATAATGGCATTGATTCCCGGCACTTTTGCTAGGAGAGCCTTTTTAAAATTTGGGTCATTATCCATTAAACTTGAAACAGCATCTGGATTGTGTGCTGCCATTATCTTGGCGAATTCCGGATCGTCTAGCATTAATTTCTTAACAACATCTGGACTTTGACGAGTAATAATATCAGCAAATTCCGGATCATTTTTCATAAGATCCTTAACCAAGGCTGGATTGCTTTCTGCGAGTGCTTTTGTAAATTCCGGATCATTCTTCATAAGCTCTTTGACCATGGCTGGATTATTTTGAGCCATGATGCGCGCAAACTCAGGGTCTGCCAACATCATTTTTTTAACCATGCCAGGATTATTTTGAGCCATAATTTTGGCAAATTCCGGATCTTTTTTCATAAGATTTTTAACTAAATCCGGATTATTTTGAGCCATTTTTTCTGCAAATTCTGAATCACTCTTCATGAGGTCTTTAATCACGTCCGGATTATTTTGAGCCATAGTACGCGCAAATTCCGAATCTTCCAGCATCATTTTTTTAACCATGGCAGGATTATTTTGACTTATTGCTTTGGAAAATTCCGGATCATTCTTCATAAGTTCTTTAAGCAATTCCGGGTTTTGTTTAGCAAATTGTTCTACCAGGCTTGGATCATTTTTTAGTAAATTTTTAAGTGCTTCTGGGTTGTTTTGAGTAATTTTTTTGGCAAATTCCGGATCATTTTTCATAAGATCAGCCAGAATTGCAGGATTATTTTTTGCCAGGTCTCTTGCAAGATCTGGGTTGTTTAGGAGAAGTTGTTTGGCAAATTCTGGATCCTTTTGCAGAATGGCCTTGAAAATTTCTGGATTTTTGGCAAGTTCAGGATTTTGGTTGAGAAGTTGCTTAGCAAAAGCCGGATCTTTTCTAATGAGATCGGTTAAAATTTCAGGGCTAGTTTTTGCAAGTGCTCTTGCAAGATCTGGATTTTTTAAGAGGAGCTGCTTTGCGAATTCTGGGTCCTGTTGCAAGATGGTTTTAAAGATTGCTGGATTTTTGGCAAGGTCAGGATTTTGGCTGAGCAGTTGCTTAGCAAAGGCTGGGTCCTTTTTCATCATATCGGTTAAAATTTCAGGGTTAGTTTCTGCGAGTGCTCTGGCAATATCTGGGTTTTTCAAGAGGAGCTGCTTTGCGAATTCTGGGTCTTGTTGTAAGATGGTTTTAAAGATTTCTGGATTTTTAGCAAGGTCAGGATTTTGGCTGAGCAGTTGCTTAGCAAAAGCCGGGTCTTGTTTCATAAGATTGGTAATAATTTCTGGGTGCGTTTTTGCAAGTGCTTTAGCAACTTCTGGGTTTTGTAGCAGCAGCTTTTTAGCAAATTCTGGGTCTTGCTCCATCGCTATTTTTAAAGCTTCTGGATTCATTTCGGCAATTCTTTTAGCAAGCTCTGGGTTTTCTAACATCAATTCTTTAAACAACGCTGGGTTTTTCATTGCAAGCTGAGTTGCCATGGCTGGGCATTCATTTAACATAATCTTAGCGGCTTCTTTATCGTGTTCAATTATTTTTAGAGCCAACTCAGGTTTTTGTTTGCAAAGTGCTTTACCAAGTCCTGGGTGTTCTTGCATAAGTCTTAAAGCATCTTTGGGGTTTGCTTCAATTTGAGAAATTAATTGAGCAGCCAAAGCCGGATCTAGATCGGGTACATCACCGGGGAGTAGTGCTGAGCTGGTTGTGTTAGGGCATTGACATGCTTTGCATTCTTTAAATTCGCCCTCTATGCCAAACATGTCTCTTTTAGAAAGTAAGTCTTTATCGCGTGTCCCAATAATGGTTGCTACCGCACTACCACCGCTTTTTTTGGCTGCATCGGCACGTCGTTTATTGTCTTCCTCTTGCAATTCTTGGTACTTTTCAGATGTTACATTCCCAGGAATTGAAGTAATTTTGGGTATTTTAGAAGCGCGTGATTCTTCGTTTTGTAAGGGGTTTGATTTGCGACTGCCAAATAAGATCGCTAAGACCACCATGATCAATAATATTCCACCAAACAAAATGAGCGTTCGGGTTTTTGCATTGCCAACACTTTCTAAGATTTTTTTTGCCATGCCTTTAGAGTCCTTTAAGCTCGATTTTAATTGGCTTGCCGTTATCAGAAGCCAGAATTATGGGGGTCTCACTCATTTCATAAACACGAGTTCCATCTGGGCTTGATATTGTTGCACTCCAAGCGGGCGATAATACCGTTAATTGTGTACGAAACAGCAGCCTGCCTTGAGAGACCCAAGCGCGTCCTAATCCGCCGCTGACTTCTAATTCTTGGCTCCCTGGGG
>CADEGZ010000119.1 GCA_902827015.1 uncultured Pseudomonadota bacterium
TTAGTCTTTACGGGATTTGCTGCCCACCATGCTCCTTTAAATAAAGCTCCGCCCGGTATAAAACCGGTTGCAACGTTAACAGCTAGATTAACGGGAGCAATATTGCCGCCTATTATTCCACCGGCCATTTGTCCGGCCTTGTCAAGTAAATCACCTTTGCCGTTAGCTATTATGTAGTCGTTAATAGCCATCTTGCGCTTTTTTTCAAGTATTCTCTCAACTATTGCAGGGCTAAAATTAGGATCATACTGAAGACCTGAATCCCCATGACTCGCTGCAAACTCTTCTTCCGTATATTTTTTGTTTCTTGGAGCGGCGTTATATGTTTCCTGCAAATACAACATATCAGGATCAAATCCCCGGTAGTTTGCTATATCAAGTAAGGTGCTTAAATCAGGGGAATCAAGCCATGCATTACGAGCGGCAGCTTTTAAAGTAGTTATTCTTGAAATATCAAGGTTATCTTTTAAATACTCATCCGCTTTTGATTCAGGTTTAAGGCGCGGCAATGATACGTCAAACATTTTATATTGCTCCGTATGGATGGAGATAAGGTAATGAGCTTGGTACTAATATTTCATTAAAATCAAGTAAATCCCAAGTTAGTATTTCCTCAGGTGATTTCATTAAAGGTTTCTCTCCTTTATTACCAAAATACACGTAATATACGCTCTTTTTATCCTTGGACAGTCTAAAAGTTCCTCCTCTTAAGGATTTTTCCAACTCATCCGGAAATGGCTCATGGTCTTTAGAAAAAGTTGTGGATTTATCATACTTGATCCTATCTCCAATTAGATCACTTCGCAGTTTTGTTAACCCGTAATTTATCTTTTCCTCATCAAGTTCTATAATCTCCTTATCTTTGATTATTGTCCTTGGAACATAAAATTTTCCATGATTCCAATCTCTATAAGGGGCTATATAACTTGCTTCAAATAAATTATTTATTGCCGTATCGGTTGCTTCCTTAATACTCATGTGCTTATCAAACTGATAAAATCTTGCCAGTTCCAGTAATCCTGCCTGCATCATGAGTACTTCAGGAGCATTTTCTGTTTGACCGGCCAGTATTGATTCCCGCCATAAAGAAATATGTTTATCAATACGCTCCTTAATTTCCTCTTGATCTTTATTAGACATTTCACCGATTGCCTGATTACTTGCCATCGCTCGTGCCAGATCATTCTTTAGATTTCCTCTATTATAAAGGTTGGCATCTATATAAAAATGGGTCAGAACAGGCAGTTTTTTATTATCACGTAATATTTCTTCTACTATTCCATGCCCCAGTGATTCGTATTCCGATTCAATACCGAGTATATTATTCAAATTTGCTCTGATTATATTAGCATCCCTGCTATCTAACATGCTTGCAAAGCCTTCTCTTTCTTCGTTAGTCAGCATTTTCTGTAAATAAACCGGAATAGCCTTTTGAGTTTGCAGATTCAATCTTTTATTAATCTTTTCAGGTAAAGGCAAGGCTTCATCAATTTCATCTACAAATAACTTCTCAACAAAAAGAGCCGGATCAGCCTTGGCAAGATTTTTCTGCTCATTAATTTTTGTAGCAACCAAGCCATATAACTTCAACTGCACTTCATAATTCTCATCTTCAGGATTTGGAGTTAACTTGGCAAGTTCAGATTTACCGGCAGGTAAAGGAGAGTATTTCACTCGTTCTAATACCGCGTAAGCATTTATATGCATCTGCTCTTTTGCCGCAAATTCTAAAACCGCCTCAGTAGGAAGAGACGATAGCTTATCTTCAAGTCCTTCAATACCTTTACCGCGAGTTAATATATTTTTAAAATGTATCTCGGATAATTTATTGAATTCTCTTATGTTTTTATTAATATTATAGGTAACAGACGCTCTTGCCTGATTTTCTATTCTTGCCAAGCTTCTAAAATCTAAATCTTTTTTCCACTCATAATTAACATCATGATTTAATATACTTGCAGGGTTAGAGGCAAGGACGCTATTTGCTGCTGCCTCTGCTATTTCCTCTCTTGCTTTTCTGGCCAGCTTTCCTTTGTGCATCGGATCAATATCAAGCGAATTTATTGCTATTAATGCATTTTCTCTATTCTGGCTATAAATCTGGGGATTGTTATAAGTAGCTTTTGCCAGTTTCTCAGTGTTCTCAATAGCCATGTTATGCCTTTTGTCCATAACCAGACTTGCCTCATAACCTGCTATTTGCCCGGCATGTTGGGTTTTATAGGAATTGATCTGATTCGTTAATAATTCTCTGGCATAGGGGTTTTTAACCTCATCCAGGATCTGATTACCGCGTATGTTGATCCTGTTCATTACAAACGTAGAAAAAGGTTGCCCGGTATCTGAGCTATCAGGATGAGTATCTGGTAACTTCATAATGCACGCTAGGGTATTTGTTTTTGCATCAATACCTACCTCAACGTGATTCTGCGCCTCTTTTAAGTCATTAGTACTATCAAGAATGAACTGACTCCACTTATCTCCGACAATAACACTGGCATCCTTGCGGAGTTTTCTATCCCATATCTCATTGAACCCTTTACTTAAAACTTCGGTAGTTTCAGCTATGTGCTCCCATTTACTCATGACGCTAATTCAGATAATGTGGTATTAACTTTGCCTTGGCGTATATTTTTAAAATACTTGCAGGATAGGGTTTATCAACTACGTATACCAAATCAACATCCTTGGAAATTTCCCTGTTAGTGCTAAAATGCACCCATCCTGAAATATACGGAGTAGTAATTGCCTTAATTGTCTCTCCCATTAAATATTTCTTATCCGATAAATAAAATTGCATATTATCCAGATTTAATCTCTGAGCATTGATAAACTGCCGGTTTTCATTACCTTTACTCGTAGATTCTTCAATATAGCCGCCTTTAGTGTTAAATAATTTTAATCCAACGGCACAATCCTTTTTATCAATATGCTCATATTCACCTTCAAAAATAAAGGGAAATGTTTGCAAAAGGGAGCTGTAAATAAAACCGAAGCTTAAAAAACGTACATATCCATTTAATAAAATCACCCCTAAATTTACCCCGGGCAACCTATTATTTGATATCAATTCATTGTCCCCGATAAAACCGACTTTCATCCCGGCATATATCTTGTGTAGCTCGTCCGATTCTATCTTATTGATTCCTGCATTGATATGACGAACCAAGGTTTTTATCATTTCAATATCAATGTCAGGAAAATTCTGTCTGAAAATTGGAAAATACTGCGCACTAAGCAATAAATATTTATCAATCTTTGTCGGATGCGATAAGTCATTTGAAATACGTAATAATTCCTCCTCTTCAGATGGAACAAGAAAATTGCTTATTGTAATAAAGCTGCTGAATATATCTTTAAATATATTGCTACTTCTTGTTACAAGCATAAATAGCAATACTAGATATTTATTATCATATTCCTTGAGAGTGGAGTATTTTTTTTGAGCAAATAGGAAATCGTTTTCTATATCGTTAACTGCCGTTAAATTAATCTCCTCTACATGTTTTGATTCCACTAAAAAACCGACAATAGTAAAACGGACAAATGAGATAAGCTCTATCTGTTCTTTATTCTCACCGAATAGATCATTTTCCCAATCAATCCCTATTTCCTGTCCTGTTTTTTCTTTCCAGTAATTTTTAAGAGCTTCTCTAACTATCTCAGGATATTCGGCTATTCCTTCATCCACGTCATTTTCCTCATATTCAGAATCGATATAATTATCAATCTGTTCTCTTAATTCAATATATTGATTATAATATTGCGCTTTATTTAATGAATTCCACCTACTTAAAACTTCAGTTCTAATTCCCATATGGCTGTTGTTAATAAACTCTTCCTGATTTTCTAAAGGTAATATATTTGCTTTCTGAATGATTTCAGTTATTTGCCATTCAATCCTTTTTCTGCTAACCAACCCATCTACTTCCTCATTACCGCTTAAAAAATCCTGCATGAATGAATCTACTACTTCAGCTATTGCGCCGTATAACTCCTCCTTCTGCTTAATAGCAATAGTACCTAGTAAATTTAAAAAATTCCTAAACACATCAATAACTACTTTTACTACTACCCGATCATTAATCACCTCGGAATTATAAGTCTGATAAATACCGGCTATTATATATGCTAGTTCCTGCCTAAAAAATTCTATTAATTCTTCGGGGTTTTTATCTAAAATTCCTTTATTAAATAATAATTCCCCTTCATTTATCTTGAAATATTCGATAAAATGCTCCTCAGGTTTAAGCTGATCCAGTATGAAATAGCTAACAATCAAGTTATTGCCTTCAATACGTAATTGATCTGTTTCTTTTTCTAGAACTTTGTTTTTGTGAGCTGCTTTTTCAATATATTCCTCAATATCGAGATTCTCAACGTTAACGGTAACCCCCGTTTTTAACAATTGATAGTTAGCTCTAAAATTAAATTCTTTTAATAACTTCATTTTATAATCCCGAGTAAAATATTCAGGAGAAGAAAAATAATACCTAAGCATTACTATAGTCCTATTCATTCCATTTACAAAGTTAATAAAATTGCTCAATCTATCCTGATCCTGCAAAGCAATTATCCCTGCTATACAAAAACTGTATTTGTTATTCTCTCTATGAGTAATAAAATCCAGTTTTCTTTCCTTTAAATGTTTACTGATTTCTATTTTTTTTACTTCTTCTGCCCACTTTTTTATCTCGCTAACTATGGCGCTCGCCTCTAGCATAATCGGCTTTAAATAATCAATATCTTCACGTTTGCCTAGTAATATGTTAATCACATATCCATTAAATTTCTGTAACTTCCGGATCATCGCTATTTCAAGACCGAGTAATAATTGTACGGGAGTTAGATACTTGGAAAAATAATTATAAATAAATTCGGTATATATGGGTTTTAAATCAATAGCGGTAACTGGACTTAGATCATTATTATCTATTTCCTGTATGTTTTCCAATCGATTTAAATGTACTCCTCCTATAACAAAATTGTCCATTATATCCATCTCCGGAAAAACTCTTTCCAGTTCAGTCTGTTTTACAATCAGGTTTTCCAGTCCGGATAAATCTTCTTTATATTCAAAAACATTGCCGGCCTTTAAAGCCTGCTTGAACTCCTGATCGATTTCATCTTCCCCTTCACGTTTAAAATGACTGTAACAATCGGCATATAACGGTTCGTGAATCCTGTTTTGAATATGCCCGCTTAAGTATTTGCAATCAAAATACTCGATATACTCCTTAACAACAGGTACAAACTTTTCTTCTTCAATTAAAGTCCCTTCTCTTCTTACTCTAAAATATACCTTATCACTATCCGTACTACACATGGCAAGTGCTTCAATAACTTTGCCGTTTCCGCCAAGCCAGTGCTGTGACCAACCCATTATCTTTAAATCCTGTGAATAGGTAAAAGTTGCAAATGAGCCGTTATTTAGCACCGCAAAAATCATGTTGAAAGGTGAATTAACTGCTATTATCTGCTTTATTCCCGAAGTAAATAGGTGCTCAGCGTAAGTAGTAATACACGATATCTGATATCCTCATTTTTCTTCGCTATAATATAGACTGTGAATTTTTTTCCTGTCTCCCTCTACGAAAAAAATGGTTTTACCGCATATGATCGGAGCAATATTTGCCACGCTAATATCTATATCCTTATGAATATTTACAAATTCATCTTTTGTTCTATCACCGGTTTTTAATACATAAATACCATCGGTTGTACCAAGTAATAGTTCTTTGGCAAAAGGTATTGACCATACTACATTGTCAAACGTGGATGAGACAAAAGTTGCAGCAAATGCAGATAAAGGGTTTCTTGCCTCAAGTAGCGAATGATAAGCCAGATTGAATTCATCCATTGTTCCTATACTGCTTGCCCAGATCTCATGAATGTTTTTTCCCGTTCCAAAAATCCATAACCTTCCTTCAAAAATACTGAGGCTATTGGTTCTTAGCGTTTCTACCTGCGTTTTTGGTGCCTCATTTAACTTCTGGTTAACTTCATCAGCAGTCCCAAATAATACTTCTCCTATCATTTTCCGCTGAGAAAACTCCGTATCATATATTTCACCTTTAACCTTAAAAACATCATAATGAAAAAGTTTTTTTCTCTCTTCCTCATTACCTAAATTGTTTTGTTGATATAATTGTTGAATCTGCCCGGGATCGATCCGCACAATCCATATAGGATAGTTGATACCGAATGATATATATGCCGCTCCCTGATAAGTAGTATACGAAAATTGATCAATATCTAAAATCACATCTATAGTTCCTAACTCCACCGGATTACCTTCGCCGTTGATAAAAACTTCAATCCTGGTCTTTTGTTTATTAATATCGGAAAAAACAATCAAAAAACTATATTCCCTTAAATACATTACATTAATCATGCGTTTGGAAATAGGGATTTTTTCTTTAAAAACATGCGCATATTTCGTGCCGTTCCTTCTTGTAATTCC
>CADEGZ010000120.1 GCA_902827015.1 uncultured Pseudomonadota bacterium
CGCCAAAAACGGTTAACATTAAATGCAACCACTAAGCTTATGGCGCCACACGATATCCAACAAAAGGCAAAAATCCAACAGGAAATTAAAGAAGCTGTTCAACGCGTACAAACAAAAAAATCTAAGGATAACATATTTACCGCAAATGTCCTTAAAGATAATAAACCACAAGATGAAACACCATGAATACTAAAAATTGTTACGAGATTTTTAAACGTTTTCAAAAGAAAAATCCCCACCCTACAACCGAATTAAAATATAACTCACATTTTGAACTACTCATTGCTGTTATCTTATCCGCTCAAGCAACCGATGTTAGTGTAAATAAGGCAACTGAAAAATTATTCAAGATAGCACCAACTCCTAAAAAAATGTTAGCATTGGGAGAAAAAAAATTAAAAGAACACATTAAAACGATTGGGCTATACAATACTAAGGCAAAAAATATTTTAAAAACTTGCGAAATATTGACCAAACAATTTGACTCTAAAATACCTGACGATAGAAAAGATCTGGAAAGTTTGCCTGGCGTGGGTCGAAAAACCGCTAATGTTATTTTAAATACGGCTTTTAATCAACACACCATTGCCGTAGATACCCATATTTTTCGAGTTGCCAATAGAATTGGTTTGGCGAATAGTAAAAACAGGGAAGCTGTTGAACAACAATTATTAAAAAAAGTTCCTGATCTTTATCTTAAGAATGCGCATCATTGGTTAGTACTGCATGGGCGTTATGTTTGTGTAGCAAGAAAGCCTAAATGTCCTGAATGTATCATTGCCGATCTCTGTGAATATCCCAATAAAACTGAGGCCCTGTAATTTATAATTTATTTGAGGTTTAAATGAAAAGATCCACTTTGAAAATGGGATTACAGAAACTCGACAGCCAAAATAGCTCAGTTTTAATTACATCCGCTTTTTTTAGCAACATACTTAGCGGATTGTAGCCTTTTTCTAAACAACATTTAATTAACTCCACGGAAGCAAATAACTATCGCATTTTGCCTTGGTTATCTTACACCAAGGATGGTTTTTTTAATAATTTTACCGTTGGAGAATATTATATGTTTAGCAAATTAACCAAAACATCCCCTAAAACCAAGAAGAACAATCTTGTTGATATTTCCTATAGATTTATGCTGGATATTGAGTATAAAACAAAAAGCTTAATGCTGGATTTAGAAAAATATAAAGCCGAATTTATATTACTAATTCAAGGAATTGAAAAAATTGAAAGGGTTACTAAGAAACAAGAAGCTCTTAACGCTTCGGATCTCCATAAAGAATTTTCTGAAATAAAAACAAGAATTGCGAAACTTAATAAAGAAATTGAGTCCATTCAAAAACAATTTCATAAAATCCAACTAAAATTTGAAACAAAGCTTCAAACACCTTTTCTAAATGGGGCTTTTAATGATCAAAGCCAAGCCATTTTAGAAGAAGCCCAAAAGAATATCAAAAAAATCCAAGAAATCTTGGATCTCAATAAAAGTTCTTTAAATGAAGTAATCGAAGTCGGACAAAAACATGCTGCACGCTTAATCGTTTTAGAAGCGGTTGTTCACCAAATTTGTTTGCCAAACGAACTAGAAGAGGCAACCAAGATAAATGAAAAACTTAATGGACGCATGGAAATGATTTGCCAGGAAACAGCCATGCTCACTCTTAATGCTAACACCAGCGTTAGTTCTAATGCCAACCCCAGATTGGCTGTTGATCACAGTTCTAAAGATATCACTGCTTCCATGTTACAACTCTATCATGCGCATAAAAAAGGAGAAAAATTACTGGCTCAAATTCAAAGAAATTTGCATATTGCAGATCCTATCTTTGAACCAGAAAAGAAAACAAACGATTGTGCACTAAAACAATAATAATTTGTATACCCTTCGCAATTGGATTTTAGGCGAGGCGCAGGCACGAGAGAGCGCCCAGTGCCCGCAGGGCGAGTGCCATGGATGGCGCAAGTTAATGAGTGTTGCAACAATGCCTAAAATTCAAGTGCGGAGGGTATAGGGTTAGCTCGCACCATCGATGATGCCAAGATCTTACACTGCCCTTGACAAATAAAGTTAAAAAGATAACTTGTTGAAAATAGGATACCTTATAACCTAGACTGTATATTAATTTTTAGGATTTTCGGAAGTAAAACTTTTTCATGACTCAAGAATCTATCCAACCTTTTCTAGATTGGATCAGCGCTCACCCTACGTGGTCTGGTTTTTTCGTGTTCCTCATTTCTCTCTCAGAATCTCTTGCTATTGTTGGATTGGTTGTACCGGGCGTTGTCATGATGACTGCCATTGGTGGCATGATGGGAACAGGGCACCTGCCCTTCTTTGAAACACTATGGTGGGCTATCCTTGGTGCTATCGCTGGAGACGGAATTAGTTATTGGCTTGGATACCACTATCACGAACGTTTGCGCCAGTTCTGGCCTTTTAAGCAATTCCCCAATTTATTAGCACGAGGCGAAACATTTTTTAAACACCATGGTGGCAAGAGCATCATTTTCGGACGATTTGTAGGTCCTGTACGCCCCATGATCCCTGTTATAGCCGGTATGATGGACATGACGCCCAAAAGATTTTTGTTCTTCAATATTCTATCGGCGATTGCTTGGGCCCCTTTATACAGTTTACCCGGTATATTAATCGGCGCCTCTTTAGGAAACCTTTCACCTGAGGTTGCCAGCCGAGCTGGTTTATTAGTTCTTCTACTGCTACTAGTCTTGTGGCTTGTTTATGAGTCCTTATTATTAATAGGCCTCTGGATAGGTAATACTTTTGAAAGGGTGATCAATCGCATTTGGCATCTTTTAAACCGCCTAGATTGGTTACATTATGTATTAAAGACAAAACAGGGCTCTGAACAAGGACAATTAGGAATTCTTTTTCTTTGTCTATTAGCTTTAATCAGTTTTACCATAATATTTCTTGATGTTATCAATTTTAAAGGGATCGCAGAGTGGAATGAACCTGTTTATCAAATATTCCGAGCCCTTTATTCAGACAAAATTATTTCATTCACCAGTATTCTAACTGCGATTGGCGATCCTTGGGTATTATTACCAGCAGCAGCAATCATTGGTTCATGGTTTCTTTGGTGCCACCATGTAGAGACTGCGCTATGTTGGTTTATCACAATTGGTGGTGGTTACCTGAGTGGGATATTCATCAAGATCCAAACTGCCATCCCAAGACCAGAAGGTATTGGTTTTTTATCGGATGATGCTGCCTTTCCAAGTGGACATGCCTTAACTGCAACAATTACTTATGGCCTAGCAGCCGCTTTCATTCAACATACTATTACAAAGAACCATCGATGGATCCCCTGGGCTATTTCTATTCCACTAATTTTAGTGGTGAGCATTTCACGCTTATATTTAGGAATACATTGGTTTACCGACATTTTGGGAAGTATAACCCTGGGAATTGTTTTTGCCAGCCTAGGAACATTTTTTTATCGCCGACTAGAAGCAAGACCACTGCCCATACGCAGTATTTTAATACTCGGGATCTTAGCTATATGCCTTGCGTTTAGTGTTTATATTTCTACTACTTATCCCAATACTCGCAAAGAACTCATAAGGCATTGGCATACCCATATGATTAGTCAAGATCTTTGGTGGCAAGGCGAGGGTGAAACAAGTGAATTATATCGGACGGGTGCTTTAAAACAACATGCAACTGTTTTCGATATACAGTGGTTAGGATCCCTAAACTTTATTGAAAAACACTTAACAGATCTAGGATGGAAATCCATTGAAAAACTCAATTTTAAAACAGGAGTTATGTTGCTCGCCAATAATTCACCATCTGACATATTCCCGGTAATGCCAAAATTTCACCGAAACCGACTGCCGGTTTTGGTAGTTGCCAAAATATTAAATAACTCTCAACGATTAGTATTGCAATTATGGCAATCCGATTATTTTACTTCTAAACAAACTCCACTATGGGTGGGTACTTTAAGGCTAGAAGAAGCAAGCCACCCTCTTCCTTTAGTAACTCTTTATCTTGAGACCCCAAGTCAAAAAGATATTGTTAAACAGTTTAAGGAAGAGTTAAAGACCTACTCCCAGATTGAGACTCATATCATTAATTCGGAAAATGCAAATTCACATGAGATCCTTTTGTTGCATTCCCCCTAGCGGTTAACGAGCCTCTCCCTACTCTTAATACTTCTTAGCGTGTTATTAGATAACATAATCAAATATAGTCTTAGCTATATTTGCGATTAATGCTTCCGATGTTTTGAGAGGAACAGTTGTATTCTTATGATATACCGCCAGAATTAGCTTATTCGCTAAGGGAAGATCAATTATTCCAAGATCATTTACAAAGCCTGTAGCAGTCCCTGTTTTATTTGCAACAACTGTGTCGTTGGGAAGAAGGGCCCGAATACGGGCATTACCTGTTTTACAACGAGACATGCACTCAATCAAAAATTGCCTTGATGTGTCACTGAGGAGATCCTGCTGTAAAACTTGGACCAAAAGCTTTACCATTTCTTCAGGTGAGCCTGAATCTTGATCAGTACTTAGGAGAC
Organism: uncultured Pseudomonadota bacterium; assembly: GCA_902827015.1. Taxonomy (GTDB): domain Bacteria; phylum Pseudomonadota; class Gammaproteobacteria; order UBA6186; family Azoamicaceae; genus CADEGZ01. The sequence goes on from CADEGZ010000120.1 coordinate 4,554, forward strand.
CTTTTGACTCTTGTTGGGCTGTTTTTAAAAAAATTTGGGCAGTTGTTCGATTGATCTGGGTACGCACGTAACCTAATTCTCTTAAGAATGAAGTCACTTGATGAGGGCCACCTGCCAACTTCAAAATTAAGTCGCTAGCGGTATTGTCACTGTATTCTAGCATAAGCCGAAAAATGTTTCTCAAAGACAAGCTGATCCCTGGATAAGAAAAATGTCGATGATCTAAAATTGCCGAGCTTTCCGGTATGTCTTCTGGCTGTACTTCAAGGCGCACCTCTAAATCCCAAGACTCCTTTTCAACTTCTTTCAAAAACTTGATGGCAATAGGAACTTTGTAAGTACTCGCTAATGGAAACAATTCATCTGCATTAACGGAAAAAAGTAAACCCCTATCAAGCAAATATGAATAAATTCCGACTTTACCATCTACTTCATCAATAAGTGCGGCTAGTTTTTTTTGAAGTGTAATATTACCTACCATGAGAAAACCTTTTTGAAAAAAGCAAACTTAAGATCCTTTTAAATTTACTCAATACTATCCGCGTTAACGATTACAAGATTTTTATGATAAACACCCTAGAAATTGCGTGTGGATCCCACCAAACCCACCATTACTCATAAAAATAACATGATCTTGCGCCACACTTTCGCTTAACAAATGATCCAATAAATTCTGAAGATCAGTATAGACTCCCCCAGGTTTATTGGTCGCCTCCCATACTTGCTTAACATTCCACTTAATATCGGTTGATTGAAAAAAATAAACCTGGTTAGCATGCTCTACTGAACTTGCCAATTCTTGTTGATGGTGCCCCGCTTTCATGGTATTAGAGCGAATATCAACGACTGCAACAATACGAGCATTTTTTCCTACCTTAGCTCGTAAACCTGCTAAAGTGGTATTAATCGCGGTAGGATGATGAGCAAAATCATCATAAACGGTGATCTGTTGTTTAACACCCTTTATTTCCATACGTCGTTTAACGCTTTCAAAACGGCATAATGCTTCCACCGCTAATTTAGGATCAACACCAACATTTTGTGTTGCTGCAATAGCAGCTAAGGCGTTTTGAATATTATGTTGCCCCAATAAAGACCATCGAATCACACCATAAGGACGATTTTGAAAAAACACTTCGAATTGATCACCACTCAGCGTTTGGTTTTTGGCATTCCAACCTTCGCTTTTCTTTGTAGTAGATATCGCACTAAAAGATGTTTGCAAAGACCAGCATCCCTTCTTTAAAACTTGAGAAACATTTTCATCAAAGTCCGGATATATAATTGAACCCTCTCCAGGTACAGTACGCACTAAATGATGAAATTGTTGTTGAATAGCAGCTAAATTTGCAAAAATATCTGCGTGATCAAATTCAATGTTATTAATAACTAATGTTCTAGGCCTGTAGTGGATAAATTTTGATCGTTTATCAAAAAAAGCACTGTCATATTCATCGGCTTCTACCACAAAATAAGGGCCTTCCCCTAAGCGTGCAGAAATTCCAAAATTATTGGGGACCCCACCAATCAAAAATCCCGGCTTTAAGCCTGCATATTCTAAAATCCAAGCTACCATACTTGAAGTTGTGGTTTTTCCATGAGTGCCTGAAATTGCTAACACATGGCGGTTGTGGAGTACAAAACGCGCTAACCATTCAGGACCTGACAGCATACCTAAACCTTGGTTTAAAAGAGCCTCAATCACCGGCATGCCTCTGCTCATTACATTGCCAACGACGATACAATCCGGCTTAGGGATCAATTGTTCTGTATTTTCATAACCTTGAAATATTTTGATGCCTAGCTTATTCAACTGGGTGCTCATTGGCGGATAAACATTTTGATCAGAGCCTGTTACTTTATGGTCTAATTCAG
>CADEGZ010000121.1 GCA_902827015.1 uncultured Pseudomonadota bacterium
ATTTAATCTGGTTGTATATGGCGGCTTTCGGCGTTGAATGGAAAGTCGCTATTCAAGAATTAGCAAAAAGCCTTGGAGTCAGAGAGCAGGATCCTGTGGTTAGAAAGTTGGCATTTAAAGAGGACAGTCAATCCCCACAAACCAACTATCCAGAAAAAATAGCAAAAGCGGTTCGATTGTATCATAAAGGGATCCCTATTGCTGGGACATTGGCAGAAAAATATTTAAGAAAGCATCGAAGAATTAACGGGGAGTTACCAACAGATTTTAGATTTGTAAAATCCACTTGGCATTTAGATACCAAAGAATATCCACCCGCTTTATTAGCGCCTATACGCGATAAAGACAGTCAAGTGATAGGGGTGGTTAGAATTTTTCTCAATAAAGACGGCAGTAAATACTCTAAAACTTATAGAGACGAATGCGGCAACCTTGAAAAAGCCACGCCTAAAGCGAATTTAGGGTTGTCTAGTCATGGTGCAGTTACTGTGCAGCAAGGAACCATACCGACCACTTTATGGGTAGCAGAAGGCATAGAAACGGCTTTGTCTATTGCCAAAGCAAGGCCCAATGACACAGTGATGGCAAGTCTCTCGGTTAATCAACTTAAAAATATTCCTGTGGGTCCAGAGGTGCAAAAAGTCATTATTTGTGCTGATAATGACGGCAGCAGTTCAAACAGTCAGGCAGCGTTAGAAAAAGCCATACAACATCATTTAGCAGTAGGAAGGCAAGTATTTATCACGATGCCAGAAGGGAAAGAAAAATGTGATTTCAATGACTTGCTGAAACAAGGTGGTTTAGAGGTTGTGAAACAGGCATTAAGCAATTTACAAGAAATTAAAGCCGCTACCGAAATCAAAGCGGTTTTATTGAAAGCCGTTGAAAATCCCAGTAAAAAAATTTTAGTAAAACAACCAGAAAGAATAATGCTTTAAAAAATTTGTATCTAATTGATTTTTCATTAAGTGGTTGTGCAATGCCGTTAACAAAAGTATTAAGCATGCTCAGTTATCAGCAATGATGTTTTTAGAGAGGCTTGGCCACCGACAAAGAACTGTCTTTATCTAAAGTATAAATAGTGGGTAAGTACTTACCAGTGTACCCCCTAATTTAGTTGATTAATTCCTTTATATTTTAAATTACACTAGGAGTTAGCAGATTTTTGTAGCAAACTGTTGATTAACTTCTCCGCTTTTGTGTTAGCTCGTTCCTGTAACTGAGGTCCATCTTCCGCTAAAGTTAAAACGCTTTGCTCAATCAAGCAATGGGACATAATAGCATAACTTAATACCTGTTTTTGTAATTTATCCTGGTGTTTTCTTGTTGGCTCTTTAGCGTAGTTTTCTAATGCGAAGCGCAACAAAAAACGAATAACGTCACTAATGTTACCAATAGATAGTTCTTCTTTTTTAATAAGCAGTTGTTGATACATGGGTTCGCTAATCTTTAGGGAAACTGGTTGCATGATACTAATCTCCTTTGTGTTAACCAGTGGCAGAATTTTGGCGACTGGCATAGGTTATTATACAACTGTAATATTCAGTAATACAAAAAAATTTTTGTTGTATAAATTGTAATCCCAGGTAATTCCAATGTATTACCTAATATTACCATATTAATTATAAATCATTACTTTATCTAGTATTTTAAATGGTATTATCAAAAAACACCCGTGTATTATCAAAATTTATCATGATTGAATTTTATATTACCAAGAATTACCAAAAATGTTGAAAATATAAATGTTGTGAAAAAATAAGGAAGTTTGCGTTTTTTAAAAAGCCAAATGTTGTAATTTTTAGTAATACGCTGCTATTTTTAAGGATTACAATTGAATTGCCAAGAATTATCGATTTTTAAATAACTTATTGTTTTATGTTACATTTTTACTCGAATGACTAGAAATTACATTTAATTTTTTAGTATTGCTAAAAATTACTGACAAATTTTCAAAAAATCACTAAAAAACAAAAAATTATGAAAAAAACAGTAAATTTTCAGATTTGGCACCCGTGCGTCGGGTGTGCGGGTTAAATTAGGGTGGTACTTTAGTGATTTTTTAGGTAGAGTTTTATTTAAAATTATCTTAGCCGTGCTGGTCCTTGAGCAATAAATAAGGGGTGGCCAAAATGACCGGGGCACCTTCTAAGAATGTTTTTATCAAAAGAGAATTTTAAACATTGTTGTATTGAGCTGTAGGCGTAGGCGATAATAAAACCATGATAGTCTGGTGGTAAACTTAGCATCCTAATTGCAGATTGTTAACATGAAACGAATTGAGTTGTACAGCCTTTAAAAACAAGCTAACGGTTTTATAATAAGTTTTATATTACCATTACTTAATGGCCTCATACTTGTATGTATCTTTGGCTGATATGTGGCGAGTGTTGATAGGCTATGAAAAATGAGTGTTGTGCTTTATATTATTGGTTACTGGTTGTATAGAAATGACCTACTCTCGTGGCTTTGACAACTTGGTATAACGCATAGTCTTTATATACGCCAAAATCCTATTAATCCCTAAATGCCCCTGACATTTGAAGATCGATTTTGCGACAATGCTTTGGCGGCTGAGTAGTACTAGGTGATTTTATTAGACAAAATAATTATGCTCAAACCATCAGAAATTTCGCGATAAAATATTTAAAAAAATACTAAAAAACTCGTATTTTTTTGATAAAAATGCTTGTTTTGTAGATCAGTTTTGCTATAATAAATTTGAGCTTTTTAATAAAGTGAAATGGGATATATCAGTGCGCTAACACCGACATATCCCCACCGTCTAGACTTACCAGAGGAGTCCAAACAATGTTAAATTCTAGTGTAAATAATTTATCTTCATTTCACAAGTCCAATGTTCATGCTAATGCATTAGCCGCATCCAAAGACACTGAAACGGCAAAAGCCGAACTTGATTGGCAGAGAATTCAGGATGAAAGCTTAAAAGTCATTGATGGTTTAGGTCTGAATGTTGAGATCTGTGGATCTTGGTTATGGATCTTTGGGGCGAATAGTTTACATGAAACTAAACTTAGAGACGCGGGGTTTAAGTGGTCTTGTGGAAAGGGAGCTTGGTATTTAAAGCCACCTAATAAAAAGTCTCGTGTGTATCACAAGCCTTGGAAGATTGAAAAAATTCGAGATAAATACGGCAGCACAGTTGTACGTGTTTAAAAGACGAAACGTACGGGTATAAGGAAGGAGATGAGAAATGAGTTAACGTTCATTAATAAAGCTACGGCATGTTTGCCTTAAGCGAACATGCCATAACCCGTAATGCGCGGATGTCGGTAACACCTGCACATTACTAACCACAATCAACTACATGGAGTTCATTATGGCTAACTATAATGTATCAGACTTTGCATTATTGATAAATCACCAAATTCTTGCTCAAGAATTGATATCAGAGCATCTAAGGCAACTGCAGGCGTTATTGAAAGTTGTAGTTTCAATTAGCAATGTTTTATATTTGGACAAGTCGACAATACATAATTATTTATGTGTTGTCGATGATATCGTTAATCAGGCAAAAGATTTTCAGGAACACCAGTTAAACCATTTGTTCAGAATAGCAAAGCTGATAGATAAGCCTAAAGGTCCTCCTAGCGGGGAGCCAGTACATTAGTGTAGAGTAAATGGGCTGGCAAAGAGCAGATGGGTTGGGAAACATAGCCCATCTGTCCTAATGGGGCTAACCAATGGTTCATGGCATTATATAGAAAGAAGTCCAGAGCGTTTTGCAAGACATCCTTAGATTTTGAGTTTTTAGTTAGGGAGCAGAAATGGGCATTATCCACAATCCACACGATAAGTTTTTCAAAACATCAATGGCGAATTTACAAATAGCAAAAGATTTTTTTCAAGAGCATTTACCCACTACTATTCAAACCTATCTTAACTTTAATACGTTGGAATTGCAGTCTACTCTTTATATTGATAAGGCGTTGCGAGCTTCAGCTTCAGATATTCTTTACAAGATCAATTATTTACAGGGAACAGGCTCAGCCTACCTTTGCGTATTGGCAGAACATCAATCTTCGGTGGACAATTTAATGCCCTTACGTCTTTGGCAGTATGTTCTTGCAGTGTGGCAGGAGTGCCTTAAGAAAAACAAAGAGGCCAAATTACCCCTGGTGATTACGTTAGTATTTTATAATGGCAAAAAAAAGTACGATGGTCCTCAAGATATCCGTGAGCTCATTGATGCGCCCCGGGAATTGATGGAGCAATTTTTATTGAACCCATTTTATTTGGTGGATGTTCACGATATTCAAGATGAGGACTTGAGGAAACAACATTGGCTAGGGTTAATGGAGTTCGCATTCAAGCACTCCCGCGAGAAGGAAGCCCTGAATTGTATACAGTTATTTTTAGAGTTATTAAAGGGGGTCATTCAAGATACTGGCGGTACAGATTTTGCTGCTTCCGTGCTAAAATATTTTTTAAGTCAGGTGGAAACGGGTGATCCGGAGAAGCTCAATAAAGCCATTGTATCAGGATTATCAGAGACTAAAGAGGGGAAAATTATGGCGACAGTTGAACAGTATTTTATTGAAAAGCATAAGAATACTTGGCTAGAAACAGGTGTGCAGCAGGGTATAGAACAGGGCGTACAGCAGGGTGAAAGTACATTTTTAATGCGTTTATTAGAACATAAGTTCAAAACAATCCCTCAAGTTTATAGACACCGTATTGAGCAGGCGAATGCTGAGGACCTGCTAAAATGGGGGGAGAAAGTGTTAGACAGCCAGGCCATAGAAGATGTGTTTAAGTAGTTTGGTGTATACTGCTGGGTATACTTGTTCTGAAAATCGTATCGCTTGTGTTGTATTCGCAACACTTTTTATAAGTTGAGTTATACTAATGTTGATTCTGTGACATAGATAATAGAAATAACTGAGTATGATCCAAATTTTGGCCCCATTTTAATGGTAAGTTAATCCGCTAAAGTGGCCTCCACCCTAGGTCATAGATTCCGTTACCATAGTTGTGCAAACAATGAGGTAATGTAGGAGTGACTAGAGTAGCAATTTGCTCTTAATTAGACGCGAACATTTTTTGCATGGCAAATCGATCCGTCAAATAGCCAAGCAATACCAGATTCACAGGCGCAGCGTAAAACAAGCTATTGCTAGCGCTATACCACCCATAAGAAAAACTTTTTCAAATAAAGATAAAGAAACTGACGCTAGCAGTCCAATATTTGATTAATCAATGGCTGCAAATAGATGTGAACGCGCCTATTAAATTAAAGACATACTGCACGACGGATCCACACAAGATTAATAGAAGAATGTGGTTTTACAGGAGCGGAACCTACCATTAGAAAATATGTGGGTAAGAAACGCAAAGAGCTTTTGTTTCCGACAGCATATTTATGGAGAAGAAGCTGAAGTTGATTGGTATGAAGTTCAAGTTGATTTTCCAGAAGGCAGGATAAAAGTCAATATTTTTGAAATGAGAGCATGCGCCAGCGGAAAAGAATTTCACACATGGGCTTTTTCAGTCAAGACCAACAAGCTTTTTTTGAAGGACATGTTGAAGCTTTTAAATACTATGGTGGTGTCTTAAAAAAAATTCGATACAATTTGGGATCGGCAGTTTGTAAAGTATTAAAAGGAAGGAAAAGGCAAGAGAGCGAGAAATTTATTATACTAAGGTCCCATTATTTATTTGAAGCAGTTTTTTGCACGCCAGGAATAAAAGGCGCGCATGAAAACTCAAAAATTTTCATGGTAAATTTCGAAACAGGCAAAGCCTTGAGCTATGAACAAGTTCAGGAGTTGTGTCTTAAAGCGTTACGAGGTTATTACAGGTGTAATAGTTGATTAGCTAATTTCTTTTAAGGTGAGTTAAACACCTTTTATCAGAGAGAAATGAACAAAAGTATGGTATTGATAAGTGTAGATTCAGTATAATTGGCATTGGGTATTAGGATTGGAAGAGTATATCCTAATGGGGAAGAATTTTTACTTTATTTGGATTTTTTATGGCAAAATTAGATAAACGTAGTGCTTTAATAACCGCAGCAGCAGAGTGCATCCATCAAAAAGGATTTCAGCAGACGACTCTGGCAAATATTGCAGAAAAATCGAATGTTCCCCTAGGGAATGTGTATTACTATTTCCAAACCAAAGAAGCTATTCTGAATGCTATACTCCAAGAAAAAGACTTAAAATATGCTGAATTTCGTCAGAGCTTAGATCTTATTGAAGATCCTCAACGTCGATTAACATTATTTCTCAGTAGCAAACCGGAAGAATTAGAATTAATTTCACGTTATGGTTGTGAGTTGGGGAGTCTTTGCCAAGAGCTTGGAAAACTAGGCGGTATGTTGGCAGATCAAGCTGCCAAGCTTTTGCATGATATATTAATTTGGTGTGAGACACAATTTAAGGCTTTGGGTTTTGG
>CADEGZ010000122.1 GCA_902827015.1 uncultured Pseudomonadota bacterium
TACAAGCTTTTCATTTTAACAAATGGCATTATAGCATACTTAAGGTATAATTAATAATAAGTTTAATTTTGCATGCCGTGTATCCGATGGATAGTGTTAATCAAGAACTACTCAATATTAGTCTTGCCTTTTTAGAAGGTTTTGCACTTATTATTTCGCCTTGTATATTACCCATTTTGCCGATTATTTTAAGTGGATCTTTAGAAGGAGGTAAAAAACGTCCTTTCGGGATTATCTTTGGGTTTGTACTAGCTTTTGCGTTATTTACTTTTTTTTCAAGACAATTGGTACAAAGCCTTGGGATAGATCTTAATATCATTAGAAATCTATCTTTTGGTTTTTTAATTTTATTTGGCATTATTATGATATCTGATACTTTAACCAATCTATTTAGCCAATTTACATCAAAAATTTTTCACTTAGACAGTGTGATAAAGGGCAATAACCAAACACAACAGAGTTTTTTTAGTGGTGTTTTTTTTGGCAGTTTAATAGGTTTGGTTTGGACACCTTGTGCAGGCCCTATTCTTGCGATTGTGATTGTACAAAGTGTATTACAAAAAACCAATCTTTTTAGTTTTTTTACTATTTTATCTTTTGGTTTAGGCGCTGCTATCCCCATGTTGATTATTGCTCTTTTAGGGAGGAAAGTAATGGAAAAGTTAAGTTTTTTTAGAAAAAACGCGGTTATTTTACGTAAATTTTTAGGACTGCTTATTGTTTTATCGGCATTGTTTTTGATATTTGGTAACAGCGTTGCTTTTTCATTAGATAAAGAAGATCCTACTAAAGCTGCAGTTTCGTTAAAAAGTAGTTTATCAAATCCATATCCGGCACCTGCAATTACTGGTATTACTACTTGGATTAATTCTAAACCACTAGAATTACGCGAGTTAAAAGGGAAGGTAATATTAATTGATTTTTGGGCCTATTCTTGTATTAATTGTATTCGTACGCTTCCTTACTTAAAGAGTTGGGACCAAAAATATCGTGATCAAGGGCTTGTTATTATTGGTATGCATAGTCCAGAATTTGATTTTGAAAAGGATTACAATAATGTTAAAAAAGCAGTAGATGAATATAATATTCATTATCCCGTGGCTTTAGATAACAATTTTTCAACTTGGCAAAATTATCATAACCAATATTGGCCTGCTCATTATTTGATTGATAAAAATGGTTATGTTGTTTATCAGCATGCTGGTGAGGGACAATATGATGTTACTGAAAATAATATTCAGGCTTTACTGGGTATGCAAGGCCCTTATACACAAGCTAGCGAAAAGGCCGGAGTTTCTTTCTTTCAGACACCAGAAACCTATTTGGGTTATCAGCGTCAGGAAAAATATTATAGTCCTGAAACGATTGTAAGGGATCAACCTTCAAATTATAGTTTTCCTAATCAATTACCAAGGAATGCTTGGGCATTAAATGGTTTATGGAATATAGGTTTGCAGAAAATAGTTGCAACTAAGAGTGGCTCTTCAATCAAAATTCATTTTAATGCTGCTAAAGTGTATGCTGTAATGGGTAGCAAAAAAAATACTACTATTCCTGTGAAAGTTATGTTGAATGGAGAACTTGTTATTGCTGAAAAAGGCAAAGATATTAAAGATAGCCATGTTGTTGTGAATGGAGATAAACTTTATTCGTTAATTGAATTAGAAAATTCTGCTAGTGGCATATTAGAACTGATTTCTGAGGCCCCTGGACTTGAAATTTATACTTTTACTTTTGGAAGTTAAGTTTGAGCTTAGAAATCTTAGTAGCTCACATTTTAAAAACCCGGTGACTTCCATCCACCAAATATATCTTCTAATTTTTTAGCTATTTTAAGTGCAACTTCATCATGCCATGGTTTTGCTAGTATTTGTACTCCGATTGGCAAGCCTTGCTCTGAAGTGCCACAACGAACCACTACACCTGGACATCCGGCTAGATTATAACTCATAGTGTATGTTAGATCTTTTATTTCTTTTAGCGCTAATCCATGTAACTTTGCTGGGGTGGCGACAACTGGACAAATAATTACATCGTACTGGTTAAAAAAAGTTAAGATATCAATACGAAACTGATCCATTTGCTTGAATCGTGAGCGTAATTCAGTGACAGAAAATTTACAATTTTGAGCAAGTTGTAAAAATTCCTGAAATCTTGGAGAAAGATCATGTTCACCGAAGGAAGAAATCATCTTTTTATATTCTTTTCCGCCATCACCTCCTAAAAATGCCGCTTCCCAAACAAGAGGCCAGGTTTTTTCAAGAGATTTTGGACGATTTTCTTCTACCCATTTAACCTCTTTTCCCAAGGATTTTGCAGCATTTCTAACGGTCTCTTGTGTTTCTTTAGTTGGGGTTACATTTCCATCATCTGTGTAAAAAGCAATTCGCAAGCTTTTTAGTGGAACTTTTTGTATTGATTTAAGTGGTACTGGCATAACATGGGGATCACAATAATCGGGACCTGCAATTATAGGTAAACACAATATTAAATCCTCAACATACCGTGCCATAGGCCCATTAGTGACTAAAGAACTAAGAATACCTAGTGCATTGCCAAACCCACTTCCCGTATTGGGTACTAGAAATTGTGTGGGTTTTAACCCAGCAATTCCTGAAAAGTGAGAAGGTACTCGAATACTACCTCCTCCATCAGAACCAATTCCTAAAGGGGAGCCCCCAGAGGCAATAATTGCTGCTTCACCACCACTACTACCGCCGGATGTTCGTGATAAATCATAAGGATTTTTGGTTTGACCATATAGGAGGTTATCGGATTCTGGACAAATTAACATTTCAGGAACATTTGACATTCCTAAAATAATTGCCCCTTCTTCTTTTAAGCGTTTTACAATTGTAGCGTCTTCATATTGTTTGTCTTTATTGTATTTATATATTCCTTCATTACCACAAGAGGTGATAAATTCCTTAACCATGAAAGCATCTTTGATTGTTATCGGCAGGCCGTGTAGTTTTCCTGTGCGTTTACCTTTAGAAATTGCTTGATCTGCAAGAGACGCACGCCTTAAAGCCTCCTCTACTGGTAATATCTGCTCTAGAGCATTTATAATTGGATTTACTTTATCAATTTGTTTGAGATGTGCCTCCATTACTTCTACGCAGGATAACGTTTTCTTTTTAATATTTTTTATAATTTCAGTTGCAGACATATAATGTATCTCTTTCATCTTTTATTTATAGTAAAACCCGATAAATTTGCAACATTGCCTAATAACACTACCCACAAAAATCAGCAAGAAATTCACAACGATAGTAGCAAATTATTCGGGAAGGGTTATATGTCTCCTTTTATAGTATGTCAAAAGCAATCGGTTCTAATGGTATACCAAAAAAGAAAAGTAACTTTTGATAAAAGAAGTGCGAATTAGGCGGGATTGAATGCAATCAATTTTCAATTTGTTAATTGGATTATTTTAAAAAAAATCATCGACATCAAAAAGTAATTCAAGATCTATTTACTAGCACCTTCTTATTTGTGTAAGTTGGGTGATATTTTACTATCCTTAGGGTGCTCACTTATCCAGAACTGAGGTCATAATATTGCAACAACGCATAAAATCTAAGTGCAAAGAGTATAGAGAATGTTCTCTATTTTTTTTAGGTTAGTATTTAAAAAACTTTCAGTAATATTCAAAAGCCCTTGTAGATCGTCTTGAGAAGCATTATCCATTTGGCCTAAACGATCGGGAAGAGCAACTTGTAAACGATTTGATTGGGGATAAAGTATAGAAATTTCGTCATTATACCAATCATTATCAGCATTGATCATAATATCAATTAAATTGGCTTTTATTACCCAACCAATTACTCCGGAATTGGTCAATTTATTTGCGTCTTGATTGAGTTTAGGAGAACCTGTTCCAATAGAAAGAACATAAACGGTGTCGCGGGATAAGCTTGAATTAAATTTGCATGCTTCTGTTACACCAATGGTTTCTGGATTATTAGCAAAAATTCCACCATCGGCCTCTATGTGAAGATTACCCTTTTTATCGTGGAAAACTTTTGGATCAAAGTAAGTTGGAGCGGCCGTTGTTGCCCCGGCAATGTCACGCATATAGTAATCTTGCGGATCTTCTGGGGATGGCCAAGAAGTGATCACATTGGGACAACCCTTAGTTAGTGAATAGGTAGGAATAGTAACAGGCCGAAGTGCTTCAGATAATAATGTATCCTGAAAAAACTGGTTTAAGAGGGTATCCAGAGGCTTTCTATCATATTTAGCTGCCCATAACCCGCCACCTGTAAAAATACTTCTAAAAAAAGAGTGTTGGAATATTTGGTTAGATTTTTCTAAGTAGAAATTAAGGATGTCTTTTGCTGAATATTGGGGGGTTTTGTTTTTGCTGGGGCAAACTAGCCCTAAGGCAATAAGCCCTCCGGTAGAAGTGCCCACAATGAGATCGAACAATTCAGAAATAGGCTTATGAGAAATCTCTTCTAATGCATGGAGGATCCGAGCAGGGATCACGCCCCTTACACCCCCCCCATCAATGGATAGTATACGAAAGTGTGGCTGTTTAGTGTCCATCTTTGCCCAGATCCTTATTAAGTCTTAATGTAGAGGAAAATCTATTATAATAATAAAAATAAAGTAGAGGAAACCCTTAAATGTTATTAAAGTTCAAAGAAGAAAAACCTGGTGTGGTAGGTCTATTAATCAGCTTTATACCTGAAATATTAATTGTTTTAGCTATTATAGGTGCTGTAGTTGGCAAGCGGGCCTTTGATGATGAATACATGCCCACCATTTTTGCAAAGAACTTTTTTGAAAAAGAATTACAAAAAGCACAATTAACAGTTAAAACGGCATCTGATAATGGGCAACCAACCCCCGAAATAAAATCTATAAAAATTATGGTAAGCATTATGCAGGGGCCAATTGCCAAAAAATTGGAACTAAAACAACCCATTGATGCAGAAGATGCCAAGTTGTTTCTTTTAAGTTTTAATGATGTTTATTCAACAAAGGAGCAAGTTGTAAAAACGAAGCGTCAAGTTGAGGAAATGGGTAAAAATAACCCAGATAAACTTATTGAATTGGCTGAAGAAACTTATAGCAATTTAAAAAAAGTATATGAAAGTAATAAAGCATTTTTTTTATCCCAATCTTTAAAAGATTAAGGGATTAAATTCATTTGCTAAGGGTATATCCGTGAACTGGCTTGAATTTGTATCTCATTGGTAGTTGATTATTAAAGATGCTAATTGCAAGTGTTAGAGCCAAAAGAGAACAACACCCGCTTAAGACAAAAACCATTGGGAAGTGATCTTGAGTCATATACCCACAAAAAAATGAAGAAAGCATTGTTGCAAAACCACTTACAATATAAAAAATACCAATAGCAGTTCCATAATTAGATTTATCAGTGGTTTTGAAAATAAGAGAGGCAAAAACAATTTGCGCTCCTGTTCTTTGGATCCCCCAAGCAATAAGACCAGAAATTGCAAAACCCCAACTTAATGTTTCAAGTTGGTAGAAGCAAAAACCGAAAACACTTAAAGCTCCAATGCTGATATAGAACGTTTCTTTTAAGTAACCTCTGTCAATTTGATTTCCAATTAAAGGAGAGACGATAAGCATGGTAAAATTAAAAATGGAAATGGTAGAAAGGTAAAACCATTCTGGAAAGCTTTTTTGTTTTAAATAAATCATCAAAAGACCGTCGTTAAACCGTCCTAAAAAGAATAGAAAAGTAAGCAAAAGAATTGGGCTTATCTTTTTAAAAATGAATTTAATTTCTGAAATGGCAAATGTTGTTTTTTCTAGAGATCTTACATTTAAAAAGAAAGAGAAAATAAAAGCAGGTAAAACAAGTAGGCAGCAAAGAATAGCCAGTAATGCTAAATTGTCTTTAAGATTTCCTAGAAATAAAGTTGAAATACTAACAGTTATTGGACCTAAAATACAACCGGCTGACTTGGAAAAGCTTAGGAAGCCTAAAGCAAGACCCCTGTTTTTAGCTTTTTCAGCGACATAAGCATCTCGAGGTGAGGCAAAAGCGCCATTGGAAACGCGTTCCAAGATCTTTGAACTAATAACAGTCCAGGCGCTTGGTACCAAGAGTAAAAGTTTTGCGCCAAAGGCCAAACTAATTGAAGAAATAAAGATAATTCGTTTATTCTTAAGTTTATCAAATAGGACCCCATTCGTTAGACGTAGTACGTTGGAAAGAAATTCTGCTGTCCCTTCCATAAGGCCTAAAATAAATAAAGATAGACCTAATGAGTCTGTTACTAAAAAGGGGATAATTGTCATTCCAATGGTAGTGGAAATGGCTAATAAAAAATTAATAATAAAAACTAAATACATATTTTCC
>CADEGZ010000123.1 GCA_902827015.1 uncultured Pseudomonadota bacterium
TATCAGTTCATTCCAAAGCACGGCAACCTGCTCTCCCTGTGTAATAGAATTAGTTGAAACAAAAGCAGCCCTTATTTGTGGTTCCAATAGCATGATTTGAGCAGCGCGGATATACCATGCGGATACATAATCAAGAATGCCTGCTCCTTTTGTTGAAGAAAATATTTTCTCCATATCTGCTCTCTGTTCCGAACTCTGGTATTGTTTCCCAACGAATGGTGGGTTACTCAGGATATAGGTATATTTATTTGGTCTTACAAATGTATTCCAATCTTTTTGAAGCGCATTTCCATAAATAATATTTGGCGACTTCTTTAAAGGAAGACGTTTAAAGTATTTGCCAAACTCTTTGCTCACTAATATATTCATTTGATGGTCCATCATCCAAAGGGCAACCTGGGCTATTTGTGATGGAAATTCTTCTATCTCGATCCCATAAAACTGATCCACATCTAGCAATACAATTGTTGAAATATCTAAAAACATACTGCTTTCTTCTTTTTTATAAATCTCTGATAAAATTTTTAATTCAAGCAAGCGCAGTTCTCGATATGCGATTACAAGAAAATTACCACAACCGCACGCCGGATCAAAAAACTTCATTAATGCTAATCGCCTGTGAAATTCTTCAAGCTTTCCTTTGTTATTTTTTATACGTTTTAACTCTTTCAACAAATCATCAAGAAACAAAGGATGGATCACTTTAAGAATATTTTGCTCCGTAGTGTAATGTGCGCCTAATTCACGGCGTAGATCTTTATTCATGACTGATTGAAATAAAGAACCAAAGATTGCTGGACTGATAAGACTCCAATCAAGGCAACAACAATCAAGAAGAGACTGGCGCATCTTACTATTAAAAGCTGCTGTGGACAATGTTTCTTCAAACAATTTCCCATCAATATATGGAAAATCTGATATCTGTTCATCAAGGTTTTTTAATCGTTCATGTTCCGGGGTATTTAGAACTTGGAATAGTGTTGTAATATGATATGCAAGATCACTGCCATCCTCTGCTGTTCTATTTTCTATATAATTCTGAAATTGTCCCCGTTCAAAAATCCCTGTATCTTCAGAAAAAAGGCAAAATAGTAAACGTACTAAATACACTTCGAGCTCGTGTCCTGTGTAACCAAATTCTTTTAACTGATCATGCAATAAGCCTAAGTGCTCGGCTGCTTTGATATTGACCGGATCCTGTGGCTTAACAGTATGGGTTTTATAACCTGCTACAAAGTTAAATAAATGTACGTTGTTATATAGATCGAGTAATGTAAATTCATGCTGCTTTCTTGCATCTAGGTCGTATAGGCGAAATTTTGCGAAATCGGAGACTATAATATAGCGCGGTAAATCACGTTCTTTGAGTCCAGGAAAATATTCTTTTGCTTGTTCGAAAGCTGTATCAAGGTTCTTTCCGCGTGATTTATGTTCAACTAATAAGGTTCCTTTCCATAACAAGTCAATATAGCCACCCTTACCATCAGTTTTTTTAACTGGCTCCTCAAATGAAGCAATGCGTCGACGAGTAATACCAAATATATAGAAGAATCCATCCCAAAAGCTTTTTGCCTCAGCTTTTTCAGATGATTCATTTGCCCACTCCTTCGAAAAGCATAGCGCACGACTCTTGATTTCATTACAACTAAGCGGCATCCTATAAGCCCCTATTTTAAATTACTTTAACAATAGGTCGTCCTAAAGTAATATATTAAGTAATTATTATAGCTAATATTGTTAGTGGGTTATTAAACTTATTTTTATGTTGAGAATCTATCAAAAACAAACCTATGACCTACTCTCTCTTGCGTATAGCGACCATTAAAGATAAAAACATTCAACAAGCGGGTCTGGGGGATGAGATGGGGTAGGATTTATAGTGCAAGATTTAAAAGAGCTTCATGAAGATCATTGCGTCTTGGAGGTATAATATACCTTGGTATTATGGCCCCTACCTGATAATGTCTGAAGAAACCCTCTCGCTTTTTTAAAAACCAAGTGGTTTAATCTTTCTTACTGAATAAATATTAATTTTTTCTTTAATATTTTTTAACAATTTTTTGCGGCAAATATATAAAATTGTTACGTTATTTTCCCCAAAATTTTTTCTTATGTATTTACAAGATTCCTTTGTTTTCTGCAATCAAGATTAATAGGGTTTAAACACCCTTATTTTTTAATTTACTACCTATTTTATAAAAAAATAAACAAAATTTTCCTCAAAAAATATCAAAAATTTATCTCAACTGAATGAAGCTTTTAAGAAAAAAATAAGTCAAGTTCCTTCTTGCTTTATTAGGAGTTACCTTGCCAAAAGGCTCACCCATATTTACCTAATCTTTGGCCATATATTGAGTATTCTAAATCGCCAACGCTTGTGTTGATAATGGAACAAGATGAGGAAGGCGCATTTTCATTTTTTCAGCAGGGATCATCCATTCTGCTTTATCTAAATCGAATTCTGACCATTCGGCTTTTCTTAATTCTCCTGGACGAACAAAAACCAGTGGTGCTAAGCGTAAGGCACATTTGGTTACAAAAAAACCTTCATAACCATCAATAACACAAAATAGTTCACCAATTTTTGTAGGATCTATCATCGTTGCATGGTGTTCAACTTTTGTGGGTGGTAATGCTCCTCGTAAATCTGCTGTTAGATCACGATTGGTTCTGCCTGTAGCAACTGCATAGCGAAACACTTGGCCACAGATCTGATAAACTCTATGCGCAGTCTCTAAAGCCCCTTTATTCTCAACTCGTCTTAATGCCTCTAATAATTGTGGCGGGGATATTTCTGAAATCTGACAAGATCCTAACCAAGGAAATATATAAAGCTCAAGTCTACGAATAATGAGAGCGCCGTGATTTGGGCTCCAACGGTGTTTATTTTTAATATGCCATTCCCTTGCTATATATTCCAAATTCCCTTCTTCTGACTTCTTTACCATATGCCTTGAGGTTTTTTTAAAATCGCCCGGATCAACACCATTTACTATCTGTTTTTTGGCCTGGTCTCTTTTTTCTCGAGCCTCGCCAAGTGATATCTCTGGGTACGCCCCAATGGCCAATAACTTTTCCTTGCCCAGAAATTGATATTTTAAACGCCAATATTTGGAGCCCACTTGGCCAATTAGCAAAAATAGACCGCCACACACTATCAGAAAGCTTGTAAGCTTTCTCTTTGGGCTTAGCAGCACGCACTTTGATATCAGTTAATGGCATGGGGGTATCTCCTAATCCCATGGGGCAATATACCCCCAAATGTACCCCCAGATTACCTGGCTTGTGGGGGTTTTCTATGGATTACTTTAGACACCCTATAGACGAGAATTCTATTATTTACAAGTAGTTATGGACGAGATTGGCGTTGTTAAGAAGTGGTTGGATCATTGTATGGTGGAGGCGGCGGGAATTGAACCCGCGTCCGCAAGCGCTCTACCAAAAGTTTCTACATGCTTATCCCAGTCTATTATTTAACTACTAGCTTAACCGATGGGCAAAGAAAACTAATAGCGAGTTTGATTTGTCTTAGCAGCTACCCTCAAACAAAGTAACTGAGCATCTTGTGAAAATTAACCCCTGATTCCCACCTACACAAGCATAAACGGTCAGAGGGCAATCGGCTGGTTTTTAAGCAGCGATTGCAAAGTCGCCGAAGCGATCTTCGTTGGCATTTATATTGCCTGTAGCTAAGTTTTACGAGTTAAGCTACCTGCTCGGCATGCACCTAAGGTTTCACAACCTACGTCGAATCCAAGGTCGCCCCCGTATTCTCGTCCTCAATTTTAGTCGAATACTTGCTTAAATAATAGACTATATATAAAAACAGTTTTCAGGGAAAAAAGAAAGCGGCGTAGAGCCCCTTGCCTTAAATTAACCACGCTTATACAAATAACACTCTACTTTATCCCACGTACATTCCACTTCTAACACCTTTTTTAAAGTTGCACTAAACGGGATGGGTTTCATACTAATGACATATTTTAAGTTTGGGCAATGTTCGAACAATTTCCCCATTTCTTTTAAAAGCTCTTCATCAAAACAAGTTGAGCAGCTATAAATTATTGTTGCATCAAAGATATCTGATCCCAAAAAATTCCCTTGCATGGTCTTTAACTTTCGTTTTCCTTCCAGAAAAAGTTCCGGAGATTGTTGTTTTACTTTTTGATAAATTCTTTCAGCGCATTCATGACGCGTCGCAGATGCTTCAATACCATAAGCCTTTTTAATAGGCGTTTTTAAAAAGAAATATAAAGGCACCTTACCAATGCCAGATCCTAAATCATAAAATATATCGTCTTCATTAATAGAAATATTTTCTATAATAAGATCTATACTTGAATACAATATTTCGCCATAAGTTAAAAAAACTTTCTGTTTTTTATTTTCTTCTTTTTCACCAGGGTGATATTGAATAAATCCTGATAATCCTTGGTATAAACCTTCCAGATAATCTTGATATAATTGATTATTACTTAATGTATTCGAGTTATTCATTTCAATTCTCTTCCTAAAAACCACTCTAGATCTGTGGTAATGTCACACCCTTTTGTCCTTGATATTTACCCTGTCTGTCGCGATAAGAAGTTTCACAAACCTCATCCGACTGAAAAAAGAGCATTTGAGCGATCCCTTCGTTAGCATAAATTTTAGCAGGTAAAGGGGTGGTGTTCGAGAATTCTAGAGTAACATGCCCTTCCCATTCCGGCTCCAGTGGCGTTATATTTACAATAATGCCACATCTTGCATAAGTGGATTTTCCTACACAAATTGTTAATACATCACGTGGAATTTTAAAATACTCAACGGTTCTCGCTAATACAAAAGAATTGGGCGGGATAATACAAACATCAGTAACAACATCAATAAAACTATTCGAATCAAACGATTTTGGATCAACAATTGTTGAATTAATATTTGTAAATATTTTAAATTCATTAGCACAGCGCACATCATAGCCATAACTAGAAGTACCATATGAAACCATTCGTTCATTTCCATCTTGTCGCACTTGTTTCTCAACAAATGGATGGATCATGGAGTGTTCCAGAGCCATACGCCGAATCCACCGATCAGATTTTATTGCCATCTTAATTTTTCCTTTTCTAATTTATGATTCCACTACCATAGATACACCATAATTCCTGGGCTGTAAGGAAAGTTTGGCTGTTACATGATATGCTATTTCCTGATATAAGCTGGCAATTTTTCCTTCTGGCTCAGCAACAACGGAAGGCTTACCATTGTCCGTCTGTTCCTGAATTTTAACATCTAGCGGCAATTGTCCTAACAAAGGAATACCATATTGCATGGACATCTTCTCTCCACCACCCATACCAAAAATACGTTCCTCATGGCCACACTGAGAGCAAACATGAATGCTCATATTCTCCACAACTCCTAACACTAAAATCCCAAGTTTTTGAAACATTGCCAAAGCTTTTTTAGCATCTTGTAACGCAACATCTTGAGGCGTGGTTACAATAATAACACCACTTACAGGTATTTTTTGCGCTAAAGTCAATTGAATATCGCCAGTGCCGGGTGGTAAATCTACAATTAAATAGTCTAAATTTTCCCAAGCTGTTTCATATAACAATTGCTCCAAAGCGCGACTTACCATTGGGCCTCGCCATACCATAGGCGCATCTTGCGCTACTAAATATCCCATAGACATCACTTGAAGACCATATCTTTCAACTGGTTCCAAATGCTTCGTAGCAGCAAGACCAGATTGCTCTTGGCTGCCTAGCATCCATGGTTGGCTTGGACCATAAATATCTGCATCTAAAATTCCAACACGAGCCCCTGCCTTTGCAATGGCTAAAGCCAAGTTAACTGCAATGGTAGACTTGCCAACGCCTCCCTTACCAGAGGCCACTGCAATAATGTTTTTAATGCCAGGCACTAATTTTAAATTATTTTGCACAGAATGTTGGTTTACTTTCCAATATATGGAAATTTGTAGTAATATATCGCCTGATAGCAGCTGAAGACGCTCCAATAATTTTTTTCGAACGACTTCTAAGAAAGATCCCGCAATAGGGTAATCAAATCTAAGTACAATAGTAAGGGTATTATTATGCCAAGTAAGGCTTTTTAAGGCTTTCGTTTCATTCAAATTTACCCCTAAATAG
>CADEGZ010000124.1 GCA_902827015.1 uncultured Pseudomonadota bacterium
CTTTACGCAGCACTATTATTGAACCAACCTTAATTGATTTAAGAAATTTATATTCTCCACAAACAGTCATAAAATCAGGGCTCCGATATTGTTCTATTGGAAGAATAACTCAAGATCCAATTAACTATTAAGGATTTAGAAATATACCCTCTTCACGTGCGATGGGTATAAATTGTTCCTATTGAATTGAGAATTCCAAGGAGCTCTAATAAAGTAATAGAGCTATTGTCAACAATTTTTCTTCTAACTCAAGAAAGTCTTTAACGCTATCCAACTGGTAATATCATAAATGTTGCCCGATCACTTTTCTCTTACCACAAAAGACTTCTATTTCAAATTTGCAAAATTCTAAAGTACTTTCTACCGGGAAAAATCAAGATCCACAATGAGTTACCTAAAACTATTCCTGCTTCCTTTAGAACCGACTCAGGTGCTTAAAACTTAAAAAGATATTTGTTTGGTGCAAGTTCAGGCACAAACTGTCCAGTACATAACCCATTTTGATCAAACTTTTCTCATTGAATAAAAGGATTAAATGTTATAAGATAATGAATAGCCTCTGTCACAGATCCTGCTATCTACCGCCAACTTGTGCTGTTGTTTGCCACACCAGATTTACAGATAGATTACAATCAATTAAACGTTTAATTCTTGTGCAAACGCAATAGCGGGATATCTAAGGTGAATAGGCCCATCAGGTAATCCTTTAATAAATTGTTCAACCCAAGGATCCCGGCTGTTAATTAACTCCTGTGGTGATCCTTCTCCCATTATTTTTCCTTCAGAAATTAGATAAATATAGTTGGCAATTTCAAAGGTATTTTGAATGGTATGTGAAACCAAAACAATCGTTGTTTGAAGCGTTTTATTAATTAATTTTATTAAATGAGTTAAAACACCCGTCGTTACTGGATCTTGCCCAGCAAAAGGCTCATCGAGTAAAAGTAAAGCTGGATCGCGAGCAATTGCCTGAGCAAGAGCAACTCTGCGCTTCATCCCACCCGACAAGTTCTGTATAGCAAAATCTTTAGCACCCCTTAAACCTACCGCCTCAAGTTTCATTAATACAATATCGTCAATGATTGATTCTGGTAAAAGATTAAGCTCTCTTAAAGGAAAAGCAATATTGTCAAAAACATTCAGATCTAAGAACAAAACCGCGCTTTGAAAAAGCATTCCCATATTATGTCTTAGCTGAAATAATTGATCCCGGTTTAATTGCTCAATTTTCTGATCAAAAACAATAACGCTGCCCTCATTGGTTTTATTAAAGCCTGTTATCAAATGCAAAACAGTGGTTTTACCACAACCACTTGGACCCATAATAGCGGTAATTTGGCCTTTTTTTATATTTATGTTGATAGAATTACAAATGAGTTTTTCATTATAACCAAAAGTTATATTTTTTAATTGTGCTAAATATTCATCCTCCATTGGTTTGTCCTATACATTTGACTTATCGTGTGGTTATTGGTATTTTTAAAAATTGATTACTCCAACTATTCGCCATATTTTTAATCATACATTAAGCAAAACTTAACCGTCACCTGTTCTTCAAGCCAGCTTTTAAACAATCATTTTACCTAAAATTTATGCTATCCACTTGTATAATGTTGATAAAAAAGCTAGTATGAAAACAATAAGGCTATCAATAAGAAAGGAGTGCTTATGAAATCCGACGAACAAATTCAAAAAAATGTTTTAGATAAGCTTGAATTTACCCCTGAAATATTTGAACAAGATAAAATTGCAATTTCTGTTCATGATGGACTGGTGACATTAGGCGGAGTGACTACTAATTATGCTCAAAAATTATCAATTGAGCGTGCCGTTAAGACTGTTAAAGACGTAACCGGCATCATTAATGAAATTAAAGTAGAAGCTTTACCTCAATATAAAAAAGATGATGTCTCTATTGCTAAAGCCGCAACTGAAGCTTTAGCTTGGGATACAACTGTACCTCATGAACAAATTAAGATCACTGTTGAGGATGGATTAAACTGTCTGGCGAAGTAAAGTGGTTCTATCAAAAAGCAGCCGCTGAATCTTGCGTGTCTAAACTTTATGGAATAAAAGGGGTTTTAAACTCAATAGCTATTAAACCAACTGTTTCTCCAATTGACGTCAAAAATAAAATAATCAATGAATTTAAACGAAATGCGGCAATTGATGCAAATGAGGTTCAGGTTGAAATTAAAGAAAATCAAGTAATATTAAAAGGAAAAGTTAGAAATTGGTTTGAAATGCAAGAAGCGGTTAATGCAGCTTGGTCTGTTCCGGGAGTTTCAAGCGTGAATAATCAGTTGCGGCTTAAATCTCTAGATAAAACAATTTATTAACTATAGGAGA
Organism: uncultured Pseudomonadota bacterium; assembly: GCA_902827015.1. Taxonomy (GTDB): domain Bacteria; phylum Pseudomonadota; class Gammaproteobacteria; order UBA6186; family Azoamicaceae; genus CADEGZ01. Next base: position 2,350 of record CADEGZ010000124.1, read on the forward strand.
TTTATAATGGAATGCAAGATTATTGAAAGTGAAAAAAGTGATATTGTTGAAAGAGAAATTAATAGCTTTTTAAAAAGAGGATGGAAGATGCTTGGGCCTTTGCAAGCTATTTCACTTAGAAGATCTGAATCGCACGATAGTTATTATGATCAATTAATTTATATACAAGTTTTAGTAAAAGAATAACTTTTAATGAGCAATGATGGTTATTTGATGTTATGCTAATTTATAATAAAGAAGCTAATAAGAACTTATCTCAAAAACCACAAACATTATTTGAACATTTAAAACGTACCAAAATGCCTTTATGGCTCGACCCTATGCTGGCAACTTTAACTTCAAAAAGATTTTCTGATCCAAATTGGACATATGAATGCAAGCTTGATAGTATTTGGGCTTTAATATTCAAAAATAAAAATAAGATTAGCATTTTCAGTCGCAATAAAATTGACCTTAGCAAAAGTTATCCTGAACTTGTCAAGGCTGTATTAAAACAGTCTATATCTAGCTTTATAATTGATGGGGAAATTGTTGCCTTTGATAAAAATGTTAGTAGCTTTTTTGCTTTACAGCAAAGAATGCAGATTGAGACTTTAAACCCTTCAAAACCTGTACCGATGTTTTACTATGTGTTTGACATTTTGTATTTTGATCAATATTTGTTATATAATATATCGCTTATACAAAGAAAAAAGATTTTGAAAGACTATATTCAAGTTCAAGATCTAGTTCGTTTAATTGAATATATTGAAACAAATGGCCTTGAATATTACAAACATGCATGTGAAAATGGATGGGAAGGTATCATTGCCAAAAAAGCCAATTCAACTTATCAGCACAAACGCTCTAGGGATTGGTTAAAATTTAAATGTGTCAAAGGTCAAGAATTCGTGATTGGCGGTTTTACAAAGCCTTGCAGCAAACGAAAAGGTTTTGGTGTCCTTTTGATTGGTTATTACGAAGGAAACAAACTAAAGTATGCCGGAAAAGTTGGAACAGGTTATCATAATGATCTTTTAATTAATCTAAGAAAACAACTTGATAAAATAATTTCTAGTCGATGTCCTTTTGAAATAGATGTTCCTAAAAAATCTGTCACTTGGGTAAATCCAATCTTAATCGCAGAAGTCGGATTTTCCGAACGGACGCGTGCTGGAAAATTGCGTCATCCTCATTTTAAAGAATTACGTTCAGACAAGTCTGCCAATGAAGTCAATAGAGAACAAGAAAATGAATGATGAAATAAAGTCTAATTATCCTCTGGTTAATATTACACATCCAGATAAGGTATTATTTCCTAAATCTAATATTACTAAAAATCAATTAATAAGATATTATTTAGATATTGCTAAGATCATGCTAGGTTACCTTAAAGAGCGCCCCTTAACCATGCAACGTTTCCCTAATGGAATATCGAAGTCTGGCTTTTTTTACAAAAATGCCTCTGCTTTTTTTCCTAATTGGATTCAAAAAATTAGATTACCCAAAAAAGATGGCATTGTTAATTATGTAATTGCAAAGCATATTGAAGATATTTTATATTTAGTTAACTTGAATACCATTACTTTTCACGTAGGTTTATCCAAAATAAAACAAATAAACTTTCCTGACATTTTGGTTTTAGATTTAGATCCAGAAGACGTTGATTTTTCAGTAATTAAATGGACCGCACAAAAAATAAAAGAAATTACCGACTCATTAGAAATTCCTTTATTTGTCAAAGCGACCGGTTCAAGGGGCCTACATCTTCATATACCATTGGATGGCACGGCAAGTTTTAATGAGACGCATAAATTTGCAAAAAAACTCGCCGCTTATTCTGCTAATTGCTATCCAAACCTTTTAACGGTTCATCCTCAAAAAAGTAAACGTGCAGGACGGGTATTTATTGATTATATCCGAAATTCATATGGCCAAACAGTGGTTGCTCCTTATTCTGTTCGTGCTAAAGAAGGTGCTCCTATCGCAATCCCATTGGAATGGACTGATCTAAATGAAAGTCTGATCTGTTCGGACTTTTTCAATATTACAAACGTTTTTGATAGATTAAAGAAGAAAAGTGATGCTTGGTCCAACATAAGTAAATATTCTTGCTCGTGTCAAAAGGCTAATACTAAAATTTCATAGTAACTGTGGTATAACTTGATGGTATGGATGCCGTCCTCTTAACGACGGCCTCATAATGGGCCAAAATGGTGATTATTCGATCACTGACAAGTTAAAGGAGGCATCCAATATGAATGTTACAACATTAGGATTAGACTTAGCAAAGCGAGTATTTCAATTGCATGGGGTAGACAAAGAAGGAAAGATTGTCCTCAGAAAAAGGCTATCAAGGAGCGAATTAGCAGAATTTATAGCAAAGCTATCCCCTTGTTTGATTGGCATGGAAGCATGCGGAAGTGCCCACTATTGGGGTAGAAAGTTTCAATCCTTTGGTCATACCGTTAAATTGATAAATCCTGCTTTTGTAAAACCATACGTTAAAACACATAAGAACGACTACAATGATTCAGAAGCAATCTGCGAAGCAGTTAACCGCCCCAATATGCGTTTTGTGCCGATTAAGGAAATTGAACAACAAGATGTATTATGCTTACATCGCATTAGAGAACAATTAGTTAAAAATAGAACAGCACTTGCCAACCAAATTAGAGGGCTTTTATCAGAATATGGCGTTATTTTTTCTAAACAAATTCATAATATCCGAAAACAATTGCCTTTGCTTTTAGAAGATATAGAAGCTGAATTATCAGATTTTGCTCGTGCATTTTTTCGTGAATTATATGAAGATTTTACTATTTTAGATAAACGAATTAAATCTTGTGAATCTAAAATTGAAGCTTTATTTAAAGCAGAAAAACGCTATCAAAAAATAAGTGCAGTACCCGGCGTTGGTGTTCTGACAGCAACTGCTTTAGTAGCATCTATAGGAGACCCAAAAATGTTTAAGAATGGGCGGTCAATGTCAGCTTGGTTGGGACTGGTGCCTAGACAAGCCTCTAGCGGCAATAAACAGGTATTAGTGGGCATCACTAAACGAGGGGATTGTTATTTACGCAAGCTATTGGTTCACGGAGCACGCAGTGTAATCCTTCATGCTGATAATAAGAAAGATTCAAGAAGTCGATGGATCTTGCAGCTTAGGGAGCGAAAAGGCATGAATAAAACAGCGGTAGCTTTAGCAAATAAAAATGCTCGTGTTATTTGGGCATTATTAGCGCATGATAAAGATTATGAACAGGCAGCATAAAGATTGATAATGCAATGTTACGTGGAAAAAAGTTTTTGATTTAGTAAAGTGTTTTTGACGGGTTGCGGAGGTTATTTCAAAGTAATGGCAGAATAGGTATGACCGGCTTTTTCGAAACCTGAAAGATACAATGGCTTTTATACATTAAAGAGCCGAAACCTTGATAAGGTAAAACGAAAAATTGTTAATTCCATTATGGCTAGGGTGAATATTTACCCAATTAAAAGTCGAATATATGTCAGCATTACCTTAATTCTACGTTATGGTGAAAAAGCCTTGCAAATCGGACGGCATCCATATATATCTTGGTACCAATCATCGAAAGGTGATTAAATCACTTGAGGGCACGTGGGTGATGGGGACAAGGAAGCTGTGGTATAACTCAGGATAAGATCCTGTTTTGCAGATTTAGCAGCTTGTCCCTACTTTTTTCTTTAAAAATCAAACAATA
>CADEGZ010000125.1 GCA_902827015.1 uncultured Pseudomonadota bacterium
TTAGCACTCCCTTTCCTTGCTCCCGCTAACGATCCTATATCATCCATTGCCGGTTCAAATAATAACCCTACGTGATGCAATTTGGCCTGTTCAGCCAAAAAAGAAGCAGAGCCTGGAGAACCAATTTCTTCATCAGGATTAATTAACACTTCCCATCCTAATTGTTTTTTATAAGGGCTCTGTTCAAACATTTTTAGAGCTTCCAGCATAACACAAAGCCCACCTTTCATATCCGCTACACCCGGTCCATTAATAATATTTGTGGTCTTCCGAACAGCCCTTTGAAATGGGTGTTCTAATTGATAAACAGTATCCATATGCCCTACCAACAAAACTTGTATGGGCGCTTTAGGTCTTTTCCAAAATCGTAAAATAGGGCCTAGATCGACCCGGCTAGCCGCACCTAATGAATCCACACATTCAATAGGAGGTAGAGAAAATACATTTCCTTCGCATTCTAATATCGAAAACGCTTGTGCTAATAATGCTGACATACGCTCTAAGCCAGGAACATTAAAAGTATTTGAATTAACATTAGCCCACTGGATAACGCGCTCTGCCATATATTCTTTTTGTTCGTCTAAATTTTTTAAATAAGATTGCAATTTCACACTTTGGATCTCCGTTATTTTCGAATAACTCGAGTCACAATCTCTACCGATCTTAACCGTCGAATTACTTTTGCCAAATGATTACGATCCCGAATACTTAACAAAAAAGTAATTGTGTTATGTCGGCTATCCCGTTCATCGATGTGTACATTTTGAATATTAGCATCATTTTCGGCCAAGGCATTTGCTAACACTGCTAATACCCCCCGTTTGTTTAAGACATCTACACGGAGTTCCGCCTGAAATTCCCCTTCAACCTTATCTGCCCATTGTATAAAAATATATTTCTCTGGCATTGTAGATATTTCAGAAACATTCTTACAATCTTCTCTATGTATCACTATACCTCGCCCAGCACTTAAAAATCCGATAATAGTATCTCCTGGAATTGGATGGCAGCACTTTGCATATGCAACAACCATGCCCTCAGTACCACAAATAGCCAAAGGATAAATTAAATGAGCATCTTCCACTGGAAGATCGGAAACAATCCTTCTTACCACTAATGGAGCCACCTGATTCCCTAATCCTACCTCTTCACAAAGTTGTTCAAAACTTTCTACTTTTAATTCCTGTAAAACTTGCGCCCATCGCTTATCTGCAACATCTTCCAACGAAAGAGATAACGATGCTAATGCACGTTCTATCAAACGTTTCCCCAACATTCGTGCCTCACTAACTTGTTGTGTCTTTAACCAATGACGAATATTACTTCTTGCTTTTCCGGTGGCAACGAAACTTAACCAAGCTGGGTTCGGGTGGGCCCCAGCTGCTGTAATGATTTCTATTGTTTGGCCATTTTCAATGCGAGTACTTAATGGCACCAATCGCCTATCAATTTTGGCAGCAATGCATGCATTTCCAACATCTGTATGTACCGCATAAGCAAAATCAACTGCTGTTGCACCACCTGGTAAAGAGAGTATGTCTCCGTTTGGTGTAAAAACATAGACTTCATCTGGATAAAGATCTACCTTAATATGCTCTATAAATTCCCTAGAATTTCCAGTATTTTTTTGAATTTCAAGCACGCCCTTTAACCACTCTCGCGCACGCGCTTCAGCGTCTTCTGCTGTACCATTGGTAGATTTATACAACCAATGTGCTGCAATGCCATTCTCTGCCATGCGGTCCATTTCTTCGGTACGAATTTGTACTTCTACAGGAATTCCATAAGGTCCCAATACAGTTGTATGAAGTGATTGATAACCATTTGCCTTGGGAATAGCAATATAATCTTTAAAACGACCATGGACAGGCTTATATAAATTATGCACAATGCCTAAGATACGATAACAAGAATCCACTTTATCTACAATAATTCTTAAAGCATATACATCCATAATTTCCGATAAAGAAAGATCCTTCTTCCTCATCTTTTTATAAAGACTATATAAATGTTTTTCTCGCCCCATAACAATAAAAGGAAAAACACTTTCTTGTTCAAGGCGATTTTTTAAATTTGATTCTAAAGCTTGAATAATCTCTTTACGATTCCCCCTAGCCTTTCGGACTGCTTCTTTAAGCACTCGGTAACGAATAGGATATAAATAAGAAAAACCTAGGTCTTCAAATTCGATGCGAAAAGTATTCATTCCCAAGCGATTGGCAATAGGCGCATAAATTTCCAAAGTTTCTTTGGCAATACGCCGCTGTTTTTCCACGGGCAACGCATATAAAGTACGCATGTTATGAAGACGATCTGCCAACTTTATTAGAATAACCCGTATATCACGAGCCATTGCTAACATCATTTTACGTAAATTTTCAGCTTGCGCTTCAACACGACTCTCAAACTTAATTTGATCAAGTTTGCTAACGCCATCTACTAACTCTGCAACCTCTTCGCCAAATTTTTCAGCAATAGTTGCTTTATCTAAATGAGTATCTTCTAGTACATCATGCAACATTGCAGCAATAATACTTTGATAATCCATATGCATTTCGGCAAGGATCCTAGCAACTGCAATGGGATGAGAAATATAAGGTTCGCCTGAAGAGCGCAGCTGGCCTTCATGCGCTTCTGCCGCTGTTAAATGAGCACTTGCGACCTCTGCAATTTGCTCTTCTGTTAAATAAGCTGCAAGCTCCTCACGTAGTTTAGAAAACCCAAACACATGTTCCCCCTCGCAAACCTCCCCTAACAAAGAACATCTTTTCTAAATATACCCTTCGCAAGGGTATATTACTTCAAGCTTTCTTCAACTGTGGTTATAAAATTACCAACTGCAACTTCACGTAATGCAACAACTGTCGGTTTATCATTCTCCCATGCAACTACGGGCTCAGCTCCTCCCAATGCTAATTGCCTGGCTCTCTTTGCAGCTATTAAAACTAATTGAAACCGATTTTCAACCTTTTCCAAACAATCTTCTACTGTAATACGCGCCATTTTATTCCTCCTATATACTAAAAGCTTATCATATAATACTTACCCTATACCCTTCGCACTTGAATTTAGGGTATAACTTAGTTAACTTAAAAGTTTTTCAATTAATGCTGCTTTTTCAATCTGACTCCGCCGCCAATATAAACGCTGACATTGAATAACCGCCTTTAATTGTTCTAATGCTTCTTCAAATTGATCATTACAAATCAAATAATCATATTCACTATAACGAGAGATCTGATCTTTCGCTTCCTTCATTCGCTCGTTAATAATTTGTACATTATCCGCATGACGTTTTTGCAAGCGGTCCAGCAAAGCATCTCGACTGGGAGGCAGAATAAAGATACTCTGTGCTTCCACAAATTGAGCTCGAACTTGTTTTGCGCCTTGCCAATCGATTTCTAAAATAACATCGACCCCCTTAGCCCGGGCCTCTTCAACCCATACACGAGAAGTACCATAAAATTGACCAAAAACTTGCGCATGTTCCAAAAATATCCCTGCTTTCAATTTTGCTTTAAAGTCCTCTTTATCTATAAAATAATAATCAACCCCTTCTTGTTCTTGAGGCCGCATGGGACGAGTTGTAAAAGAAACAGAAATACACATATTAGGAACCATTTTAACAAGAGAAGTAACCAAGCTCGTTTTACCAGCGCCTGAAGGTGCCGAAACAATAAATAAAGACCCTTTAACCGACATTTTTTATTCCCTACTCTAAATTTTGAACTTGTTCACGAATTTCTTCTATCAAAACTTTTAGTTCAATGGAGTCTTGAACTGTAACGCCATCTGGCATCTTAGAAACTAAAGTATTTGCTTCACGATTTAATTCTTGCATTAAAAAATCTAAACGACGCCCCATAATCTTTTCTTCCGCCAATATTCTTTGTGACTCTACTAAATGCATCTTCAAACGATCGAGTTCTTCTGAAACGTCTATTTTTTGCATTAAATATACGACTTCTTCCTCAAAACGACTCTGATCACGTTGGATCTTTAATTCAGTAAGTTTTTCATACAACCTTGTTTGAATTGCTTTTTGTATTTCTGGTAATTTTATCTCAATCTTATTCACTTTATCCTGCATTTTTAACAACCGTTCTTGTATACAACTTTTAAGTTTTAATCCTTCTCTTTTTCTTGCCTCAATAAGATCTTCTAAAACCAACTGAAACGATTCCAAAAGAGATTTTCTTAACTCTGAAGGATCTCTCTCTAAAGTTTGAACAACCGATGGCCATCGCAAAATATCAATAGGAGAAAAAGTAGAGGTTAACGAAAATTTCTTAGCAATTTTTTGGCTTGCAGCAACTAATTGTTCAACCAATTGCAAATCAATATTAAGTTCAACCTTCTCTTCTTTTGTATCTAATTTCAAAAAACAATCAATCCGGCCCCGACTTAAATGGTGGCGCATCAATTCCCTTAAATGGAATTCAAAATCACGCAAAGTTTCCGGAAGCTTAAAAGACAGCTCTAAATAACGATGATTAACCGAGCGAAGCTCCCAATGCGCAACACCAATGGGTAATAATACATCTTTACTCGCAAAAGCGGTCATACTTACTGTCATGTTAAATAATACCTTAAGTTGCTGTAACCTGTGTTTTAGGTTTATACATTACCAACCAAAAATAACTGCATAATCCCACTAATACGATAGCTGCTATAAAAATTGACATCGGAAAAGCTTTACCATGACACACTTCACCTATCCAATTAGTACAAAAAGCCGCCAATACAAACTGTATTGCCCCTATTAAACCCGATGCTGTTCCACTGATTTCTGAACGTACAGAAGTCATAGCACCTGCAGAGCTTACTGGAAATAAAAAGCCATTTCCCAACGTTATAATAGACATGGGTAAAATAATAGCGTAAGCGCTCTCTTCAAAAATAAGTGAAGCCCCTATCATGCAAAGCCCACCGAAAACAAAAATTGACATACCAACTCTCAATACTTTCTCCATGCTTCTAGTATTGATCAATTTTTTTGCGAGTAGATTACCTAGAATATAAGCAATCGAAAGTCCAATATAAAAATGGCCCATTTCTTCAGCCGCATACCCTTGCCTACTAAACACAAATGGTGATTCTACTGTGTAACTACGAAATACACAAAAAGAGGCACAAATAATTAAGGCATATCCCAAGAACTCAGGATTACAAATAACACTCCAATAATTTTGGATCCTATACGTCTTTACTTGTTTCGTTTCATCATTCTTATTTTGTACACTTTCTTGTTTATTACTAAGGCCAAAACAAGCAAATAACAACATAATTAAACCATAAATAGTTATGAAAAAGAATGGTGCCCGCCACCCCCAAAAATAGGTAAGGTAGCCGCCTATTAAAGGACCAACTGCTGCCGATAGACCAATAATTGGAAATGTCGTTGAGAAAATTTTTACAGCTTGTTTCCTATCATACCTATCAACAACTAATGCTCGACTCAAAACGGAACCAACACCCGCTCCCGCAGCTTGAAATAAGCGCAGTACAATTAACTGAGAAAGTGTATTGGCATAAGCGCACAATAACGAAGCCGTTGTAAACAATAAAAAACCCGTAATTGCAACTTTTTTACGACCAAATTTATCAGCAAGCATCCCTGCTAATAATTGACAACTGGCAAGACCTAATAAAAATACGGTAAAACTAACTTGGATTTCGGTTTGGCTACAATTGAAATAAACCGTCATCGAAGGAAGTGCTGGCAAATAAATATCGGTTGCAAACATCCCTACCGAGCCCATCATAATAATGGCCAATAAAAAATAATAGTAATTCAAATTCAGCATGATATATTTTTTCCATTAAAAGACGATATCTTAAAATTTGTAGAGCGGCATCATTATAAGATGATTGTAGGTTGACTTTCACATAAAAGCAACAGGTACGATGCCACTAAATTTTTAAAAACGCGTTAAAGGCTCCCTTATGATACGGATTATTACCCTTAATGTGAATGGGATCCGTTCTGCTGCTAAAAAAGGCTTTTTTAGTTGGTTATCAAAACAGAATGCGGATATCATCTGTT
>CADEGZ010000126.1 GCA_902827015.1 uncultured Pseudomonadota bacterium
ATCAATGACATTTCCTGAAACTTCAGAGGTAACACTTTGTTCAATATAAGTGCCAATTTCCATACACTCACCTCTGCCTGTCGCACCAAGTTCACGGATCCCGGCAATCTCTGCTCCAAATCGTACACAACGTGTACATTGAATACAGCGAGTCATGTCTGTTGCAATCAATGGCCCAATATCTTTGTCTTTAACCACTCTTTTACTTTCAGTATAACGTGTCGAATCACGACCGAAACCTATCGACAAATCTTGAAGCTCGCATTCTCCACCTTGATCACAAATAGGGCAGTCTAATGGGTGATTAATAAGCAAGAATTCCATCACTGTTTTTTGAGCCAATAACGCTTTAGGTGAGCGAGTCCAAACCTTCATCCCTTCTGTAATTGGAGTGGCACAAGCAGGAAGAGGCTTTGGCGCTTTTTCAACTTCCACCAAACACATACGACAATTGGCAGCAATGGATAACTTTTTGTGATAACAAAAACGAGGAATTTGTACACCTAGGCCATCAGCAACTTCGATTATCATCGAACCCGCTTCTGCTTCAATCTTTTTTCCATTAATTTCTATAAATGGCATCTAATATCCTTCTTACAAGTCTTTTATCAAACACCTCTTATGTGTTACATGATATTCAAACTCATTCTTAAAATGTTTAAGAAAGCTTTGAACAGGCATAGCAGCTGCATCCCCTAATGCACAAATAGTACGACCCATGATTCCATCTGCAACACTATTTAAAAGTTCAATGTCACCCATCTTGCTTTCACCTTTTTCCATGCGATGTAAAAGACGCGACATCCACCCTGTTCCTTCTCGACAAGGTGAACACTGTCCACAAGATTCTTCAAAATAAAAATGGGCAATACGCGCAAGCATCTTAACCATACAAGTTGTTTCATCTAACACAATGACTGCACCAGAACCTAACATTGAACCTGCTTTGCTAAGTGCATCATAATCCATAGTTAGATTCATCATGATTTCAGCGGGAAGAACGGGTGCAGAAGATCCCCCTGGAATAACTGCCTTTAAACGACGGCCTTTTTGCACGCCTCCTGCCATTGATAATAATTCTGAAAAACGTATACCTAAACCCACTTCATAATTCCCAGGTTTTTCGACATGACCAGAAATACTAAAAATTTTACATCCACCATTATTGGGTTTTCCCAATTCTAAAAACCATTTTCCCCCGTGTTGTAAAATAACAGGTACTGAAGCGAAAGTTTCAGTATTATTAATATTAGTAGGTCTTCCATATACGCCATAATTTGCTGGAAACGGTGGTTTAAATCGTGGTAATCCTTTTTTTCCTTCTATAGAATCCATTAACGCTGTTTCTTCCCCACAAATATAAGCTCCTGCTCCTAAAACATTGTGCAATTCAAAATCAACTTGAGTTCCTAAAATATTTTTTCCAATTAAACCCAACGTTCTTGCTTCTTGAAGTGCTTGCTCTACTCTTTCAAAAGGTTCAAAAAACTCTCCACGAATATAATTAAACCCTACCGTTGCCCCCATAACATATCCAGCAATTGCCATTCCTTCAATCAATTGATGGGGATTAAATCGAAGAATATCTCGATCCTTAAAAGTACCTGGCTCACCTTCATCAGAATTACAAACAATATATTTTTGACCCTTGGCATTCCTTGGCATAAAACTCCATTTTAAGCCAGTAGGAAAACCCGCTCCACCTCGCCCTCGCAGCGCTGACAATTTTAATTCATCAATAATTGCTTCTGGTTTTATTTTTTCTTTTAAAAGTTTACGCCATACTTGATATCCACCAACACTTTCATAAGCTGATAAACTCCAAGGTGAAGCCAAATGCAAGGTGCGAAAGCAAACTTCATCGGCCATTTATTTTACCCCTTCCAATTCAGCCAAAATAGCATCGATTTTCTCCGGGGTTAGGTTTTCGTAATAAGTTCGACCAATTTGTACAGCAGGCGCTCCTCCACAAGCTGCCAGACATTCAACTTCTTTTAAAGTAAAATGCCCGTCTTCGGTTGTTTGTCCAAAATCAATTCCCAATTTAGTTTTAAAATGTGCTACAATTTCGTCTGAACCTTTTAACATGCAAGAAATATTCGTACAAATACAAATTTTATGCTTCCCAACCGGTTCTAATTCAAACATGTTATAAAAAGTAGCCACCTCATAAACTGCGATCCTTGGCATTTTAAGATAAGCAGCAACCATGTCCATTAAATCTTCTGTAAGCCATCCCCCATTTTCTTCTTGTACCACTTTTAACGCGAATAACACTGCTGACTGGCGCTGATCTTCTGGGTATTTTGTAAGCCAGGCATCAATAGCAAGTTTTGCTTGATGAGACAATACTACCGTCACCTATCGATCTCCCCAAACACGATGTCTTGCGTTCCAATAATAGCAACAACATCCGCTAACATATGGCCTCGCACCATTTCATCTAACGCTGCCAAATGTGGAAAACCGGCTGCACGAATCTTAACGCGGTAGGGTTTGTTAGCACCATCCGATATTAAATAAATACCAAATTCACCTTTCGGGTGCTCGATCGCAGCATATACTTCGCCAGGTGGTATACAATATCCTTCGGTAAACAACTTAAAGTGATGAATTAACGATTCCATATTATCTTTCATTGCCAAACGCGGTGGCGGTGCTATTTTATGCTCTTCTAACATAACTGGTCCAGGATGGTGGCGCAACCATTCTACACACTGATGGATAATAGAATTGGATTGCCGCATTTCTTCGATCCGAACAAGGTAGCGATCATAACAATCACCCATTGTTCCTACTGGAATGCTAAAATCCATTTTATCATAGACTTCATAAGGTTGTTTTTTACGCAAATCCCATTCGACACCTGAACCACGCAACATCGGGCCTGAAAAACCTAGTTGCAGCGCGCGCAAAGGCGACACCACACCGATCCCAACTGTTCTTTGTTTCCAAATTCGATTATCAGTTAATAAGGTTTCGTACTCGTCCACACATTTAGGAAACCGTTCTATAAAGCTTGCAATAAAATCCAGTAATGAGCCCTCTCGATTTTCATTCATTTTGGTAATGTCTTTTTCATTATGCCAACGAGAAGGCTTATATTTTGGCATGCTATCGGGTAAATCTCGATAAACACCACCAGGACGATAGTAAGTAGCATGTAATCTAGCACCCGAAGCCGCTTCGTAACAATCTAATAGATCTTCTCGTTCACGAAAACAATATAAAAACAATGACATGGCGCCAACATCGAGCGCATGTGCCCCCAGCCACAATAAATGATTCAAAATTCGAGTAATTTCATCGAACATAACACGAATATATTGTGCCCGTATTGGAGGAGTTATTTTTAATAGCTTTTCAATAGCCAATACATACGCGTGTTCATTACACATCATAGAGACATAATCAAGTCTATCCATATAACCAATATTTTGATTATAAGGTTTGCTTTCTGCTAATTTTTCAGTGGCGCGATGTAAAAGCCCAATATGCGGATCTGCCCGCTCAACAACTTCTCCATCCATTTCTAAAATCAAACGTAAAACACCATGAGCAGCAGGATGCTGTGGTCCAAAGTTGATAGTATAATTCTGTATCTCAGACATATAAATATAGGTTCCCTATTCCCCTTTGCCCTTGAATTTTAGGCTGCGAAGGAGATATTAAAATGTTAATTTTCCTCTTCCAAATAACGATGATCATTACGTATGGTTTTAGGCACCAAAGTACGCGGCTCAATACTAACTGGCTCATAAATAACTCGCTGCTTTGAGGCCGAATAACGCATTTCCACATTACCAATCAACGGAAAATCTTTACGGAAAGGGTGACCAATAAACCCATAATCCGTTAAAATTCGACGCAAATCGGGATGTCCTTCAAACAAGATACCGTATAAGTCAAACGCTTCACGCTCATACCAATTTGCAGAATTCCAAATATCAATAACAGAAGGTACAACTGGCGGTTCACCAAATGCAAAAGTCTTTAAGCGAACCCGATGATTATGTGTTATTGACAACAAATGATAAACCACGGCAAAGCGAGGTTTATCCCATTTAATTTCTGAAACATTCTCTTCTACACCACGCGAAAAGGTGGTTCGAGTGGCATCATTTGTTGTCCATTCCGAAACACCATAATTTAAATAATCTACGCCACAAACGTCTATTAATATTTCAAAATGCAAAGAAGGTTCATCTCGAAGTAAGCGACAAACTTCTAATAAATCTTGGGATTGAAGTTCTAGTGTTAATTCCCCTAAAGTAATTTCACTGGATTGAATATAAGTATTACCTATTTTATTTTGGATCTGATTTAATAATGCCTGCAAATCGGCCATAAAATACCTTTAATTCCGCGCAATTGTATTGGTACGTTTTATTTTATTCTGAAGTTGAATAATACCATACACCAATGCTTCTGCAGTTGGAGGACACCCTGGAACATAAATATCAACCGGTATAATTCGATCACAACCTCTTACCACTGAATAAGAATAATGATAATATCCACCTCCATTTGCACAAGACCCCATAGAAATAACCCACCGCGGTTCCGCCATTTGTTCATAAACTTTACGTAAAGGTTGCGCCATTTTATTACATAAAGTTCCTGCTACAATCATCACATCTGATTGACGTGGGCTAGGTCTAAACAATGTTCCAAAACGATCCAAATCATAACGAGCGGCGCCAGCGTGCATCATTTCGACAGCACAACAAGCTAGTCCAAATGTCATAGGCCATAAGGAACCAGTTCTTGCCCAGTTGACTAATTTATCTACTGTCGTTGTTACAAATCCCTCTTTTAAAATACCTTCTATTCCCACTGCAACGCCCCCTTTTTCCATTCATAAATAAAACCAACGACGAGCAGCGCAAGAAAAACACCCATTGCATAAAAACCAGCCCAACCGATTTTATTGAACGTTACGGCCCAAGGGAATAAAAAAACCATCTCTAAATCAAAAATAATAAATAAAATAGCAATCAAATAAAAACGCACATCAAATTTCATTCGTGCGTTTCCAAATGCTTCAAAACCACACTCGTAAGGAGAATTTTTTTGAACATTAGGACGTCTTGGTGCGAGATATGTCCCTAAAGTAATAGGTACTACCCCACACAAAACACCTAGGATAATAAAAATTAAGATAGGAAAGTATTGTTCAACCATTACAACCCCTAGCTTGATAAGTGGAACACGGGCAAACCCCCTCATCCACCTCATTGAGTATAAAGCAGAAAGTTGAGTGCTAGCCACCATTTACTTGATCTTACACGAAAAATTTGACCTATCAATAATTACATATTATAAAATTTAAATACTCCTCCTATTAATAAAACTATTTAAAAAGTCAATAGTCTAAACAATAAGATGATCCCTAAGGAGCAAACAATGCCTAAACATCTATTACAACGCTTAGAAAACGCAGCTGAAAATTTAATGCATGCCGCTAGCAGTACGCCTTATCAGCTCAAAAGAGCTACAGTAGGGACCTCGCTCGGTGAAGATCTTGAATATGGCGCAAGAGAACTTACCCACAATGCAAGACAGGGCTTGAAAGGAGCAGGCCAAGAATTGGGAAACCTTTTTGAAGACGTTACACAAAACGTAAGACACTTTCAAAAGAAGTGGAAACAACATCCAGAACAGCTGCAAAAAAATGCTCAAGAGTTTGTAGAAGAGAGTTTTCGTTTCCTAGAGAGCACTGCAGAATACCTGAAAAAAGAAGGTCCAAAATTATCTAAGGCTCTTAAACATAAAATTGCAGAAGCTGTAACAGCCATTAAACAAACACTTCAGTCTATATTTAAATATTTCTCAGATTTAGTTGAAAAACTAACCTATAGTGGGCCAATGCTTCATGCAAAACATGCACAGACTGCTGTTAAAAAGCATAATATGGAGTCTGCCGAACATACAGCACATAAATCTAAGCATCGTTATGGCTACTAAAGAATAAC
>CADEGZ010000127.1 GCA_902827015.1 uncultured Pseudomonadota bacterium
AGTTCCTTCCTCGTACTGCTCAATAAACCATAGCCTTTGCTGAGCAAAGGATAATAATTGCTCTTCTGCTTTAGTGATAATACTTTTATCTATAGCTATTGTTTCTTCTGTATTGTGCTTTAAATAATGAACTAAGCTTTCTACTGTATTATGTTTAAAAATGGATACTGTACTAATACTACTATTTAAGCTTTTATTTAGTTTACCCATTAATCTTATTGCTAAGATACTATTGCCACCCAGACTAAAGAAATCATCTCTAATGCTAATCTTTGCATAAGGTAAACCTAAGACCTCAGCCCAAATCTGACCTACTTGATATTCTAATTCATTACGCGGTGCTATATAGTTATCAACATTTGTAAACTCAGGTTCAGGTAATGCCTTTCGATCTAATTTCCCATTAATTGTCAAAGGTATTTTATCCAAATGCACTAGAGCGGCTGGCACCATGTAATCAGATAGCCTTGCTTTTAAGTGGTTAAATATACTCCTTTCGTCTAATTTCAAATCTGCTACATAATAGCCTACCAAATATTTATCTCTAAGCGATACTTCCTCTTGATGGATACGCTCCTTAGCAATCACTATACTTTGTTTTATGCCATCATAGCTCGTCAATGCACATTCTATTTCCCCTAATTCTATCCTATAACCCCTGATCTTAACCTGGAAGTCGTTACGTCCTATATATTCCAGATTGCCATCGGGTAACCAGCGTACTAAATCTCCGGTCTTATATAGTCTAGTGTTCTTGTAGCTACCCTTCTTTTCTTCTGTTTGAAATGGGTTAGGTACAAACTTTTCTGCAGTTAAATCAGGTTTATTCAAATATCCTCTAGCTAAACCTTCTCCTCCTATATATAGTTCTCCTATAACTCCTATAGGTAATGGTCTTAAGCTATTATCCAAAATATAACATTTTATATTAGAAATTGGTGAGCCTATTAAATTAGTGTCCCCATTTATTATTTGTTTGCCGGATGCATATATGGTTATTTCTGTTGGACCATAATAATTATAAAGATTGCAATTACGAGACCAGTAAATACCCGTCTCAACATCACATGGCTCTCCAGCATATATAATACCCCGCAGAGCGTCATATTTTATTCTAGGTAGCGCAGCTAGTAACACAGGGGGCAAATATATATAGTTGATATTATTATCTATAATATACTTACTAATTAATACCGGATCCATTCTTACTTCTTCATTTAATAAATTAAGCTCCCCACCTCTAAATAATGCAGTTAAAAACTCCGATATCGATACATCAAAAACATAAGATGTGAATGCAGTGACCTTATTTCCTTTTGCGAAATCATATATATCATTTAAGGCTAGTACTGTATTCACCACCCCCTTATGCTCTATCATAACTCCTTTGGGATTGCCTGTAGTCCCTGAGGTATATATTACATAAGCAAGATTTTGACTGGTTGTAGCAGTGTTTGGAGATTTGTTGGGTTGCGATAGAAGTTGATCTCGTACATCAGTCGCATCAATTGCTAATATGTTTAATAATTGCTTTGATCTATCATGGTGGTGAGATGATGATAATGCTATCTGCTCTAGTCTTTCTTTATAGATCTCATTAGTCAATAGCAGTTCAGTCTTAGTATCCTCAAGTATATATCCTATCCTCTCATCAGGATAACTTGGATCTATCGGTACATATGCCCCACCAGCTTTTAAAACAGCTAGTATTGCAATTAGCATATGCTCGCTCCTATCTAGACATAAAGCTATCAGAGTATCTGGTTTGATTTCGCAGCTTTGTCTTAGGTAATTAGCTAATTGGTTCGATCTTTCGTTTAACTCTCTATAGGTTAGCTTTGTGTCTTCATATACTAGAGCTATATTATCCGGAGTCTTCTCAACTTGTTCTTCAAAAAGTTGGTGAAGTGTTTTGTTGTCCGGGTACTCCTTGTCTGTTGCATTCCAGACGTTGATTATTTGGTTGTATTGGGTTTGACTTAGGTAGTTTAGATTCTCCGAGTACAGCTCAGGATTTATCACTATCTGATTTAATAATGTCTCTGTTACTAATAGTAAATCCACTATATTATCCTTATCAAATAATTCTCCAGCATAATCAAGTTTGAATATTAAATGATTATTGGATTCATATGCTATTACGCCCAAAGGATAGTTTTGTTTCTCCACCCCATATTTAAAATCAATTTTTAATTTGCTTTGTTGTTTATCATCAGTAGGATCAGGATAATTCTCAAAAACAAATAAGCTATCAAATAATCTATTACCTTCTTTCTGTAGTTTGGATAAGCTTACCTCGCTTCTACTATTAATATTATTAATATCTTCTTGTATAGTCTTTATTAAATTAATTATGCTTTTTTGATTTGCATGATCTACAATCAAAGGTAAGGTATTAATATATAACCCTACTGAACTCTCTACATCGTCTATGGGTAAATTTCTTCCTGATACTGTAGTACCTACTACAGTATGTCTGCTATTGCCGTAAATGTTCAGTACCTTATGCCATACATATTGTAATATTGCGTTGAGTGTTATACCTTCTTTTTGACTTAGTTCTTTTAAACTATAATACAAATTATCTTTTATTATCAATAATTGCTCTTTAGAATCACTCACATGCTTATATTCACTGATTCTTACGTGTCTTGTATCACTTTTTAGCAACCCACTTAAATCACTACGTTCATCTATTTGGGCTACATACTTATCCCAATAGTCCTTGCTGTCATTTTTGTGCTCCTGTAAATATTTTTGTGCACACTCATAACTGTGATCCAATGACAGTGGTATCTGCTTCTTATCAAGCAAGCTTAGATATGTATCGTGAACATAGCCCAATAATATCGGGTTACTCCATCCATCTAATATGGCGTGGTGACTACTAAATATACACGTATACAAGTCCTCTCTTTGTTTAATCAGATATACTCTAAATAGGTTACCTCTCTCTAGTCTATATACATCTAACCTGTCTTCTTGCTGTATCTTTCGGATCTTTAACTCCTGACCCTGCTCACCACTTAAATCAATATATCTCCAGTCTAAAATACCTTCCTTGTCTATTATTTGTACTAGCTCTTCTTCCCAACTAAATCTTAATCTCAAGGCTGGATACTTTTTTTGAGCATATATCCAAGCTTCCTTTAATTTATCAACCTCTATATAGCTACCATACTCCCAAACAAGTTGCACCCTATAGGCATCATCAACATCACCCTGGTTTAATGCATGGTATATAAATCCTTGCTGGAGATTATTGGCTAAATATATTCCCTCTACCTCCCTTGATTCTTGTATCTTGTCTAAATAGTTTTGATCTATTATATTGTCTATATCACTTGCTGTTAGATAGCTTCTTGTTTGGCTTACTGTGTGTGTTATTATCTCTTCAAGCCTTTGTTTGAATGCTATTGATAATCTGTTTGTGTTCTCCTCATCTAATTTACAGGCAAGATTAAACTGCAATCTACCATCTATTACCATTCCATTTATATTGATGATATTGTAATCTTCGTTATCGTGGTGCACAGAGACTCCACTACCTTCATCTAATATATTCCATATATCATTAACAGCTTCCTTGTCAAACTGTCCTAGGTAGTTAAAACTTATTTTTGGTAATGCACTTGTTTTATATCCTTCTATAGCTCCGTAACCTATTCCTTTATTTGGTACATGCTTTAGGGATTCCTTGATATTCTTTAGACTGTCACCTAAATTTTGGCTTATTTTAAGCCTTACCGGATACATTATTGTAAACCAGCCAACAGTTCTTGTTATATCAATACTACTATCTATCTCCTCCCTTCCATGACCTTCCAATACTATATGATTGACAGAACTGCCAGTTAGTTCAGCTAGCGCATAGCCCAAGGCTGTTAACAATATATCGTTTACTTGAGTATGATATGCTGAGTTGCTTTCTTGCAATAATAGTCTTGTTTGTTCTTGGTCAAGCACTAAATCCGCATAACTTGTCTTATCTTCGCTTGCTATTAGCTTGCTAAGGTTATCATCATAATAATCAGACAGTATATCAGCCCAGTATCCTTCTTCGTTTACATGAGCTTCTATGTATTTTGTTAGTATGTTGGTCCACTGCCTGTAACTACTACCTTTAGGTCCTAATTCTTTACCATCATATAACTCCCTTAAATCTTCAGCTAATATTCTCCAGCTGACAGAGTCTACTATTAGATGATGTAGTGCAAAGTATATTCTGGCACTTCCGTCAGCATATCCGTATAAATAGCCTATGCTATATATTGGACCTTTTTCTATATCAAACTTACTTTGCCACTCAGTTAGTATTGCCTGCAATTTGTCCTTAAACTCCCTGCTACCTTCACTAGCTCCTAAGGTTCTTATATCTAGTGTTTTAACTTCTTCTATTTTGGCATTTGCATCATAATACTGATGTATCGTCTTTCCTTCTCCTGCATATTTTAGTCTGAAGACGTCATGATGCTTTACTAGTTCGTCTGTACTTGATTGTAATCTTTCAATATCCAGCTTAGGAGTCTTGATTATAAATGATTGGTTCCAATGATTTGGTTTGACAAATTTACTACTAAAGAACCATTCCTGTATTGGTAGTAACCGCACTTCTCCAGATAGTATACCTTGCTCTGTTCTTATCTCCATCTTGGCAATATTTTCTTTGCTCAAAACATTATCGTGAAGCCTTGCTATGGTTTTATAACTGAAGATGTCTTTGATACTTACGTTTAAACCTAATCTTTGTCGCAATCTGCTAACTAGCTGAATGCTTACAATACTATCTCCGCCTAATCTAAAAAAATCATCGTTGATGCCTACTTTGCCTGCTTGTAAACCCAACACTTCTGACCAAATAATAGATACTTTTATTTCAAGCTCATTTCTTGGTGCTACGTAACTGTCCTTATCTGTAAATTCCGGTTCAGGCAATGCCTTCCTATCTAGTTTGCCATTAATTGATAATGGTATCTTATCTAAATGCACTAGTGCGCTGGGAACCATATATTCAGGTAATTTGTTACCCATATAATTTAGAAAATCCTCTTCATTTAACTTACTACTAGATACATAATAACCTACTAACTGCTTATTACCTGTTATAGTGCCATCACTACCCACATGATCTCTTGCAATTACTATACTCTGCCTTACTCCCTCATAACTTGATAAAATACTCTCTATCTCTCCAAGCTCTACCCTATAGCCTCTGATCTTAACCTGGAAGTCGTTACGTCCTATATATTCCAGATTGCCATCAGGCAACCAGCGTACTAAATCTCCAGTCTTATACAGTCTGGTGTTCTTGCCAAGCCTCTTTTCTTCCTCTGTTTGAAATGGATTAGCTATAAACTTCTCAGCCGTTAGCTCTGATCTGTTGAGATATCCTCGAGCTAACCCCACACCTCCTACGTACAATTCTCCAGTCGCTCCTAGGGGTAATACGTTTAAGTCTTCGTCTAGGATATAGCATTTATTATTGGACACAGGAGTGCCTATAGCCCTATTATCACTTTGAATAATATTAACTATAATTGTAATAGAAGATTCCGTGGGTCCGTACTCATTTATTATTTTAATATCACTATAAAGCTTCAATTTATTATAACAACTTTCCGTTAATACTTCACCTCCACATATCAGTCTTCTTAAACCAGAAATCTTATCAAAATCATATTGCTCCAAAAATGTAGGAGTAGCATGTATATGCGTTGCTTTATTATAGTTTAAATAATCATAGTAACGGTCTCTGTCTAGCCATAAATTTGTTGGTATTAGTAATAACCTATAACCATTAAGCAAGGATAGTGATATTTGCTCTACTGATGCATCAAATACATAATTAGCAAATTGTAGAATTACCTCGTTTTTACTCAGCCCATACCTACTAGTTAAATCATATTTCAGATTCACCACTGCTTTATGCTCTATCATAACTCCTTTGGGATTGCCTGTAGTCCCT
>CADEGZ010000128.1 GCA_902827015.1 uncultured Pseudomonadota bacterium
GGAAAGGTTTGTCCTAATGCAGATGTCTTACAGTTAAATTCCCCTTTTTGGATTTGTTTACTAGAGAAATCAAACTTCCTATGTTTCATTGCTTCAAATTTATTACTTAATTCTTCAATACCATCTTGGTCATATTCACACGTAGTCGAAACAGGTGTCTGAACAGGTACTTGCTGCTGATTCTTTGATGTAAGAGAATAACCTACTATTGTTGTTACAACACATCGATCTTCTTTCTTACCTTGGATCTGAGTAACAGTCGTGGTGCCCATTAAAGATACTTGACATGAATAAGGCGCACAGATCTGGATCTTTTCAGAAAAATCATCACACATAAAAATAAAATCTTCCCCTTTAGGGGTAGCAGTTTGGTTCTGGTCTTTTGAAAATGCCGCATTAGAGCAAATAAAAGAAATACTTACAATACTTGTCAAACAAGCAATTAAATATTTAGAAATAGGCCGAATTTTCATATCCTTCCATCCTCATATACTAAGTAGTATAGGTGAAATTAAACCATATACCCTCAATGAATTTTATGCGTTGTTGCAACACTCACTCGCGTCCTCATGTACTTCTTTGTACATTCTGGGTGCTCCTCGTGTTGCGCCTAGCCTAAAATTCATTAGCAAAGGGTATACATTACTTTTCTATTGATAATGAGAATATCTTAAAACTTGCGCAGGGTTCATAAATATCCTCCCTTTATTTTTAATTAAGCATTCATGAAAAAGGACATGTTCACAATCACCCTCCACTGAATTATATTCACACCCCGCAATAAAAGGTCGCTTATAAAAAGCAAGCCCTCCAAAGCAAGAACGAACTGGGATCAAATCAGAATCTATCGCATAAATTTTTTGCCCTTTAGGGGCAATGTTTGACCAATAATCTGGATGTTTTAAATTTTCTGAATATTCTGCATTCCGAAAAGCAAATATATCCCACATACGCCCACTTGCAGTAAAAACCCCGTTAGAACATACCGCTTCCCAATCATAGATCCGACTAAAAGAATGAAATAATCCACGCATATCCCAGCCGTGGCTCATATCTAAATCGACCATCATCACCATATCAAAATCTTGATATTCAGGATCAAGAGATAACTCCTTTAAATAAAAATTACGCGCTTCTGCCAAGAATGCAATATTGGGGCGTTTATTATTAGAATAATCTTTAGTTAAAATTTTTACTTTATTACTTTTGCTTTGCCAATCTCGTAAAAGATCTTTGGTCCCATCCACCGAATCGTTTTCAAACACAATCACACGATAATCTTGAAAGAAATTTCCTGTATGCTCAATATATTGAATAACCGTTGGAAGTTCTTTTGCATTATCTCGTGTAATACCACAAACCACCAGCTTATGACGAGCCATTTCTTTCTTGCCATTTTCTAATGCATCTTTCGAAAGCGTATCCAAACATGCAAGTTCTTCTAAAATAGACATCGGCTTAGGCCTAATGTTATCTTGTGGAACAATTGGCTTAGGTTTTGGAAATAATAATACATACGATGCAAGACTTAATAATAAAAACAAAAGAAAAATCAACCACCTGCTTTTAGAAATTTTTAAGATTTTAGCCCTCAACATTAAAATGCATCCAGCTCTGTAATATGCTTACCAATAATTAAATGGTGAATATTATCAGTACCCTCATAAGTAAATACTGCTTCTAGGTTTTGCATATGTCGAATTATTGAATACTCTAAACTAATACCATTTGCACCCAACAAATTACGTGCCATACGTGCAATCTTTAAGGCTTCACGACATGCATTAAGTTTTGCAAGCGATGCAATCGAAAAAGTACATTTCCCTACACTTTTTAATTGTCCAATTCGCAAATTTAAAGTTTGAGCTTTAATAATTTCCAAAAACATTCTTGATAAATCTTTTTGCACCAATTGAAAAGAAGCAATTGCTCGATTAAATTGTTTTCTCTCTTTACAATAATTTAAAGCTACATCAAAGCAAGCCATTGCAGCACCTATTGCTCCCCATGCAATTCCATACCTTGCTTGAGTTAAACAGGCCAACGGCGCTTTTAGACCAATTTCAGATCCTGGTAAATAATGGCTCTCTGGAACAAAACAATCTGAAAAAATTAATTCCCCTGTATTAGATGCTCTTAAGGACATTTTCTTTTTAATTTCTCGGGACGAAAAGCCTTTAAAATCTTTTTCAACAATAAACCCTCGGATCCCTTGCACTGTTTTGGCCCAAACAATACTTAAGCTTGCAATTGTCGCATTGGTGATCCACAACTTCGAACCATTCAATAACCACCCGCCCTCAACTTTTTCGGCATGTGTCTTCATACTAGCAGGATCAGAACCTGCATCGGCTTCTGTTAATCCAAAACAACCAATATATTCCCCACGCGACATTTTAGGTAAAAACTGCTGTTTTTGTGTCTCCGTTCCAAAAGTAAAAATTGGGAACATGGATAATGAGCTTTGTACTGATACAAAACTACGTAAACTGCTATCTCCTCGTTCTAGCTCTTGGCAAACCAATCCATAAGCAATTGCACTCACACCGGAACCACCGTACGCTTGTGGAAACGTTAATCCTAATAAACCTAATTCCGCAAGTTTAGGAATTAAATACTCAGGAAACTTAGCCTCTTCGTATGCCTCGGCTATAATGGGGTTTACGGATCCTTCTACAAATTTATGGACCACATCACGAATTAATCGCTCTTCTTCTGTTAATTGATCATCCAAAAATAAAAAGTCTTCCATGGAACTCCCCTATAATCCATTATTTCCCCGCCAATCCCATAAAAAAATCTCGTTGTATTCGTGCTCGACTGCAACTGCTGCAGTATAGTGAACTGCCGGATCAATTTCTTCTAATGAACATCTCACTCTACCATTTAACAAATTAATCTTTTTTATTAATGAAAAGCCAACCTCTAATTGGTTTACAGGAAAAAATAAACCTTTTCCTATCATTTTTATAATAGATTCTTTTCGGGTCCAACAACGATAAAAAGCTAAACATTGTTCTTCTTTAGGAAAGTCTAATAATTTTTCATATTCATTTTCAGAACAAATTGTTTTAGCAACTGACAAAAAATCGATATCACTTTTAATTTGTTCTACGTCAATACCCAATTGATTATGCACAGAAATTGCGTAAAGAATACAATCGGCAGAATGTGATACATTAAACTGTAAATGCCTATCCTGTAAGTATGGCTTTCCAAATTTAGTGTAATTAAAATTAATATCACCTGGGAGTATATTTAAATAGCGCGAAAGAATATCTCTTAACCCTCCTCTTGCAACCAAAAATCTTTCTTGATCACCCTTAAAATGAAATTTTTTAAGACGTACTAATTCTGATTCTGATAATCCTTTTTGAAATTCTTGTTTGACTGCTTCTGGCACAGGTAAAATAATACGCCATATTTGTACCTCTTTAGGATGCAAAATTGGCTTTAATGGGCCTAACACCCAATTACTCAACATTTAACGCAATTGTTGCAACCGTGTTTCAGCAATGCGCGCTGCCGCCGAACCTGGATAACGATCTTTAACTTCAGTTAAATATTGCCGTGCAGCTTCTAAATTTCCCTTTTCGTTTTCTATTAACCCTAGCTTTAAGAGGGCGTCGGTAATTTTTTGGTGTGTGGGAAATTTCGAAGTAATATTTAAAAATTCTTGATTGGCTTTATCTAATAACTCTTTTTTCGCCTTATTTGCTTGCCACTGCGACATATAAACTTCCCCCAACCAATAATGGGCATTAGGAGCATGTTCTCCTTCAGGAAATTTTGTTAAATAATTTTTAAATGCAATAACGGCTTCGGAATAACGTTTCGTACGTACCAATTTATACGCAGACTCAAAAGCCTCTTTTTCTGGGGGGTGACTAACCCGCACATTTTCATTCGCTACAGCGACTGGAGCAGGCGGCGGCAAAACTTCTGTTATTTTGTTCGTGACCAGTGTAGAGGTTTTAACATCTTCGATTGTAGGAGAAACAGGCTTAGCTAAAGCATATGGATCTGGCAATTTCTCTTTGGAGTCCACTGTGCTGGTGGCGGCATTCATTTTGTGCTTTTCTTTTGGATTTTGAGTTTGTAGTTGCCCTAAACGTTTATCTAAATCAAGATAAAATTCCTCTTGGCTTTTTTTAAGTTGCAAAATTGCATGCTCTTGAACCTCGATTAACCCTCGAAGCTCACTGATTTCTTGTTTCAAATCCTCGATCTGTTTTAAAGTTAAACGCGTTGCGCGCTCTTCCACTACGGCTGTACCTGATCCCGCAGAGTCAACAACCGATGGCCGGATAATGGGTACTCCTGTCCGAGATTCCACTGTAGCAAGTGCCACCCCACAGGATGGCACCCCTATAATAACAACACCGACTATCCCGGCAACCGTCCTTAGCATTTACTCCACCTCATACACAATGACAACGCGGCGATTCTTAGCCCAAGCAGATTCATCGTGACCACGTACAGCTGGTTTTTCCTTACCATAGCTCACCACGCTAATTTGATCTTGATTAGCACCCTTCAACATCAAGATATTTGCAACAGCATTTGCTCTCTTTTCACCTAAAGCAACGTTATAATCCCGACTGCCTCGCTCGTCGGTATGCCCCTCAAGTCGCACTCGAGTGCGTGGAGAATTTGCTAAACGCTTGGCATGAGCATAAACAGACATCGTGTCATTATCATCTACGTCAAAGCTATCATAACCAAAGTAATAGACTCGCTGTGATAATAATTCCCTTTCTTGTTCAGGAGACATCGAAGTGCCATAAAACCGCACAGTATCGCCAACGCCGACAGTATCCTCTCCCCCTGGAAATCGATTCTTCTTGGAAGAAGCACAAGCAGCTAACCCTAATACAATTGTAATAATAGCAAGTGATTTGACTATCAAAACAGTTTTCTTCAGGACACATCTTACCACGTTCGCGTTCATAAACTTCTCTCCTACCTTAAGCTTTAAAACCCTTCATTTAAATTCTAGACGGAAACGGCGCCCACGCCGGACTTTTAACATTGCCTTCACGAGATGGCAAACGAATCTTAAGCCGTCCATCTAAAGAAACAGCTCCCAATTCATCCCCTTCTCCATATAACACCATCATGCCATTCGGCGCTAAGGTGGGGCAGTCTGTTAAACTTGTTGCTGGTGTTAACACCTTTAACTCTCCCGTACTCAACGACTGAACCGCAATACTAAACAAGCCATTCTCATTTCGGTGTAACATAATTAAACGCTTACCATCCGGAGTTAAAGAAGGCTTTGCATTATAGTCGCCTGAAAACGTCAACCGTTCAATCTTCCCTGTCTCTAATGTTACCTTGTAAACTTGGGGTTTTCCACCTCGACTAGAAGTAAATACGATTGCACGACCATCTGGTGTAAAATTAGGCTCAGTATCAATACTACTGCCATTTGTTAAACGAGTTAGTTGCTTGCTTGCCAAATCAATCGTGTAAATCTTTGGGCTACCATCTTTAGAAAGTACCAATGCTAAATTGCGACCATCTGGAGACCACGTAGGCGCATTATTCATTCCAGGAAATTGGGTAATACGTTGTACATGCCCCGTAGAAACCTCAACCACATTAACGCTGGCTCGATCCTTTTCAAAAGAAACAAAGGCAATTTTCTTACCATCTGGAGACCAAGCAGGAGACATTAAAGGATAAGCGGAATGATGCAAAGCTTTAGGATTAAAGCCATCGGAATCCGCAACTTCTAAGGTATGAATAGGTCCTTTAGGACCTTCTATAACAGATATATAGGCGATACGAGTTGAAAAAATTCCTTTAACACCAATTAATTTTTCAAAAATTAAATCACTAATATGATGTGCCAGCGCTCTAAACTCTTGTGGATGAATATTATCAAATTGCATCGCTAATAATGGAGAACTAGAACCC
>CADEGZ010000129.1 GCA_902827015.1 uncultured Pseudomonadota bacterium
GTCCAAAAGGGGTCTTAGGCAAATGAAACAGCCATTGCATTTGTTGAGGATTTCGGTATGGTTCTAATATTTTTTCTACTTCTTGTTCAGCATCTATCCCATGTTCTTTTTGAAGTTTTTCTACTAATTCTAATACATTGGAGCACTCATAACCATCTAGTAATATATCTAAAAATGTGGCTGTATAAAGATCCAACCTAGAAGTTTTTGCTATAAGATCACGTCCTTTTCCATACGCCTCTAATTTTGCTACTAAGCCGTTTTGACTACCTGGTTTTAAATTTAGTTCGTCAATTATTGTAGCCATATACTTCCCCACTTGGATTTTTTACAAAAAATCAGTTTTAAGATGCTATGTACAAATAAAAATTGCAACATATTGATTTTACTAGATTCTCCCTTTCGCGGGAATGACGAACGATGTGTCATCCCCACGAAAGTAAAGATCCAGTTATAATTTGCACATGGCGTTTTTAAGATAAAAAACTTCACTTTTACTACATTCTACCAGAGGCATAAATATGCATACAACATGTACTCTTTAAGAAACTTTCGCTGCAGGAAATAAGGGTTGTTGCAGGCGAACCCGCTCTCGATAGTCTTCTATTGTTTCACTTGTCAATGTTCTATGTTGTTCGTCTTTTAATTCACCATCTAAATATGCTGCCAATTTTTTGGCCGTTCTTAACATCAATTCAAAAACCGCAACAGACTGATTTGGTTGCGTTAAAGTAAAAAATAAAGCGATGCCTGGAGTTTTAAAGTCCTCAATTTGAGTGAGATCAAAAAACCCTGGTTCTACCACTGAAACCACACTAAACAGCGATTTACCAGTACCGTCATCATGTTCATAACGGTGAAAAATTTGTTTTTCACCATAATACAGACGCATTTCTTTAAATGCCTCTGTTAATTCTTCCCCTAGAAAAGGCTGTTTCGGTGCTGCCATAATGTACAATATAATAATTCTATTAATTTCTTCCTTAAATTCTTCTACAGGATTTAATTCATCTATCAAAAAATCCTCATCAGCAATTTGATCAATATCTGCTGTGAAATCACGATTGCGAGTTCCAATTAATTTCCTCTTAGAGATGTTATTCTTTTTAGCATCCCAAATAATACCTATTACAATAACAGCACCTATTAATAACAATATTAATCTTAGGCTGATTTGCATTCTTCTAACCCCCCAATCTTTAACTTACCACAAGCTCAGCGGCAGCCTCTACATCTACCGATACTAACCGTGAAACGCCCGCCTCTTTCATGGTAACACCTACCAAATGGTGTGCTACTTCCATAGCCAATTTATTGTGCGTGACAAAAATAAACTGCACAGTATTTGACAAGCGTTTAACAAGTTCACAAAACCGACCCACATTAGCATCGTCCAAAGGTGCGTCTACCTCATCTAACAAACAAAAGGGCGCAGGATTTAATTGAAATATGGCAAAAACAAACGCAACTGCTGTTAGCGCCTTTTCACCACCTGATAATAAATGAATTGAACTATTACGTTTACCTGGCGGTCGTGCCACCACCGATACTCCCGCTTCTAACAAATCTTCTCCTGTAAGCTCAAGTATTGCTTGGCCTCCTCCAAATAAAAGCGGAAACAATGTTTGAAATTCAACATTTACTTTTTCAAAAGTTTCTTTGAATCGAGCGCGAGTTTCTTTATCGATTTTACGAATGGCATTTTCCAATGTTTCTAAAGCTTCTACAAGATCAGCATGTTGCAAATCTAAGTAATTTTTACGTTCTAGTTCACTTTGATATTCTTCTATAGCAGCCAAATTAATAGCACCCAAACGTTCAATGCGCTTTACTACGTCACTTAATTCTTCCGTCCACGCTGCTTCTGTTGCATCAGCGGGTATTGCTTCTAAAATTTTTTCTATAGAAATATCACGCTCTTCAAATTTCTCCTGTAAAGTTTGGCATCGCACTTGAATTGCTTGCCAATCCATGCGCAATTGCTCTAATTGAACCCGGATCCCTTGGATCTCTTCTTCTAAATTACTGCGTTTCTTCTCTAATAAACGCAAGGCTGTCTCAACCTCTTCTAGAGAAGTACGGGACAAATTTAAAGCATCTTCAGAAATAATTCTTCTCTTTAAGAGATCTTCTAGGGTTGCCTTTAGGTCTTCTTCAGGTGCTTTGAGCCCTTGTAATTGATCCGTTAAAAAGGCGCGCCGTTCAGATATCATCTGTTGTTGTTTTAAAAGACGTTCTGTTCCTTCTTCTAACGCTTGTTTCTGAGTTGTTAAATTTTGCCCTTTCAAAGCCAATGTGTGGTCCTTCTCCTTGGCGTCATGGGCTTCTCGACTGGCTTTTTGTAATAATTCACGCAATTTATCGCGTTCAGCCTGCAAGCCAACCCGTTTTTTGGAATAAACCTCCATCTCATCTAACGCTGCTTGTAAATTTATCCTTGCAAGTGCGGTTTCTTCCAGAGAAAAATCCAGCTTTTGTTTTTGCTCAATGGCTTCTGCTTGCAAACGTACATGGGTATCTCTTGCATGTTCTAAACGCGTACGTTCCGCACTTATTTTAGAAGCGTACTCAGCCAATAAACGTCCTTCTATTTGCTGCTCACCATGCAAAGCCTCTCGTTTTGCTTCCAAATTGGCAATTTTTTCTTGGCGCTGTTTTAAGAGTGCTTCTACAGTTAAGATATCGTTCTTTAAAGAATCAATATTGATCCCCAGTTCTTTAAGTTCAGCTTCCCTTGCCAATATGCCTTCATGCCCCTCTACACCACGATATACTCTCAACCAATTAGGGCCTAACCATATCCCTTCTCGGGTAACAATTGACTCACCTACTTTTAATGTTTTTCGTTTTCTTAATGCCTCTTCTAATTCATCAACAACGTAAATACCAGACAATAAATTTTTAATAGATAAATCGGCTTTTACTTTACTTACCAATAGTTCAGACGCAATCGATAAAGAAACGTCATTCGATACATTGTCAATAAATGTTAAATTGCCCTCTTTAAGTTCTGCTATCAACCCGGTAACGGTATCCAGATCTGATACACAAATAGCTTCTAGAGCATTTCCAAGCACTGTTTCAAGGGCTCTTTCAAAACCCGCCTCAACTGTTAATATCTCACCCAAGCGAGGATAATCTAATAAACCATTTACGTTTAACCAAGACTGAATCGTTGCGTTTGTTTTACCAAGAGCTGCTTGTTGTAACGCCTCCAAAGAAGCAAGGCGTCCACCTAAACTTTGTAAGCGCGCACGCAATTCATTTAAATGTGTATTGTCATTCTTTAATGCATTACGTTCTTCGTTTAATTCTAAAGAAAGCTCGTTTAAAAAAGTTGTCGAAATGTTCCCTTTTTGTTCATACTCTCGTTTCTCGGCTTCTAATCTTATAAGTCCTTCCTCTAGGATATGAATATCGATTGAGGAATGCGCTTTTTGCAAACGATCAAGTTGCATTTGCGCTTCACGGCTTTGTTTCTCTAATTGCTCAATTCTTGCTTTTTCTACTTCTGAAAGTCGTTGTGGTTTTTCAGCATCTCGCTGAAATACCTCAAAATTCTCTACCCAATGTCGCATTGCAACTTCTGCTTCCAAAAATACTTTTTCTGAATGTTTAGTTAAGTTTTCTGCAACTTCAATTTCTGGCCTTAACTTGGAAATTTCTTCCTTTAAGGCTAAAAGACGTGTTTCATCTATCGTTACTTGTAAAGAAGTTTGTGCATAATTTTGCTCTGTTTGTAAAATATCAGTTTGTAAGGCATCAAAGCGTTCACGATGATGTTGCAAAGTTTGCTCTACACGTGCAATTTGAGTGCCTAAATCATAGTACTGTCCTTGCTCTATTTTCCAGGCATCTATTTTCTCAGTATGAATAATATGTAATTTTTCAAGTTCTAAATCAAAACCAGCACGGACTGCCAATTTCTCTTCCAGTCCATTCGAAAGGGCTCTAATATTATTCGAACGTTCTTGCAGTTGTTGATTAAGAACCTGCCAACGCAAAGCAAATAATTGAGCCTCTAAGTGATCATGTTTTTCTTTAAGCAGTTTATAACGCTCTGCCGATTCAGATTGACGTTTTAACCGTTCTAATTGTTTCTCAAGCTCTTGTTTAACATCATTTAACCTTTCTAAATTTTCACGAGTATGCCGCATTCGAGTCTCGGTTTCGTGACGTCGTTTTCGATATAATGAAACACCCGCAGCTTCTTCTAAAAACGACCGTAATTCTTCTGGTCGTGCCTCAATAACACGAGATATCATCCCTTGTTCAATGATGGCATAACTTCTAGGCCCTAGCCCTGTTCCAAGAAAGATATCGGTAATATCTTTACGACGACAACGTGTATTATTTAAAAAATAGGCAGACTGACCATCTCGTGTTGCCTGTCGACGTATAGAAATTTCACTAAAGCGAGCATATTCCCCGCCTAAACTACCATCTGAATTATCAAAAACCAATTCGATTTGTGCTTGACCAACCGCTTTACGCATCGATGATCCATTAAAAATGACGTCTGTCATCGATTCGCCTCGCAAGTTCTTTGCGGAACTTTCCCCCATAACCCAACGAACGGCATCAATAATATTAGATTTTCCACAACCATTTGGACCCACCACAGCAACCAATGGACTTTTTAATTCCAAAGTTGTGGGATCCACAAAGGATTTAAACCCTGCCAGTTTAATTTTTTTTAACCGCATGACAAAATCTACTCATCGAAATTCTCGGCCTATAGCATACCTTAGAATTGCACGACTTGCCATGGGAACCCTTGTTCAGGCAAGATCAAGCAAGCCTTAAAGTGAGCAAGTATAGGAGAGACAGGTTGTGGCTAACAGCAATGCCGCCTCGCTGAATAAAACAAAATTTAGTTACTTAACATTATTTAAAATTCCTAATTTTATTTGGGCCTTAGCATTATTACTGATACTGTGGTTTACACCCCCTCCGATAGGGCTTAACCCAAAAGCTTGGCATCTTTTTGCGGTTTTTGTTACCACCATCACTGCTATTATTATGAATCTACTCCCCATGGGGGCTCTCTCTATTTTGGCACTTGCCATTTGTGGAATTACCAATACCCTTACTATTAAACAAACCCTCTCCGCCTTTAGTGACAGCGTTATGTGGCTTATACTACTGGCTTTTTTACTAGCCCGGGGTTTTATTAAAACGGGTCTCGGTACCCGAATCGCCTACTACTTTGTACTACACATGGGCAAAAGCACGCTGGGTCTTGCTTACGGACTTATTACGACGGAGTTTTTATTGGCGCCCTTCACACCCAGTAATACCGCTCGAGGTGCTGGTATTGTTTATCCAATTGTTAGTGCTATCTCTGAAGAATATCAAAGCACTCCTAAGCAAAAAACTGAGCGCAAAATCGGTTCCTATCTAATGAAGCTTGCTTATCAAACCAATGTGATTACCAGTGCAATGTTTCTAACGGCAACTGCAGGAAATCCACTTATTATGAATATTGCAGTATCGTTAGGACACGAGATTAGTTGGACAACCTGGGCTTTGGCTGCCATTATCCCCGGGGTTATTAACCTTGCTTTGCTTCCTTGGATCTTGCAAATTCTATATCCTGCTCAAATTAAACTTACTCCAGAAGCACCTCAATTTGCCCGTCAAAAATTAGCTGAGATGGGCCCTTTAAGTAAACAAGAATGGGTAATGCTGGGAACCTTTGGTTTGTTATTAACACTTTGGGTACTGGGTTCTTACCTTAACATCAATGCAACAGTTGCCGCCCTCGTGGGCCTTGCGCTCTTGCTAGTCACTCAGGTACTCACTTGGGAAGATGTTTTAAAAGAACAAAATGCCTGGCATACATTTATTTGGGTTTCTACA
>CADEGZ010000130.1 GCA_902827015.1 uncultured Pseudomonadota bacterium
CGTTTCCTTTCCCTTTACCCAAGTAGAGTACCTTATCCCTTAGTTTAACGTAATAACAAAAAAAACATATATACACAATGTGCATATACGTTATTTTGGATATAATAGACAGAACTAATACCATTGTTAGTTTTTCAACTAATGTGGTGAAGGGGTTCAATAAGTTATTTTTTAAAGAAAAAAAGTTTCTAATGGGAGATCAGTGTGCCAAATCCTTTATTAACATTGTCTGACTATGAGCTACCGCCTTTTTCACGTATTACTTGGCAACAAACAGAAGAGGCCATTGATCAGATCATTATTAAAAGTAAAAATACCTTAAGTAAAGCCTTGGAGAATCCTACATGGGAGAATTTAATTTGGCCTTTTGAAATAATGCAGGCGCAATTAGAAGATATTGTAGGCGTTATCTCTCATTTAAATGCAGTTATGAATACCCCAGAGTGGTATCAGGCATATGAAAATACAATTTCTAAAGTCTCTTTATATCAGACAGAAATAAAGCAAAACAAAAAATTTTATCAAGCACTTTTAAAAATTTCTGAAAGTGAAGAATCATTAAAACTGGATTTGGTGGCAAAAAAAGTTATAGAAAATTTATTGCGAGATTTTAGGCTGTCTGGTATTGCCTTGCCAGAAGATAAACAAACCCTTTTTAAAAATTTAAATGTACAATTATCTAAATTGGAAAACCAATTTAAGCAAAATGTTTTAGACGCTACTCAAAATTGGTCTTTACTTATTACCGATCTTGGCCGTTTAACAAGCTTGCCTACAAATGCATTAGAAACAGCGCACTTAACTGCCAAGCAACAAAATAAGCATGGTTGGTTATTAACATTAGATTTTCCTTGTTATCATGCGGTAATGACTTATGTAGAAGATAGAAAAATTCGAGAAGAAATGTATCAAGCTTACAATACACGCGCCTCAGCGTATTTTCCGGGAGGAAAGCAATGGGATAATAGTCCAGTCATGATGGAGATTATGAAAATCCGCCAAACGCTAGCAAACCTTTTAGATTTTAATAATTACGCTGAATACGCATTAGCAACCCGAATGCTAAAAACAACCGATGAGGTAATGAATTTTTTATCTGATTTAGTCACGCATTCTAGAAAATTTGCCGAACAAGATCTAAAAACGCTTAAAGAATTTGCACTTAAGGAGTTTCAGTTAAACGACATAAAAGTCTGGGATGTCGCCTATTTAAGCGAGAAATTGTTACAAAAAAAATACTTAATTACCGAAAAAGAATTACAAGCTTATTTCCCGGAAGAAGTGGTTTTACAAGGGCTATTTAACATTGCAACCCGATTATATGGCATGGTTATTCAAGAGGTGTTAGATTTTGACAAATGGCATGATGCTGTTCGATTGTTTGAAGTTTATGATTCACAAAACAAATTAAGGGGCAAGTTTTATATAGATCTTTATACACGTTCAAATAAACAGGAAGGTGCTTGGGTTGCAAATTGTAAAGTTCGTATTGGAAGAGAAGGTGTTACATTTCAAGTCCCGGTGATTTATTTGATAGCCAATTTTGGAAAATCTTCTGGTGCAACGCCAACTTTACTAACGCATGATGAGGTAATCACACTTTTTCACGAATTTGGCCATTGTTTGCATTTTATTTTAACAACCATTGATTATCCTAGCATTACGGGGGGTAACGGAGTCTATTGGGATGCCATTGAACTGCCCAGTCAATTAATGGAAAACTGGTGCTGGGAAGAAGAAGCCTTGGTTTTGATTTCCAAACACTTTGAAACACAACTTTGCTTGCCAAAGGATCTTTTCTTAAGGTTAATAGCCACTAAAAATTTTCAAGCAGGGTTGAAATTAATTCGGCAATTAGAGTTTGGTTTGTTTGATTTTAAATTACATATGCAGCCAGTAGGCGAGGAAGACACCTATATACAAAATATACTAGATGACGTGCGAACTAAAACTGCTTTACTACCAGTTCCGTCTTTTAATCAATTCCAAAATAGCTTTTCGCATATTTTCTCAGGAAGATATGCTGCAGGCTATTATAGTTATATATGGTCTGAAGTACTTTCTTCAGATGTTTACGAGAAATTTAAATCAAACAATAAAGTTTTTGATCAAGAAATCGCTCAAAAGTTTTTAATGGCTATTTTAGAACAAGGAGGCTCTAAAGACTTTATGGATTTATTTATAAACTTTCAAGGGAGACCCCCTCGTATAGAGGCACTTCTAAAGGCCTATGGGTTTAAATTATCATCTAGCTAGTATAATGGTATATATGTTGCTCTTATAAAGAAGAAAATATTAAGTTATTTTCCTCAAAGAAAATTCATCACAGCCCGAGCCTAAAAGGCCAACCGTTTGTTTCTTAGTAAATGCTTGGATCATTTCAAATCCTAAATAGTCAGAAAATATTTTCAATTCGCTAGGACTAATAGATTCGTAAGGATATCCTCCTAACCAATCTACGATATCATGGTGCCAACTCATACCCCGATTTTTTAAATATTTTGAGGTGTACTCGCGAATACTTTTACCTCTAATCAACAATTGTGTTAAAAATAAAGCCTTATATAAATTCCGAGCAATAAAAGGAAACCATCTAGGCCCATTGTTATAAACTCTTTTTTCCCACGCCCAAAAGTCACACATTAATGTTTTTCGATACAAAGCCAGTACCAATATACCTTGGGGTTTTACCATTTGCGAAGCAATATTAATGGCTTTTCTCATCTCTCCTGTATGGTGCAACACCCCCCAAGAATAAACCACATCAAAAAGCCCAATAGTTTTGGGGTCAAGATCGAAAACACTTAACTCTTTACACTGCCACTGTTCACCGGACGCATATTGAGATAACAAAAAGGTGGTTGCTCTAACAGAATCCGGATCAATATCTATTGCAAATACTTTTTCAAAACCCAGCTTCAGCGCTGCTAATGAAAAGAGGCCTGAACCGCAACCAATGTCCAAAAATGTTTTACCAATACAATGTTCAGTTTTAAAAAAGCGTTGTAGCGACTTTACGGCCTCTGCAATGCGCTCTTCGTTAATATGCTTTGAATAATCTAACCAGTTTTTACCAAAACCAAATCGAATCGCTTTATCATTGTCAATTGCTTGAAAATTCACAAATTTTTCCTCTTTTCTTGATAATTTTGTTAATTAACTTATTTAATGTAAAATCTTCTTTAGAGTTAATTACTGCCCTAAGGCCAATCTTACGGGGAAAGTATATCAAAAAATAGACCTAAGGAAACGACTTGCTGGTTAATTTTATAAGGTAGCTCAATTTCATTTTCATTGACTATACTTCAATTAAAGGCAGAAACGAGATGAAAAGTAATATACCAGTATTAATTGTAGGTGCAGGCCCCGTAGGACTAACGATGGCAGCAGAATTACATCGTTATGGCATAGCATGCCGTATTATTGATAAAAAACCCGAAGCTACAAAAACTTCTAATGCCTGTGTTATACAGGCTCGAACCCTAGAATTACTGGCGTCTATGGGAATTGTTGAAGAAATACTTAAAAAATCGTTAAAAATTACTTCCGTACATATGTCTGCAGGATGGCATTCATTGGCAAAATTACATACAAAGGTTATGGATAGCCCATATCCTTTTTTAGCAAGTTTGCCACAGAATGAAACAGAAGCCATTTTAATTAATCACCTTGAAAAACTAGGAATTATCGTTGAACGCAATGTAACTTTTGAATCGTTTGAGCAAGATGACGAGATTGTTACGGCTAAAGTTTTTACCACTCATGGCGCTGAAACTATTACTGCCAATTGGTTAATTGGAGCAGATGGGTATAAAAGCACGGTTCGAGAACAAACGAAAATTGATTACGTGGGAGAAGATCCTCTCCAAAAATTTATTATGATAGATGCTCCAATCAAATCAGAACACCCTTTAAATACACTGTTAGGGTTTACAAGCAACGAGTACACATTATTAATTGTGCCTTTTCAAGACTCTTGCCGATTAATAGCGGAAGTAAGTCAAAATCCGAAATATCAAAATATTGAACAGATCGATGAAAAAATCTTCATGGAAATTTGTTCAAAATTTTTGCAAAAACCAATAACAATTGGTAAAGCACGCTGGAACTCTAAATTTTTTATTCATGAAAAATTAGCTAAAGCTTATCGTCTTAAAAGAATATTTTTACTGGGAGATGCAGCGCACGTTCACTCGCCTGCAGGCGGACAAGGGATGAATATGGGAATGCAAGACGCTATTAATCTTGCTTGGAAGCTCGCACTGGTGGAAAAACAAAAATCTTCCCCAGATCTATTAGACAGCTATGAAGCAGAACGTCGTCCTGTTGCTCAAGCAGTAATAAAATTTACGCATACTTTAATAAAGGGAGCAACGTCACGCAATAAGGCAATAAATATTTTACGTAATTTTCTAATTCCCATAATAAGTCGTTTTCCACCAATACAAAAAATGATGGTGAACGGAATTGCACAACTTAGGTTTAATTATCGAAAAAGTCCTATCGTTTTAGCCGCTGAAAACCAATATTTGCTATTTGCTGGAGACCGTGCTCCAAATGTTACAACGCACCAAAATGAAATGTTGTTTGATATACTAACTCGAGATAAACATTTTATTTTATCCT
This sequence comes from uncultured Pseudomonadota bacterium, assembly GCA_902827015.1. Lineage (GTDB taxonomy): Bacteria > Pseudomonadota > Gammaproteobacteria > UBA6186 > Azoamicaceae > CADEGZ01. The sequence goes on from CADEGZ010000130.1 coordinate 4,627, forward strand.
ATCGTGGAAACAATGCTTACTTGAAAAAATTAGAGCAAAAATATGCAGGGTTATTCCAAATTATCTCGGTGAGTGAGCTAGACATTGCAATTATACAACGTTATAACATGAATGGACCAACCTACTGCATTATTCGCCCTGATAATTATATTGGTTACATTGGGAAAGATATTGAAGATATTGAAATTGAAAAATATTTCCAACGCTTGTTCAAATGAATCCTAAAACATAATACCCAAAGCATCTCTTCAAAACTTTTTATATACTCATGGCTTATTGATTTAATAATTTTAAAAATTGTTTTTCGTCTAATACTGCAATACCTAATTGTTCTGCTTTAGATAATTTTGAACCGGCATTTTCTCCAACAACCACATAACTGGTCTTTTTAGAAACACTTTCGCTAACTTTAGCTCCTAAAGCTAAAAGACGTTCTTTTGCTTCAATACGGCTTAAAGTACTTAAAGTTCCAGTGAGTACAAAAATTTGATCTTTCAAAGGTTCTGCAGAAATATTTTTTTTCTTCACAGCTAGCCAATGTATACCAGAACTTAATAATTGCTCAATAACTTCGATATTATGAAGCTGCCGAAAAAATGTACTGATATGTGCTGCAACGATAGGACCAACATCAGGAATGGTTTGTAGAGCAATTTCGTCAGCATTAATCAATGCATTTAAATCCATAAAATGCGCTGCTAGAGTTTGAGCGGTGGTCTCTCCTACTTCTCGAATGCCCAAAGCATATAGAAAACGGGCAAATGTCGTTTTTTTACTTTTTTCAATGGCATTAACCAAATTTTCGGCAGACTTACTACCTAATCGTTCCAATTCTGCTAGTTTCTCTGTTTTCAATGTATAAAGATCGGCCACAGTTTTAACCAATCCCGTCTCAACAAGTTGATCAACAATCTTAATTCCCAAACCATCAATATTCATAGCGCGTCGTGCTGCAAAATGTAAAATGGCTTCTTTTTGTTGGGCGCGACATGCTAATCCTCCCATACAACGTGCTGCTGCCTCTCCCCCTTCCCGGATAACATCTGCGCCACAAATAGGACAATGTTTAGGGAGTTGAATTTGTTTGGCATTTGGCGGTCGCTTCTCAAGAATAACCGAAGCAACTTCAGGTATTACATCACCAGCACGTCGTACAATGACCGTATCATAGATCCGAATGTCTTTACGCTCTATTTCGTCCATATTATGCAAGGTAGCATTAC
>CADEGZ010000131.1 GCA_902827015.1 uncultured Pseudomonadota bacterium
GCATTACGAGGATTAGCAAATATTTTTTCTCCTTGTTTTAAAGCACGTTCATTTAGAGTTTGAAATGCGACTTTTGGCATAAACACCTCTCCTCGTACCTCTAAGAGAAAAGGCCAATTCCCCTGCAACTGTAAAGGAATGCTGCGAATAGTTCGCAAGTTTTCAGTGATTTGTTCCCCAGTAATTCCATCTCCCCGGGTTGCTCCCAAAGTGAAAAGGCCTCTTTCATAAATTAGAGTAACGGCTACCCCATCCAATTTAGGCTCGCAGGTATAAATAATTTCTTCGGTTGTTTCTAAACGATCTCGAACACGCCTATCGAATTCCTTTAGATCTTTTTCTGAAAACGCGTTATCTAAAGAAAGCATTGGAACATTATGCGTTACTTGTGGGAAGATTTTTAAAGGCGACGCACCGACTCGAGTGGTTGGGGAATCAACCGTTTTTAATTCGGGGTAAAGTGACTCCAATTGTAATAATTCTTGAAATAACCGATCGTATTCTGCATCCGAAATTTCAGGTTTATCTAACACATGGTAGCGATAATTGTGATAATTAATTTGTTGTCGTAATTGATCTATCTTGGGGATAATTTCCTCAAAATTTTTATGGGTAGCAATGGATGGAGTATGGGTGTTGTTATGCTTCATTTCGTTAGAATAACTGAAAATAGTTGTCTTTAAGACTAGTTTTAAATACAGTATTTTCAAAGTACTATATTTATTTAGAAGTCTTAATATAGAAAAAGGAATTATGATAAATATGAAAAGCTCATCTAAACTTTTAAAAGGAATTAAGATTTTTTAAATTGCGCCTTATGACAATACTTCCTGAGGAACAAGCAAGAATTGAGCAAACTATCGCTCAAGCCTTACGAGATGTCTCGAAAACCAACTCTTTTCGTTTAAAAGCAGGGTTGCGCATTTTAATGGCAACAGACATTGCTACTTTTGAACAAGTTTGCTCTAATGCTGTACAAAACGATTTAAACGATTTTAAGAAATTAATTACAAGCCCCGGAGAATTAATACCTCTTTCTGTTGAAAAAAAAGCGAATTCAGAGGAAATCGTCCAGTTTATAAAGCAGTTTACATTAAAAAACCTTAATCTATTAGACAATCGTACCGCTATTCTTCCTAATACCCATATGGTTAAAAAATCCATTATGGAAGGAGAGCGCTTGAAATCCGTAGTCCATACCAGTGCCTTACGAAATGTCGTTACTAATGCGCATTATGTAGATCTACTGGAAAAGAAATTTAAAGAAGAAGGGGTTCCATTAAATGAAATTGAGGCTCGAATTAATAAAGTTATTACTAATACTCAAGAATTACAAAAGGCCGTGCTAGAAGGCAATATTTCTCAAATTTTAAAAGCACTTTCTATTCATGGCGTTGACGTTAATTATCCTAACGAACAAGGAATGACCCCGCTCCACCTTGCAACGCGCGAAGGACTAACCGAAACCGTAAAACTACTACTAACGGTACCAGATATCAGCGTAAACCTGGTTAGTAATAATGGCTGGACCGCTTTACACATTGCCTCACGTATGGGACATGCAGATATCGTAGATGCATTACTAACTGTACCAAACATTAACCCAAATGCGGTCAATAGCGACGGCTGGAGCGCATTACACTGGGCAGCTTGGCATGGATTTATTGAGGTAATCACTGTATTACTAACCGCGCCAGGAATTAAAGTAAACATTGCCGATAAAAATGACACTACTCCTTTACATTTGGCTGCGCGTAATGGACATTCAGATGTCATTAGCATTTTGATTTCTGTTTCAAGCAACGAACCTAATTTAATTGATAATGAGCGAAGAACCCCTTTACATTTAGCAACCATTTATAATCATGAGGCAGCGGTAAATGCACTATTATATTCACTAAAAATTGAAACTAATCTACCAGATATGGACGGTCTTACCCCTTTGCACTGGGCAGCTCGTAATGGTCATGTTGGAATTTTAAACCGTTTACTTGCACATCAAGACACTTTAATCGATGTATTAGACAATAACGGTATGTCTCCATTCGAATGGGCTGTTCGGAATCATCATACCCCAGTCATAAAGATCCTAGAACCTTATTTTATTAAAAAACCGCCTAAGACTTCATTTTTAAGAAAAGCTTTAGATATTTTTAAAACAAAGTTCTCCTAAGAAATATGATTATCGCCCGTCTGTAGAGTATAGTACCCTTCGCAATCGGATTTTAGGCTAGGCGCAAACATGAGAGAAAGCTCTTCATTCCCAAGAGGGTATAGTTAATTTCGCACAATATATAGTCTATATAGCTACAGCTTAAAATAGTTGTTCTACCAATAAACATTAAGACGACTAAGGCAGCTAAAATAATTTATTTCATTAGCTTTATTTTTTGAAAATCTTGTACTAAGCTAAGTTTCATTAACGCTTAAAACCAAGGTGTTTAACAATTTAATTTTTTAGTAGAAGAGAACAAAGTGGAGTGTGTTATGTCTAATTCTTCGATAGAACTTGATAGTGCTAGACTTATTTTAACCACCTATCGTCAAGTACACGATACCCCAACAGGTAATCGCACCTTACGTTCAAAATCTCAGCAAAAAAACAAAGAATTAAGAGAGGAGTTGCATCAATTAAAAGAAAAATATTTGGTTTTACAAAACGAACTTCACAACCGTGATAAACGCTTAGCAAATTTAAGCAAAGAACTCATAGATAAAACCACTTACATGGCAAGGCTACAAGAAGATTTTGAAAATGCCATTTGCCAACTTTCACAAAAAAAAGAACCGAATGCCACCTAAACCAATTGGTATATTTAATTTTAAAAGAGATCTAGAAAATGAAGCGGATTTTTATGATTAAAAATCCGTTTCTTTCCAACTTCCCTAGAATTATCTCTTTTTGCCATTACTAATTATTAAAAGTTAATTTTTAAAGTTATCTTTCTCAATTTACTTTGGATTGCTTATATGTTAACCCCGTGTGTTAATATAAGACTCAATTAAGGAGGGGTAAATGTCGAAAGAAATTGATTATCTTATTAAAGGATATAAAAATTTTCGGCAACAATACTTTGAGAAAGACAAAGCACTCTATAAGAATTTAGTAACAATAGGACAACAACCAAAATACCTTGTTGTTGCATGTTCTGACTCTAGAGTGGATCCAGCAATTATTTTGGATTGTAAGCCAGGGGATCTTTTCGTTATAAGAAATGTAGCTAATTTAATACCACCCTGTGAATTTGATTCACACTACCATGGAACTAGTGCTGCTCTAGAGTTTGGGATATGTGATTTAGGGATCAGGGATATTATTATTTTAGGGCACAGTCAATGTGGGGGCATTACTGCTTTGTTAGAAAATTATAAAAAAAGTAAATCATTTACAATGAATAGCTTTCTTTCACAATGGGTAGAAATAGCAAAACCTGCTTGTCATCAGGTTATTAATGACCACCCAAACCTGAGCACCCCTGATCAAGCAGATATTTGTGCCCAGCATTCTCTCTTATATTCTTTAGAAAATTTAAATACTTTTTCATGGATAAAAGAAGGCATTGATAACGGTACATTATCTTTACATGCCTGGTACTTTGATTTAAATACGGGTAAAATCCATTTCTTTCATCCTGAGTATCAAAAATTTGAAGTTCTTGATTGTTATTCAGAAAAAGAAAGTCGCTAACTTCAAAATGGAAAAACCATTTCCAGCAGAAAAGCATCCTATAAATAAGCGGGTATTAGAAGATTACATTCATAAAAATATTCCTATATCGTTATCTTTAGGATTACAAGTTGAGCAGGCATCTTTAAAAAAAGTTGTTCTTTCAGCACCGCTTTCAAATAATATTAACCACAAAAAAACCGTATTTGGAGGAAGTTTACATGCTGTTGCAACATTGGCCAGTTGGAGTTTATTATATCTTAATCTAAGAGACGTTTTAGACTGTTCTGAAATTGTAATTGCACATAGCGACATTCATTATCTTCTTCCAGTAACAACCGATTTTAAAGTCCAATGTTTAATCCCAAATAAACCAAGCTGGGAACGATTTTTAAAAATACTTAATCGTATGAATAAAGCACGTATAAAAATATCTGCACAAATATTCCAGCAAGGTAAATTATCAGTAGATTACCAAGGTGATTTTGTCGCCTTAAATAAAAAAACATCAGGTAAAACGAGAGGGGGTTAGTTAGAATTAAAAATTATACTTTTAATGTAATGGTCCTAATCAATTAAATGTTTTATACTGCTTTTGCGAATTTCTTGGTGGAGTGCGCAAAACATGCCCATTCAAGTTATTAAAATGATTCAGGAAATATAAATGTTATTTGAAAAGATATCTGAAAAAACTTCAGCATTTTTAATGCTAATGGTTGTTGCAATTATGTATATTGCAATGTGTGCTGAAGCAGATATTTATGTCCCTGCTTTTCCGCAAATGGTAGATTTTTTCTCAACAACAGAAGATAAAATACAGCTCATTTTAAGTTTAAATTTTATTGGTCTGTGCATAGCGGGTTTGGTTTGTGGCCCACTCTCAGATGCCTTTGGAAGAAGGAAGGTATTATTAGCCGGGCTCTCTCTATTTACCATTAGTAGTTTTGCTTGCGTGTTTGCTGCCCACTTTAGCACTATGTTAACTTGGCGCATCATCCAAGGAATGTCTGCTTCCGTACCTATGGTTGTCGGTTGTGCCGTTTTTTTAGATCGGTTTTCACTTGAAAAAGCCAGTCGTATGATTGGAATTTTAAATAGTGTGATCACAACTGCCATGTCGGGCGCACCCATTTTGGGTGCGTATTTAGCTAATCATTTTAATTGGCGTCTTAACTTCGTTGTAATCGCTATATTAGCCACTCTCTCCTTCTTAGGAACATTTTTATTTATCGAAGAAACTTTACCAAAAGAAAAACGAAAACCATTGGATTTAAAATCTGTTTTAAAAGATTATCTTGTTCTTTCAACCAATTTTCGATTCGTTGGTTATAACGTAATTGGGCTTTTGCCTCTAATTGCCCTTGTGGTATATGTTTCTAATTTGTCTCTCATTTTCATCAATCATTTGAATGTTTCCCCAGATTACTATGGGTACTATCAAGCAATTACCACAATTGCTTTTCTAATTTTTTCAGCGCTCAGTAGCCCTTTAATTGCAAAAAAAGGGATAGACTACACTAAACATTTAGGTGGCCTAATGATTATTGTAGGTAGCACCATTCTACTTATTACCGCATTGTATGTTCCTCATTCAATTCTTTGGATCTGCTTATCAATGAGTGTGTTTGCCGCCGGTGGTGCTTTAATTATCGGTATTTTTGGTATGAAAGCACTTGATCTTTTTCCAGAGATGAAAGGAACAGCATCTGCCATGAATACTGCCATTCGTCAATTATTGGCTGCTGGATCCGTATTGATTTCAGAGATCACATTTGATGGTACCATTGTTCCAGTTGCAGTTATTTTATTTTCTTATGTGTGTATTGCTCTTGTTTGGTACCTTTTATTGCAAAATTTTGGATCTGAAATAGTTGCAAATTAAGTTTTATTTAACCAGAACTTGTGCCGCCGGTGCTAAGTTTTGCTTTTTCTTTTTCAACAACATTCTGCACAGTTATTGACGATGATAAGGTATTAAAAGGTATTGTTCCTGTTAGAGATGTGGGGGGTAGCGTTATTGGATTACTAAAAGATAATACATTGACTCGCTCCTCTAGTCCTAGAGAAAGCGGTGAGTTACTACTTAACATTAATGTACCTGTAACGGTAGACAAAGCACTTGCTAAATCCGATGCCTTACTTTCAGTTTTATCTTTTAAAATAAGTGCTCGCTTTAGAGAA
>CADEGZ010000132.1 GCA_902827015.1 uncultured Pseudomonadota bacterium
AATCGGTACTCATGGTACATTTCCCGTAGATTGATGGTTATTTAAGGCCGCTTTTTTTTCTGCAAGCCACACTTTATATTCCGCTTCAGGTTTTACTTCGAGAACAATTGGCATAAAACCGTGCAAAACGCCACACAGTTCAGCACATTGTCCTCGATAGATCCCTGGCTCTTCAACTTTGGCCCAAATTTCATTGATAAAACCAGGGATAGCGTCTTTTTTAACCCCTAATGCTGGAACCCACCAAGAGTGAATAACATCGTTAGCAGTGGTTAAAAAACGGATTTTCTTTTTTTGAGGGATGACTAAATGTTTGTCGAATTCTCGTAAATAATGAGGGTTTTTAATGTCTTGAATATGAATTTGTTCTTGGGGAGTAGCAAGACGACTTACAATACGAACACCTTATCCTAAGTACTCATATTCCCAATACCACTGATGGCCAATGATTTTAATAGATAAGTCGGAATCTGTTGTATCGTGCATTTTAATTAATAATCGGGCTGCTGGAATAGCCATTAAAATGAGGATAGAAAATGGGATTAAGGTCCATATGATTTCAACGATGGTGTTTTCATGAAAATGCGCGGCTTGTACGCCTCGCGATTTGCGATGCCATATAATAGAGTAGAACATAACACTAAAAACACAGGCACCAATGGCTACACAGATCCAGAAAATGGTCATGTGTAGACTATGAATTCCTTGACTGATTTCAGTGACACCACGCGTCATGTTAAAGACATAATCTGCGGATGCTGGAGCGCTTCTGATTAATAAAAAAATTAAAAATAAGATCCTTATTTGGGATATGAATAACATTCAGACCCCCCTCCTTATCGAAGTTTTTAACGAATTAAGCATCACACAGTATACCTCCTTCACAACATTAATTGTAGAAGCGGTTGAATTGTTTGCATGGATCTGGCGACGGCAATAAAATATAAGTTAGTATTATTCCTATAATACTTTGAACGTATGTATTTTAATAGTGTGAAAAGTAAGGTATAAAGTGAACGTTATGCCATTATTAAGTGTGATTATTATTACCAAAAATGAAGCCCATAATATTCAGGATTGTCTTAGATCTGTTGAATGGGCGGATGAAATCGTTGTTGTAGATTCAGGCAGTACAGATAACACCGTAGATCTCTGTCGAAAATATACCGATAAAATTTTGGTAACAGATTGGCCAGGATATGGCGCGCAAAAACAACGTGCACTTGAAATGGCAACAGGAGAGTGGGTTTTATCATTAGATGCGGATGAGCGGGTAACTCCTGAACTTAAAGAAAGTATTCTAGCGGTAATTTCTAATACGCCTTACGATGCATTTGAAATTTTTTTTGAATCAGAATATTGTGGAAAATTGATCCGCTTTGGTGATTGGTGGAATGATCGACAAGCCGTATTGTTTCGCAGAACCAAAGGCCGGTTTGTTTCATTATTGGTGCACGAAAGAATTGATATCCAAGGCCGTATTGGGAAGTTGAAAGGTAAGATCCGTCATATTGCATTTCCAAATCTTTTTGTTGTTTTGAAGAAAATGAATGAGTATTCCAATTGGAGTGCAGAGCAAAAACAACGACAAGGTAAAAAAGGGAGTGTTTTGAAGGCGCTATCTCATGGTTTTTTTGCATTCTTTCGAGGTTATTTTTTAAGGCTAGGTTTTTTAGATGGCAAAGAAGGGTTTTTGTTAGCAGTTTCTAATGCTGAAGGAACTTATTATCGTTACTTGAAGTTAATGTATTTAAATGAAAATCCAAATAACAAAGGAGGCTAAAAGCCTCCTTTGTTTTAGATGGTAAGCCAATTATTTTTTTAATTATTCGCTTGGGACAGGAGCAGGTGCGGGTACAGGAGGAGCTTCTGTTGTACCGCCAGTTGTCCCTGAGTTGCTATTGCCTCCTTGTTGTTGCTCTTGTTGATGTTTTTGTTCCCATTCTTGACGACGCTTTTCCATTTCTTCTCGTCTTTCTTCCCTACGCTGTTCTCTTTCTTCTTTGTATTTCTGCCTTTCTTCTTGTCTGTTATTTTGGTTAGGATTAGAACGGGGTGGTTGTGCTGCAGGCTTTGCTGTAGGTTTTGGTGCTTGGTTTGCTCTTTGTTCTCTTCTTTCCCTTTCTTCTCTTCTGTCGTGTCTTAATTCTCTTTCGTCGTGCCTTAATCTGTGCTCGTCGCGTCTTTCCTCTCTGGGATGGCCTCTATCTTGTCTCATGTCTCTTTCTTCTTGCCTCATGTTTCTTCGATCGTCCCTAGTAGCCTCATCACCATAAGCGATAGAGCCAAAAGCGGCTAATCCTAAGGCCGTAAATGCGGATAGAATGTATTTAACCATTAGCTGAGTCTCCTGGAAAAAAAGAATGTTTAACAAATCTTAGCATAGAAAAAAACCGGTTAATTTTCCATTTTTATAAAATGGATTGATATTGTAGAGGGGCTTATAGGTTATAGGTCTTTATTACACGGCTCAGTGAACCGTAAGTTATCTTATAGGCGCATGGCGGTTAAACAATTCCCCCAAACACTCCCGATATCTAATGCAAATATATTTGGTGTTACACATATTCCTTGTATAGAGGCTCAATGTCCAAACACAATTTTTTCGTTTTTATTAAGGCGGTGTGGTATCTCAAACCAAGGGATATATCCTTTAGGTGCTTGGTTGGCGGATTCTTTAGAGATCAGTTCTAATGTTCCTTCCGGGCTACAAAACCTTAGACGTGTAAAGCAATTAATAATAAAACGTAGCCTATCAAAACCTATTAGTTGAGGATCCCAAGTGTTAGGTTCATTACCGTACATGTGAGAAAGGAGCTCGTGTATATTGGGTCCTTGCAATACTGTTTCAACTTCTTTTGCAAGAGATAAGCTTAAGCTGAGAAGGGACGGTGTCTTAACCAGTCGATCAATTCTGTTTTTTCTTTCGCATTTAAGATATCAGAAAAAGTATGATGATAAGATTGATAAGGAACAACACCATAAGCGACTGCTAATAAGGTGAGATCGTGGTTACCTAATACGGTTAGTGCATTTTTGTTTAAGGATTTTACAAAACGTAAGACTTCTAGAGATTGTGGTCCTCGGTTAACAAGGTCCCCGGTAAACCATAATTGATCTTTTTTAGAATCAAATTGAATTTTTTCTAATAAACGCATCAGAGGTACAAAACATCCTTGTATGTCACCAACAACATAAGTACTCATGAATGTTTATGCTCGATCGGATCGGTTGATCTTTGGTTAATGAAATTGGTAATTCGAATAAAATCTACAATTGGTAATGCTTCTGGCCGTAAGGTAGGGTTAATATTTAAAATAATGAAATCTTGTGCGCTTAAGTGAGGTTTAAGAGCATTTGCTAAAGTTTTTCTACGTTGGTTAAATGCGGTTCGAGTAATGGCTTGAAATAAAGCAAGATTGCTTGTAGGGAATGAGATAGTTTGATGTGGAATTAAGCGAACAAAAGTTGATTGTACTTTTGGCTTTGGGTAAAAAGCACTATTATCAACTATAAATAACGGAATTATCTTGCAATGATATTGGCTCATAATGCTAAGACGCCCATAATCTTTTTGATGAGGAGCAGCAGCCATTCTAGCGACAACTTCTTTTTGTAACATAAAATGCATATCCTCAATTAATGTTGAAAACTTGAGAAAGTGAAACATTAAAGGCGTTGATATATTATAAGGTAAATTTCCAATCAATCTAAATTTTTTAGGTGAAGGGTGTTGTTTATTAAAAGAATCGAGATCAAAACAAAGTGCATCTTGTTGGTGGATGGTTAATTTAGGAGAATGAAAGGTTTCTTTTAAGTGTGTCGCGAGGTCTCGATCAATTTCTATAACATCTAAATGATCTACACTATCAAGCAAGGGTTTTGTAAGTGCACCAAGTCCTGGACCAACTTCAATAACTCTGTCTGTATTCTTTAGATGAATATGACTTATTATTTTTTCGATGATAATGGGATCTTGCAAAAAGTTTTGACCAAAACGTTTTCGAGGTGTATGGGAAAATCGTGCCCGTTCAATTCTCATTCAAATAAATTTCGACCTCCGCATCATTACGCAGATGCCTTAACCAGGAAATAAGTTGTTCATCAAATTTTCGTTGATACAAAATTTCCATGGCTTTATTGCGCATTGCTTCTGAAGAAACACATTCGTTCTTTTTTTCCACGACCAAAATAAGGTGCCATCCCAGCGTGCTTTTGAATGGTTGGCTGATTTCCCCAGCTCGAAGTTTTAAAATTTCCTGATTGAATTCGGGAACAACGGTTTTTTCTGTTACCCAACCAATGTCACCGCCTTTTGCCCCATTTGCTTCTTCTGAATATCGTTGTGCTAATGCCGTAAAGCTTGCACCGTTTATGATTTGTGTTCGAAGTTTAGCCAATAGAGCTTCTGCTTCAGAGTCTGATCTTTTTTCATTGGTTTTAATTAAAATTTGGCGGATGTGCGCTTGTTCTTTGGACTTACCGGTTGTTTGTTGGGAACGTTTATTTAAAAGCTTAATAATATGCAACCCACTGCTGTCCCGAATAGGCCCGTAGATTTCACCAATTTGTAAAGCGGGGACAACCTTTACAAACGCAGTGGGTATAGATTCAGTTTTGCGCCACTCTAGATCCCCACCATTTAACGCCTGTTGGCCTGCAGATTTTGCAATTGCCATCTTAGTAAAATTAGCGCCAGCCTTTAGTTCTTTTACAATATGTTCAGCGCGTTCTTGGGTTTTTTGCTGCTGTTCTTTTGAAGGCGCCTCAGAGGGAAATGGAATTAAAATATGGCCCAGTCGGTATTCTACCCCAGATTGATCAAGACCTGCGGGGGAATTTAGAAAGTGCTGAATATCTGCTTTAGAAACAGTAATGTGTTGGCCTACTTCTTTTTGTTGTATTTTTGAAAGTGTAATTTCAGTTTTGATTGTTTCACGAAATTGGGTAAAAGGGATCCCTTGTTCTTCTAAAAATTGTTGCATTTGGGATAAAGCTAGGTTATCGCGTGCTGCAATATCTTGTAGAGCTTGGTTCAAGGTTGGTTCATCTACTTCGATACCTTCTACCGTTGCCAATTGCAGTTGTAACTTTTCTAAGATCATACGTTCTAATAGTTGCTTACGAAGTACTGGCAAGGGTGGTAAAGCCGCATCTGCTTGGCGTAATCGTACCAATAAGAGTTGAGTTTGTTGATTTAATTGAGATTCCGTAATTGCTTCGCTATTAACAGAGGCAACCATTTTATCTAAAACGGGTAACTTTTTAGATAGGGGGGCTGCAAATAACGTGTAAGAGCTAATGCTTAAAATACACGCTAATCCTAAAAAACCGGGTCGGATAAATTGAATCATAATATAAGTCCAATAACTAGCTGAAAATATAGTTAAACATTAAATATGCAAATGCTCTTAAATTGTGAAGGGTATATTCTATCTTAAAAATTATCACGGTGCCAATTGTAATCAGGGATTTCTGTCTTAAGTGTTTGATCAATCTTATTTTGTCCAACACCTGCAAATCCTTTGAAAATAAATTGAAAGAAAATTGCATTCATGTATTGCCTTTTAGCATTAGCATTGGGTAGCGTGTTATCATAGGGCCTTAAGAAGTGAGAAATGAAAATCCGAACGGCTGTACAGCACCCTTGTTGCTCCATTCCCATTGAAACTTCATTTGAACGTTTATTGTGTATATCATAATGCCAACGCCCTAAGAGGCGCCATTGTTCTGTAATTGGCCAAGCAGTGGAAACATCTGTCTGGTTAACGCGTTCCGGCAAACCGGTTTTTGGGCAAGTTTTTGCAGGATTACGTCGTTAAAATTGATAACTAATA
>CADEGZ010000133.1 GCA_902827015.1 uncultured Pseudomonadota bacterium
CGAATCAAAAAAGTGGATTCGTTCATTTATGGGTGCAGAAGAATTTATTAATGGTAAAAAGAAATGGTGCCTTTGGTTGGAAAATATTCGTCCTCATGATTTGAGATCGCTTCCTAATATTTCTAAACGCGTTGGGGCTGTAAAGAAACATAGAATTCAAAGTAACAGAGAAACTACTAAAAAATTAGCAGACTACCCTACCTTGTTTGGCGAAAGAAGACAACCTACAGCAAACTATATTTTAATACCTAGGGTTTCATCTGAAAAAAGGATTTATATCCCTATTGGGTTTTTTTCATCGGAAGTAATTGTAGGTGATACAAACTTATGCATTCCTAATGCCACTATTTATCATTTTGGAATATTGACATCGTTAATGCATATGGCATGGGTGCGAGCCACGTGTGGACGTTTAAAAAGCGATTATCGTTATTCAAATTCATTAGTCTATAACAATTATCCATGGCCAGAACCAACAGAAAAACAATCGGACACAATTAAAATAGCCGCACAAAATATATTAGATGTTCGAAAAAAATTTTCCGATTGTAATTTGGCTGATTTGTATGATCCAATCTCAATGCCACCTGAATTAATTAAAGCGCACCAAATATTGGATTTGGCTGTGGATAAATCTTATGGCAGAGTGAACTTTAAAAATGAATATGAACGAGTTGAATTTTTATTCAAGAAATACCTAAGTTATATTACGGTTTCTGAAAAACCAGAGATTATTCTTGCAAAAATGGAAACACAAGCCAAATCTAGTTCTTTAGATAAAAAACTTATTCTTTCATCATTAATTGTAGATATTTTATCAAAAAGTAAGCAATTTGGTCGCACAAAATTTTCCAAAGTATTTTATGTGACTGATATGCTTTGCAAACATGATCTGAAGACGCAATATTATCGAGAAGCTGCCGGACCGGTTGATTATAATCTATTATATGGAAAGAAAAATAAAATTGATGACATTGCAGCTGAGAAAAATTATTTTACTACGCGTTTTTCTGGAAAACGTGTTTATTATATGCCTGGAAAAAATATCCACGAAGCCATTGAGAACGCTAATTCAATCTTCAGTGACGATATTGTTAATATTAGGAGAATAATTTTTGTATTTAAAAAACTTACTTTAGAGCAATCTGAAATTGTAGCAACACTGTTTGCATGTTGGAACGACCGGATTATTAGTAAATCAGAAGTAATGGATGATGTGATTATTGATGATGTGAGAAATAACTGGCATGTTAACAAAAAGAGATTTACTTACGATCGATTATGCAAGGCTCTTGAATGGATGAAAAAACATTCTATTCTGCCTGTGGGAAAAAATGTACATACTATAGCTAAGAAGCTTAAGAAGTAGAATGTAACATTTGTATAGTATTAGGAAAGGAGAAAACCTTGTCAACTGAGACAAATAAAAAATATCTAACTAAATCATTATTTAATGTAGGGCATGAATGTCCTAGAAAGCTATTTTATCAAGTGCATAAAGATCTATATCAAAACAATAAACTCGAGAATCCATTTTTATCAGCTCTGGCGGAAGGTGGGTTCCAGGTAGGGGCTTTAGCAAAAATCTATCACCCCGAAGGGATAGACCTTTCTGATTTTTCGACAAAGGACTCGGTTGTTCAAACAGATGAACTTTTGAAGCAAGATAATGTTACTATTTTTGAACCCACTTTTGTATATGAAAATCTTTTGGTTCGTATAGATATTTTGAGAAAGGTTGGAAGTCACATTGAACTATTTGAAGTGAAAGCAAAGTCTTTTGATTCAAGAAAAGATCAATTTTTTTATAAAAGAAACAATTTATGTATTATGTCTGATTGGGGAAAGTATTTATATGATGTTGCTTTCCAAGTATACGTTTGCAAGAAATCACTTCCGGGTTTTACAGTCATCCCTTTTTTAACATTGGTAAATAAAAACACTTTCTCTACAGTAGAAGCTTTAAATCAAAAATTCCTAATAAAAAATGATTATGGTAGAACCAGAATTTTGGTGGTATCAGGGACTAATCAATCAACTGTTGGTGATAAAGTTTTAACCAATATTGATGTTTCAAGAGAGGTGGGCCTTATTATTGAAAATAAAGTAGATTTAATGAAGAAAACAAATGAGTGGGATAGGCTACCATTTGAATCTAAAATATCCCAATTAACACAAGGTTTGTTAAATGATCAGAAACTAACACCAAGGCTCGATGGGAAATGCAAGAAATGTGAGTTTCGATGCAACCCTGCTCCTCCTCTTAAGAGTGGATTTAACGAGTGTTGGAGTGAAAAAATGAGTGTTAATAATGTCAACGAACAATTTGTGTTTGATATTTGGAATTTTAGATCTGAGTCATTCATAAAATTTGGAAGATTTTTGGCAAAGGAACTAAGAGAAGATGATTTTGATCTCAATAGTGTAGGGGATAATGGATTAACTCAACATCAAAGACAATGGCTTCAGGCGAGCAAGATCAAAGAAAAAGAAAATAGTAAGTATATTGATATATCAGGATTGTTTAAGGAAATTGCTATTTGGAAATACCCGCTTCATTTTATTGATTTTGAAACTTCAAGGGTAGCTATTCCCTTTACTATTGGGAGAAGACCATATGAACAGATTGCATTTCAGTTTTCACATCACATTGTGAATAAAGATGGCACGATTGAACATGTTGATGAGTATATTAATGCTGAATCAGGAGTATTCCCTAATTTTGACTTTGTCCGTAGCCTTAAAAAGGCTCTTGAATTGGATAGCGGAACAATATTTCGCTTTCATAATCATGAAAATACGGTATTATGTGAAATCATTAAACAGTTGGAATTTTCTAGTGAAACTGACAAAGACAGCTTAATTGATTGGATTAAAAAATTACTAATCAGAAAGATGAATGGGAAGGTGAGCGAGCAATGGTAGATCTTTGTGAACTAGTAAAGAAATATTATTACCACCCGCTTATGGGTGGGTCTAATGGTTTGAAAAGCGTATTGCCAGCGATTTTACAAGATTCTAAATTCCTTCAGGAGAAATATATACAGCCAATTTATGGTACCCAACACGGAATTAAAAGCCTAAATTATGAAAATTGGAGTTGGATTAAAGTTGAACAAAAGGGCTTGGTGATTGACCCATACCAATTATTACCAAAACTTTTTGAAGGGGCGGATCTTGATGAACTAGATACTTTGTTCGAAGATGCAGAACTCAATAATGGTGGAGCAGCAATGACAGCTTATGCCAGAATGCAATTTACGGAGATGTCTGGACGGGAACGCGAGGAACTCCGCTCATCTCTACTTAAATACTGTGAACTTGATACCTTTGCGATGGTTTTATTGTATGAGTATTTTTTAAATGAGTAACTAAATTTAAAAATGAATGAACGCTGTTTCTGATTGTATCATTACGTCACTATGTTATCCAAACTGAAAAGGGGCACAACATATGCATTCCGTTTTCAAATAGTATTACAAATCGATACTATTTGAAAACGGAATGCAAAAAACAGGCGTTAAACTCACCTTTATCTTTGGATTTTACAGATAGATTGATGCCTTGATTTATTGAAAAATTAAACCTTGTAAAAATTTAGAGAGAGAATTAATTCCGATCAAGTAATGTATTCCCAAATGTTGTAAGGAATCGATACCATGCTCCCAGGAGGGCGGTTTAACATTGTAGACCAAAGGTCCAAGGAAAGCATTATATCTATCTTTATGTTTAACTTCATTCACTAGCAGATTTAATCCAAAATGTAACTCTTTGTGGGGATTTTCTTTAAATTCTTTGTGCCTCATTCCAAATTGATTAATGTCGCGGGTGATGATTTTTGAAACGAGTTCAGGAATATCGGTCAAGTCTATTTTATTGGTATAAATTAAATGCAAATCATAGATATGACGGACTAATGCCTCATCCTCATTTTCAGAATAACCTCTAGATGCTTCCGCTATTCTTCTTAATAACCCAACAAATTTTTCCACAAAAATTAAATGTATATGATCACATGTTAGCGTGGTGATCTCGGGTTTCTGTTTGGTAACGTTAGAATAGATTGAACTGACAGATGCCCCTATGGATGGGTAATACTCTTGTGTGCTCTCAGTAAATTCTAATTTTAATTCTGAGCGAAGGGATTGATGGGTGTAGGTTTTAGGGTAATTAATAGAAAAACATCTATAACGTCCTTCACTTCTTGATTCCTTATTGATAATAGAAAATAATTGGGATTTTTCAATTGATTGGAGAATTGAAGTACCAAGATTGATTCTGTTTTTTCTTTTTTGACTGTCAGATTGTTTAAGAAAATCACTTGTTGGTAAAAATTTGATATCGATATCTTCTGACATTCTGAAAGTGGGCAGGCGCACTTTTGTTAAACAAGTTCCTCCAGCAAATATAAAATTCCCCTCAGAGGTTTCTGTTTCGGAAATTATTTTTAATAATTGCACAGCATAGTAATCTTTTTCAACAAAAGCAGAGCTTTGCAGACCAATGGCATTTGCAATATCTGGAAGTAAAATAGGATCGAATGTTACCAATTACGCTTCACCTGAAGTTTAAACTGCTCAGTTTTAATCGTACGATTAAATCTTTCATTAATCAATACTTGCGTGTTCACTGGAATTTGAGTTGTAATACCTGCATTATAATTTTGTTCAGCAATGCTGGGTTGCCATTTTATACCAAGTAAAGTTAAAGCTTCTTTTGCAACTTGATCAAAACCACCCTCAGCGGCAATCATCGGTAATCCAGTAATACGGTTTGTGCGAGCTTTAGCATATAATCCATAGCCAAGACGAATGAGCTTACCTTGTCTTGTTAGGTTTAAAAGCGCTCTGCCGATTTGATCGTAATCGCTTAATTCTTCAAAGTTTTTACGTGTAAATACATTCCGCTTCCAACAACGGGATATCTTACCTTCAACTTGCCGTTCAATTGAAATTCTTTTTGGCATATCTTGATACCTCTTAGTGTTAAAGTTTAACAAAAATACGACAATATTTATAAAAATCTATCATAATATCAATATATTATATATATAATAAACTTTATAAATTTTTGACTAAAAATAATAGTGACGAATTAAAAAATATAACTTATTGATTTATATATAAAAAATTAGCTTTTTCTATTTCATCTCTGATAAACTCTGATAAAAATAATTGCTTTTTCTACTAAATTGGTAAAACCTAGGTTTGGTATAATTTACATATTTTGAATGTGGGTAGTCGCCATCTTTGCGGGGTTGAGTATGAACAAAAAAGACTTAGAAATTTAACTTAAATTTATATTCCTTTACCCAGGCTAATGGGCTCACTCGATGTCGTTCGTGATGCTAGATGCATGAAGCTATAATTAGTTTTGCTTCTAACGTTTGTTGTTTGCGCTTGACCCTTTTTCTAAAAAATTTACATAAGGAAGTATTATTACGAAATCGTTAACTTCATCAAACCCAACGCTAGCAACACAATGGCACCTGGATAAAAATCATCCATTAACGCCAACTGATGTTTCATACGGCTCAGGTAAAAAAGTATGGTGGCTGTGTTCAAATAAACACGAATGGGAAGCTACCATCAACAGCAGAAATAGAGGACATGGTTGCCCCTATTGTGCTGGTCAAAAATCAACGATTAAAAGAAATTTTGCAACTCAATATCCCGAATTAGCTTGTGAATTAGATTCAGTAAAGAATGAAATGCTTGACCCTGCAAAACTTTCTCCTCGCTCGAATCTAAAGGTATGGTGGAAATGTGAAAAAGGCCATTCATG
>CADEGZ010000134.1 GCA_902827015.1 uncultured Pseudomonadota bacterium
TAGCACACCCCTAGCATGAAGCTTTAAAGGTTTAATAGAAGTTGATTGTAAATGATGTTGTCTGCATCACTAACGGCTTAAAGGATACCTAAAAATAAAGGTTTATTCAATAATTTTGAGTTTTATTAGCCTGTTTTTAACTTAAACCTAACCACAAGTTAAGGGCTTTATCTAATTTCAGCATTTCCTCAGATGATAGTTTACCAATTTTCTTATGAATTTTCTCTGATTTTATAGAGACAATTTTATCAACCATAATTTGAGATACTGATATAAGCCCTGTTGGTTTATTTGGTAATAACAAAATCCGAAACAATGGCGTGTCTACTAAATCAGAGGTTATTGGACATAGTGTAACGCTAGCGTGCGTTTTATTGAATAAATCAGATTGAACAACAACCGCAGGTCTAGGCTTGCCATAGTCTCCACTTAAAGCACAAGTGACAATATCTCCTCTTTTTATCAAGAACTCCATTTTTCAAGATCGCTGTTTACTTCCCATAAATCATCATCTTGGTTTTGCTGTTTACTGGCTAATAACGATTGTTTTCTAGCTTCCTGTGCTAAACCTGTATTTTCTAATTGTTCAAGATATTTACGCAATGCTTCACTAATTAGCCAACCTTTGCGACGATGCAAATTATGCGATGCTTTTTCAAGTTTTTTGCTTAAAGTTGAATCTAAGCGTATACTAGTTGTTATTCCTTTAGTCATTTTTATCAATTATCCAGCTTCTAAAAGCTAATCTTATTTACAATTATTTTAACATTTTATTCCAAAATTGAATAATTTTATTTCTTAAAAGTCCATTTTATATGAGTATGCCAATACTTATAATCTGCATCTAGTAGTTCTTTTTTGTTAGCTTCATAATCAATAATATCACTTTCTAAAAATACTAATATCCCGCTATTAATCGTTGCTATTGGTTTAGGAAAAGAGACATCCTGTTTTAATTTTTGATGTACTCCCTGTTTTGTATAATTCCATCTTTTTGCTAAATCTGCCACTCCTAAAAGCTTCATCTTTATAACCTGATTTTATTGCTGATTTAAACTTTGAGCGGAGCATTGACGAAAGTCAATGCATAAGTGCGCATTTAGCAAAAACTAAATGAACTGTTTCTTAAACTTGTTTATTATCTTCACCACTATTTACTATTTTCTCTGCTACACAACAGCAGGAATTTTTGCCAATAACAACTATAATATTGCTCCTACAAATACAAATAAAATGCCTCTGACTGGACCTGATATTAACCCACTTGTGCAACATTCTTTAGAGCGCAGGTGTTGAATTTTAGTTCAACACCGTATTGCGCACTGTCATGAATTCCATTTTTTGTTATTTGAGTTCTCATCTAATCATCAACGACCTTTAATATTTTTACGTCTCTATCAGGGGTAATTTTTTAGGGGACTTCGCCCCCTTAATACACCACCAACTTACTCGCAATGGTGCAGGCAATTATTGTAATACTTATTTTTTGATCGAAGTTTTTGAAATGAATATTGGCCCCTCGGGGGATTTTTTTCCTGTTTTAATAATTTCATAGAGAATTTATCAATATTTCTTCTATTAATTTATTATCAAATTATTAGCCCCTTGTTTTTGTCCTCATTTTAAGGTTGAATTTTAGTTTAGATTATTGTGAGCAAATTAAGATGAATAAAAAAATCATCAATGGTCTTGAGTATCTTGAGCAGAATTATAGGCCAAGTGATATACAAAAGCTTTTAGATAACAGCAAAACTAAAAGAGAAGTATACCAAGGATTAAAAGTATCCGAGTACGGTTTAAACAAATATATAAAGCATTATAACCTTTTTTTTGAGCCCATAAACACTCCATTAAACAAAATTCGTAGTAACCGTTAAACACCATGCGATACAGAACTAATAAAAATAATTTAGTAAGCACAGTAAATAAAAATGCGATAGCTATCTGCAAGACCGCACACAACTTTTTTCAAAAGTTCTTTAAGTGCGCATTTAGAAAATTGGCATTTTATTTCATGAAAGTTGTGCTTCGCTTTTTTATATCTTTTTCCTGAATTTGAGTAAACAAGTTATAACAAACATTCGCAGAATTTTAATGGAAAGGAGCTTTAGCAGGGGCAATTCTTCTTGACAAAGAAATAGTAAGCATAAGAGAATGTACACAGAAACTCAAAAAAATAAACTAAAATGTACCAATCAAATCACAAGGAACCTAACCTACTAAAAGCAATAAAATTAGGATTTATTGAGAGAGTAAAATCACTTCTGTGGCAAGGAGCTGAAGTTAATATTAAAGATAAAAACGGTGATACCCCTTTAATATTGGCGATAGAAAGTGAACCAATTGTAACTGAAGGATATTCTAGTGATTATAACATGCGCAGGGCCTGCTATGATGGAAAAATTGAAATGGTTAAGTTATTAGTAAAACGAGGAGCAAATATTGAAACTAAGAGTAAATATGGAAATACTCCTTTGATATGCGCTGCTCATCATGGGGAAACCGAAGTAGTAAGGTTTTTACTAGAGCAAGGAGCAGATATTGAAGCTGTAGGTAGACATGGAAATACAGCCTTATTATCCGCTGCTCATGCACATCATACTGATACAGTAGATCTTCTGAGAAGTTATGGAGCTGATGTACATGTCAGAAATAGTTTTAATCAGACAATGCATGATCTACTTGGTGGTCAATATACTAAAGATGATGATTATAAAGAAAATGTATCAGTTACCGAAAATGATGAAGCAAGTGGTTGGAGCTGGGGAAGTATTTTGTTAGCAGGAGCTGCTATTATTGGAGGAGCAATGGTTGTAAATGCAGCAATGAGCGAAGACCAAAATAGAAAGATATCAGGTGATTCAGATTCAGAGAATGATGGTTATTAAAAAAACTTTGCATTTAAATAGATAAATCTCAAAGAGTAAGTGAGGAATATAACAAAAATGGGTCAATCTAATAAAAATTGCTACTTATATGAAACCAAGATTTAAAGCGGGAACAAAACTCAAAGAAGCCTGTAATAGAAAAGAAAAATCCCAAAAGTAGTAAAACAAGTTTTAAGAGCCATACAGAAGTAAAAATATTCTTCATGTACGATTGGCTATTAACCTCTATTTATCCTCTTAAAAAGTACCTTAAAACTTGTTTTTGATATATCTAAATAGCAGAAGAAAAGTTATTTTGTAAAAATTCTAAACAAATCAAAATTTTTCTTGCCAACCGCTTAAAAAATAAAAAATTTAGTGAGCATAGCGAACTCAAATAGCAAAAATTCCAAAATCGGTTTTTTGGAATTTTTGTATCAAAATTTTCATTAAAAAAACAAAAATAAAAAAACAAGAAAAGCATGTGAGTTATCCACAGAAAATCGCAAATCTTTTTTCTTGTTTTTTTATACTTTCAGTATTTTAAGTATTTTCGGCGCCTTGGAGCCCGCTTGGTTCTGCGCTTTATTTTCTCTAAAAAACACTTTTTTAGGGTGAAAAAACACTTTTTTAGGGTGAAAAAACACTTTTTTAGGGTGAAAAAACACCTATTGACAAGAGTGTTTTTTGTTGTTAAAAACACTTAAATATAAAGGTGTTTTTAAATCAATTTAGATTAATAAATTTATGAAAAAAATTAGCGCAAGTATTCCCGCTGTCATTCGAAATATAGAACTCAAAAAACAAGTAAAGAAAAAAAACAATAAGGAAAATGAAGATACATCATCTAGTATAGTTATTTTTCAACATAATAACCTAATTGAGGCTAGATATTCTCTTACACTTCAAGAAAAAAGGTTGATATTATGGTTAATATCAAAAATACAACCTGATGAAGAAGATTTTAAGAAGCATGAACTAGCAGTTCAAGAATTTATGAATTTACTAGAACTTACTGGTAAAGCTAATTACAAGGAATTACAAAAAGTAACATTAGGCTTAATGAAAAAAGTTTTAGTAATAAAAAGACCTGATGAAAGAACTTTAACTCAAGTAAATTGGATTAATTATGCTCACTACGAAGAGGGTACTGGTAGAATACAATTAGCATTTTCAGATGCAATGAAGCCATTCTTGTTACATCTAAAAAGCCAGTTTACAGCTATAGAAGTTACAGATTTAATGCAATTTAAAAGTATCCATGCAATACGCATTTACGAGCTTTTAAAACAATACCAAGATATAGGAGAAAGAACCCTAACTATAGATGAAATAAAAGAATGTTGTGGAGTAAAGGAAAAATTAAAGCAATACATACATTTTGAGCAGAAACTACTACTAATAGCCCAAAGAGAAATCAACGAAAAATCAGACATTCATATTGAATTTGAACGTATTAAACCATCCAGAAAAATAGAAGGCATCAAATTTATCATAAGCAAAAACAAGGCTTATGAGCTCAGAAATAATCCCGTAAAAGAAACTCAGGAAATAAAAAGAAAACCGCCTATAATTGATACTCTAAAAGAATTTGGTTTAAGCCTGCGAGTTATTAATCAGATTTTAAAAGAAAATACGGAGCAAACTATCCAGAACGCTATTAATGCAGTTGATTTACAATTATCAAGAGGGCAAGTTCGTAATACTAAAGCAATGTTAATGACGGCAATAAAAGAACAATGGCATCCTGAAAAATATAAACAAAGATACTTAATAACCAGTCAAGCAAGCCAGTGGTATTATTGTCGCTGACTTACTCAACCAATAATTGCTTTTTTTAAGTATTTATTAGCCTTAAATATTGCTCTTCTGATATTACAAATACAGTATCGTCTCTATACTGAATAGCTTGTATTTTGTTGTACTTGGCATTTGTAACTATTATATCGAGATACATTCTAGGATCGCTGCTTGTTAATTCGTGCAACTTCCATAGATTATAAGAATAATCACTCATATTAAACCTCTAAATTAATTATCTAAAACTGGTGCTAGGGGCAGTAAAAGTCATTACAAGAACAACCCGGCTATACTTCATGCCAAGAGGCATTTATAAATAGCACACCCCTAGCATGAAGCTTTAAAGGTTTAATAGAAGTTGATTGTAAATGACGTTTACTGCATCACTAACAGTTTTAAAGCTAATAGAATTAACGCTAACAATCAAGAATTATTTGTTTATTTTGTTATTTTTGATATAATATTTAGTATATTAATTTATACTATTTTTAATATGACAAATCTTTCTATTATATTACCAGATACTATAGCAGAAGCTAGTACAAAGGTAGCCAAAGAACTTGGGGTTTCAAGAACAGAATTTATACGTAGAGCTATTATTCATGAACTAGACAATTATAAAACCAAGTCAGAAGAACTCGGAATAATAAAAAGTTTCAACGCAATGAAAAAATCTACTAAATATTCCAAGGAATCCAAAAAACTAATCGATAGCCTATTTACAGAGTTACCGCAAGAAGAGGATAAATGGTGGGACAAATAGAAATACTAACTAGGGGTGGTGTTTATCTAGGAAAACTTAACCCTGCAAAACATGCTGAAATCGGTAAAGTAAGACCAGTAATTATATTAAACTCTCAATTAATACTCGATTCTGCGCCGCCTATTATATTCATCTGTCCTCTTAGTAGTCAGTCCCAGAAGGAATTTAGCAATCTACATTATGAATTAAATCCAAGAGATAAATTAAAGGTTAAAAGTTATGCTTTAATAGAACATTGTAGATCAATCAGTTTAAACAGGATTGTATACCCAAGAATAGGACAACTTAGCAAGTCAGAATTAGATAA
>CADEGZ010000135.1 GCA_902827015.1 uncultured Pseudomonadota bacterium
TATTGGTTTCATTGTATTTTTAGCCACTTATTTTTCTAATTATCTACATACTTTTATTCAATCTTATCCTGCCTGGTTAACGGCTATATTAGGCTGGCTATTTTGGTTTATTTTTTGGACGGCGGGTTTTTTAATAACGACCTTATCATTTACCATCTTAACAAACGTTATTGGCTCACCTTTTTATGGTCTACTTGCAGAAAAAACCCAATTACAGCTTTATCCTATTTCACTACCTGCCACTACTTTTTCTTTTTGGAAAATCTTACCGCACACGCTTGCCCGAGAAGCCTTAAAATTAATTTACTTTGCTCCCTGGCTACTACTTTGCCTCGTTTTATTCATTTTTCCTCCAACATTTCCCTTGGCGCCTCTTGTATGGTGGTTGGTCTTGGTTTGGATCTCAGCTATCCAATATATTGATTACACCGCAGATAACCAACAAGTTTCCTTAAAAGAAATGATCAAACACCTTAAAAAGTCTCCCTTTATTACTCTGGGGTTTGGCACAGCCGTTATTTTTGCGATGACAATTCCTGGCGCCAATTTAATTGTACCCCCAGCTGCAGTGGTGGGGGGCACCCTTTTGTGGCACTCTCTTGCCAGCAAAAAGTAGTAAAATAAGCTACACTAGCTAACATGAGTGAAAATATGACGCCCTCTAATCCCAACAAGCTAAAGCTACTGTTTCTTGACAATAGTAGAACCACCCGTGCTGCCATGACAATGGTTTTAACAAATCAAGGCTATGAAGTGATTGCCGTTGGCTCGGGACCAGAGGCTATTGAAAAAATTAAAATAGAACCTTTTGACGTTGCTGTTATGGATCTATATATGCCCCTTATGAATGGCTATGAAGCAGCAAAAATTATCCGTGCCTTACCGGATAAATGCAAAGACATACCAATTATTGCACTTACTGCAAGTAATGATCCCAGAGATATGGACATTTGCAAAAACGCTGGTATGAATGATTTCGTTATTAAATCAGAAGATCACAAGGGATTACTTGAAGTATTGCAACGCTACTGCCAAAGCCTCGGAAAATCTGCTACTCCAAAATAACTTCCTTTAAATTTTTGAAGAGTAAAAATCGATAACCATTACCTATTATGACTTTTAAAGTAATTCATTCCAAAGCCGATATTAAAAATATATTCTTTTATAAAAAAGGCGACCCATATGTTGGGAATAAGTTTTAAAGGCCGTTACAACAGGAAAAAATATTGGATAACAACAATCTTAGCAACGCTTATATTTTTAGGTGTTTCAGTTCTTCTTGTAAGCTCCACAGATAAACTTAACCAGCATGAAATACAAGTATTTCTTGCTAAAAATATTATACGAGAAAAAGGATCAATCGCTCATGATGATCTCGAAAAAACCAAAGAAAGTATAGAGCATTCAAATCGTACAGATGCTAAAACGAAGTTAATGTTAGAAAAAAACATTACTGAAATGGAAAGCATGCCTGATGCCAAATTACAAAGTATTGCCAAAGAAGATGTCAGTATTAATGAAATACTGGTGCTTTGCCTTCATGTAGTGCTCAGTATATATTTCACAGTTTTAATTTTTTCATTTCAAGTTAAAAGAACTCATGATCTTAATAAATCAGGTTGGCTTACATTTTTTATGGGAATAATTCCCATTGTAAATATCTTTTTTGGGCTGTATATCGCGTTTTTCAAGGGAGATGCCACTGATAACAAATATGGACCACCACCGGGAAAAAGCAAAAAATAACAAGACACAAGCCAATATCTTTTAGTTTTTAATTTATTGCTTTATAAACAACATTCATGATTCTTGTTATACGTTCTTTTTCCAATTCCATGGTTTTATCGTTCGGAATCTTCAACAAAGCATTTTTCCAATATTGAATGGCTAATGGATATTCCCGATCCTGCATGGCTTTAATGGCCAGCAGATCTAATAAACGCCATTCTGCATCTTGATCTTGGGAGTTTTTTTCTAACCTTGCTCGCAATCGAAATTCTTCTTTTCTAAATTCTGCTAATAGTAACCGAAGTTCAAGCTGCTTTACTCTTGATAATTTTGCTTGTGGAGAATAATACTGTTGCAAGTATTGGCTACTACCCCATTTAAAATACAACACATAACTGATAATAATGATAAACACACCTGTAAACATCATCAGTAAAAAAGAAGAACGCAGCCAAGGCAGCACAAAAACAAATGACATACTTATTAATAAAAGAGTTATTAACCAAAAAACGGTGTCCATTAATATGCTTTTATAACGCCTAAAATTCATTTGCGAAGGGTATATCTTAAATTTTTATTAAGAAGCAAACAAGGATAAAAAGATCCACAGCATTTAATTTATTAAGTTAACTTATTTTTTATTTGGTGAGGGCTTCTCACCCACTAAAATTACGTTTACAATCCAACTTTAAAGCATAATGCAAACAAAAAGGAGCCAAAACCATGTCATTGAGACCATGTCGCCCTGAAGGAGCTCCCTGGATATCACCTTACATTATTGTAAAAGACGTGGATAAAGCAGTTAACTTTTATGTAAGTGCTTTTGGTTTTGAAAAGATCCACGTTGTAGCTGGTGAAGATAATACCAGCTGGCATGCTGAGCTACGATATAAAGATCATTTAATTATGTTTGGTAAAGCTGGTGCTTATGGCGGCAAAACCAAATCACCTATTGAAAGTGGCATCGAATCGCCTATTAATTTATATCTCTACTGCGAAAATGTTGATGAATTTTATGCCAATGCAATAGAGGTTGGAGCAAAACCTTTAAGCGAACCCGAAGATACCTTTTGGAATGATCGGATGTGTAGATTACAAGATCCTCATGGCTATGTGTGGTGTTTCGCAACCTATTTAGGTGAAGACTAAAAAATAAGGAATTTGAAGGATACTAAAGGCGCGGGAAGATAGGCGCGAATTACTGTTTTCCCACTACAATTTTATTTGCTTTGTTAAATTTTATCTTCACGTAACTTAATATATTTTGCTAAAACAAACATTCCTAAAACCAAGATAAGAAAAGGACCAAACCACAAAAAAGCAGTACCCCATTCTAAAGGAGGATCATAGCGTACAAAATTCCCATAGCGCTCTGCCACAAACTCAACAATTTGTTGCTCTGAATACTGTTGGGATTGCACTTTTTGGTAAATTACTTTCTTTAAATCAAGCGCCAGTGGCGCCATTGAATCTGCAAGACTCTGATTTTGACAAACCGTACACCGTAATTCTTGAATAATTTTATTAAAGAGATCTTTCTTTATAGGATCGTTAAAAGAATAAATGTCTTCTACGTAATTACCTTGCTGCTTCGTACCTGCAAGCATAATAAACCTCTTATACTCTTCACGAATGATTTAAGTTCTCGATCAATGGTAACAACAACTGCTGCCACAATTGTGTATTAATGGGTCCTGTTTGTCGATATCGAACAATCCCTTCTTTATCTAAAATAAAGGTTTCAGGTACTCCATAAACTCCATAGTCCATACCTAGACGACCTTCTTTATCAAAAATAGTAATATGATAAGGATTGCCTTCTTTTTGCAACCATTGCTGCGCTTCTTTTAAATCATCAGAATAATTAACGCCTATCATAAAAATATTATGTTTTTTAAATAAATCCATCCATACTAAGTGTTCTTTTTTGCAACTGGCGCACCAGCTCGCCCAAACATTTAGAATAGTAACATGCCCTTTAAAAATAGCTTCTGTAACGTTCTTGGTGGAATCCTCAACTGTTTTCAAATTAAAAGAAGGCGCAGGGTGGCCTACCAACACGGAAGGCAATTCTGTTGGTTTTAGTGCAAGTGACTTCCATAAAAGTCCCACTGTGCTAAGGAAAATGATTAGTGGTATTATAAAACGCATACTAATTTTTTAACGAACACGCCTACCAATGGCTGCCAAAAAACTCCCCAGTGCAATCATTAAAGCTCCTAACCAAATCCATCTCACAAATGGTTTGTAATAAATTCGAACTGTCCATTTCTCATCTTTTAATTGGTCCCCCAGCGAAATATAAATATCCCTAAACAAACCAGGATCTATAGCAGTTTCAGTCATTTTAGTCCCTTGTACCACAAATATACGTTTTTCTGGAAACAAATCGGCCACTTTATCATGGGAGCGTTTTTCTACAACAAAATGTCCACGATAACCAATATAATTACTTCCTTCTATAGGTTCTACATTTTGAAATTTAATTTCATAATCTGCAATGCTTAGAACTTGCCCTAATTTTATAAGAATATCTCTCTCTATTTGATAATAAGAAACCAAGGTAACGCCTATCACCATAACAGCTATGCCAATGTGCGCAAATACCATACCCCATGCGCCTAACGACAACCCTAATACTCCTCCTTGTTTACCTATTTTTTGAACCACTTTTTTTAAAGTGCCAAATATGATCCAAAACCCTAACCCCAACCCTAAAACCACATTAAAAGAGACATCTTTAGTAAAGATCCAAGGTAATCCAACACTCGATAAAATACTTAAAAGTACAATCCACCGAACTTCTTTTACTATCATACCAATTAAATTATGACCCCAGTGACTCAAAGGGCCAAGAGGCGTTAAAACTAAAACAGGTATAACAAGCGGTATAAAAACTCTATTAAAATAAGGAAAACCAACCGAAAGTTTCTTCCCAGTGAACATATCATAAACTAAAGGAAAAAGTGTTCCCAATAAAATTGTTGCAGCACTCACCAATAAAAGTACACTCCCTATTAAGATGGCAGTTTCACGTGAAAAAAGTTCTATTTTAGAATTTGTTCCTTCCTTAGACAGATCACCATGAAACAATATTTTTTTACCACGAATCGCATACAACGTTAATGCGCTTCCAACCGTTAACATTAAAAACTCTAATAAAAATATGCCTCGTTTAGGATCATTCGCAAAAGTATGTACTGAACTTAATACGCCTGATCGAACTAAAAAAGTTCCAAGCAAACTTAAGGAAAATACAATAATAGATAATAATAAAGTCCACCCCTGAAATATTTTACGTTTGCTACTCACCATTACGCTATGGATCAAGGCAATACTGACTAACCAAGGCATAAAGGAAGCGTTTTCCACCGGATCCCAAAACCACCAACCTCCCCATCCTAGTTCGTAATAAGCCCACCAACTGCCCAAAGCAATCCCCATGGTTAAAAACCCAAAAGCTATTAATACCCAGGATCTCATCCATTTTGTCCATGCTAATTCACCTTCTCCACCCCACAAAGTACTGATGGCAAAAGCAAAAGGCACTGCAAATCCCACATATCCCATATAAAGCAAAGGAGGATGTATAATAAGACCAAGATCCTGTAACAAAGGATTTAAATCCGATCCATCTACCGGATAATGGGGAAGTAATCTTGAAAATGGATTAGAGGTTAAAGTCAAGAACAATAAAAACCCAAATTGAATAGCACCCAAGACCACTAATACACGCGCTAAGAACAATGAAGGCAAATGACGAGAGAAAAAACTAACACTTACCATCCAAATACTGAGTAAAAAAGCCCATAGCAATAACGAGCCTTCATGGCCGCCCCACACTGCACTTATTTTATAAAAAACTGGCAAGCTGGCATTTGAATGAGTAGCAATATAAGCAAATGAGAAGTAATCTTGGATAAAAAAATATACCAAACTAAAAAAACTAAATGATATAAAGAAACACTAGCGCAACACTAAACGATGGACAACTAGA
>CADEGZ010000136.1 GCA_902827015.1 uncultured Pseudomonadota bacterium
TTAAAAAGTGGAGCAGACATTAATGGTAAAGATTGTGGGGGTACTCCTTTACTAGCAAATGCATTAATGAATAAGCAAGCTGAGGCTGTTCGGTTTATCTTATTCTTTGGCCTTTCTGGGGTTCCTCTCTATCAAATAACGAGCGTGGATATTGAAGAGCTTGAAGAACTTCTCGATGACAATTCTGATCCAGCGCAAGATGCGCTAAACGCATTTAAAGAAATGATAACTCAAGAGCGATTAAAAAGTCTTGAACTGAGTATTCGTCTCAAAAATTTTTTAGATCCTGCTGAGCAATTAGCAAAAGCTGCTATGTGTGGAAAAGTAGCAGAAATGCAAGAGCTGCTAAAACCGGGACCTGGAGGAAAAAGAAAAGTTGATATTAATGAGAAATGGTGGGGCGTTTCTTTCTTGGAACATGCATTGGTGAATAGGCAAGCTGGGGCTGTTCGGTTTATCTTACTCTTTAGCCCTTCTGGGGCTCCTCTCTATCAGATAACAAGTGGGGATATTGAAGAACTTGAAGAACTTATCGGTGACAGATCGGATCCAGCGCGAAATACGTTAAACGCATTTAGAGAAATAATAGCTGAAAAACGATTGGAAGGTCTTGAACTGAGCGCTCGTCTCAAAAAATTTTTAGAAAATGAACCTAAACCACAGCTTATATTTTCTAAAGACCCACCTGTTGAGCAATTAGCAGAGGCCGCTAGGCGTGGAAAAGTGGTAGAAATGGAAAGGTTGTTAAAACCGCTACCCGGAGGAAAAAAGAAGGTTGATATTAATGAGAAAGATTGGGGAGGCACTTCTTTATTAGCACAGGCATTAATGAATAAGGCGGCTGATTCTGTTGAGTTTATTTTAAAAAATCCTGACTACAGAATAACTGAGATAGATATTGAAGAAGCTGCAGATCTTATTAGTGATACCAATCCTCTTGCGCAAAGTACATTATTAGTATTTCAAAAGACAGTAAAACCGAACCAATTGGAAGGGCTTGATGTCAGTTTAATTAAGAGTATTCTACCCGTTAAGACATTGCAGACTCTCAAATTAGTAATTTAAAAGTACCGCTTTTTAAAATTGCATATGGACATTTAAATAGAAATAATGGAGTCTTGCTCAAGGGCAGTTCTATCGTCAAATACAAAACATTTTCCTTCCCATAAGCTGTTTTTGGGGTCAATGCTTTCAAGATATTTTAAGATCCCGCCTTGCAATTGATAAACTTTTTCAAAACCTTGCGCTAAAAGGTAAGAAGAAGCTTTTTCGCATCGAATACCGCCTGTGCAGTACATGGCAATTTTCTTGTGTACACTGGGGTCTAAATTGTGTTCAACATAAGTTTGAAAGTCTTTAAATGTTTTTATGTTAGGATCCAGTGCTTTTTTGAAAGTCCCCAATTTAGTTTCATAAGTGTTGCGTGTGTCTATAACAAGCATGTCTTCAGAAGAAATAAGTGTATTCCATTCTGTGGGGGCGACGGGTACCCCTGTTTTTTGATAGGGTTTTACGTTAGAAGCACCAAACGTGACAATTTCTTTTTTAAGTAAAACTTTTAATTTACGAAAAGGAATAAAATCGGATTGAGAGTATTTACAAACAAGATCTGAGAAGTTCTCTTTGGAACGTAGGAAAGTTAAAATATTTTGTATGTTTTTTGCTTTTCCGGCGATGGTGCTGTTAATACCTTCCTCAGCCAATAGAATTGAACCCAGAATGTTTTGCTCTTTACAAAGTTTTAAAAGAGCATGTTGTAAAGCAGAAACATCAGTTAGTTGTACAAATTTATAAAAAGCAGCTACCAAGTATACAGCCATTTTTATCGCCTGTTAGTATGTGCAGGGTGTTGGCCATTGTCGTATATATTAACCTTTTTGTCAAAAGCGACTCTTTTTTAAAATTTTCTGATTTTAATACAAGAAACAATAGAATTGATATACCCTTCACACTTGTATAATCATGCAGATATAGTTAGATATGTTAGAATGTTTTTTTGAATGGTAAGAGTACAATAGAAAATGAGTAAGCAAGGTGTTTTATTGATTAACTTAGGCACTCCAGATGCTTATAACTTAAGCTCGATTACTCGTTATTTAAAACAGTTTTTAAGTGATCCACGGGTTATTGATTTAAGATTTCTAACCCGCTTTTTTTTGGTCAATTTAATGATATTACCTAGACGTGTTAAAAGAACAGCTGCTGCTTATCGGAAAATATGGTTAAAAGAAGGTTCTCCTCTTTTGATTTATAGTACTCGTATTACAGAAGCGTTAGCGATAGAGTTAGGAGATAATTACCAAGTGGAGTTGGGTATGCGCTATGGAGCTCCTAATATTGAAATGACATTGTCGCGTTTTAAGGATTGTAAAAATATTAGTGTATTACCTTTATTTCCTCAATATTCATCTGCTGCCACAGGATCAGCAATTGCAGAACTATTAAAGATATTTTCAAAAAAATGGAATATTCCCAATATCAATATCAAGACAGATTTTTATAATGAACCACAATTTATAGAAGCTTATGCGAGTATCATTGATAAAAATATCAAGGGAAAAAAGCCAGATCTTTTATTGTTTAGTTATCACAGTCTACCAAAACGTCACTTGGAAAAATCACAATGCTATAATAACTGTGAGAAAGAAAGAGCTTGTTTCCCTATCAATCATAAAAACCACTATTGTTATAGAGCGCAGTGTTATGTGACTTCACGTTTACTCGCAGAACGATTAAACTTAAGCCCAAGCCAATATAAAGTTTCTTTTCAGTCTCGTTTGGGCGCCACACCTTGGATTGGGCCGTATACGGATTTGGTGTTACCAGAATTGATCCGTGAGGGTATTAAAAATATCGCGATTGTTTGTCCTTCTTTTATTGCAGATTGCTTAGAGACATTAGAAGAAATTGATATTCGAGCAAGAGAGCAGTGGAAAATGTTAGGTGGAGATCAATTTACCTTTATACCATGTTTGAATGATGATCCTTTATGGATAAAGGCTTTAGCAAATCTGGTGAAATAATATATATACCCTTCGCCTAGTTTTGATCAAAAGCAGTTGCGATTGATTTGTCTTCCCAATTATCAATTTCTTTCTGTAGAGACGCAATTTTATTACGTATGCGTTCTATGGCAATTTGACCAAGTGGTAACCGTAGGGGAGAATCATTGCCATTAACAACATCTATAATTAATCGAGCGGCTTTCAAAGGATCACCAGGTTGTTTCCCACTATAACCGTGGATCATATTTGCAGTAGTGTGCGCAGTTTCAGTGTAGTCATCGATTTTTTTTGCACAATCCTTAGAACTGGTACCTGCCCATTGAGTGCGAAAAGGACCTGGTTCTACAATTAAAACTTTTATACCTAATGGTGTGACTTCACGGGCAAGAGCTTCACTAAATCCTTCGAGTGCAAATTTACTGGCATTGTAAAGCCCCAGTGCGGGTGTAGAGACAAATCCTGCGACGGAAGAGATCTGTACTATACAGCCCTTCCGAGCTTGTCGCATAACTGGTAGCACCGCTTGTGTTAGAAAAAGAGGGCCAAAAAAGTTTGTTTCCATTTGGTTACGAGATTCCTGCTCATTAATTTCTTCGATTGCCCCAAATAGACCATAGCCAGCATTATTTACGAGCACATCAATTTTTTGATATTTACTAAGCGTTTCATTAATACCTGCTTCAATTTGGGCTCGATCGTTAACATCCATCTTAATCGCAAACGCTTTACCTGAGTAAGTGTGGTTGAAAGCTTCGATATCTGCTGCTTTCCGCATGGTACCCACTACAAGGTCTCCACGTGATATAATTTCTTCAGTTAAGCAGTGTCCAAAGCCAGAAGATATACCTGTAATAAACCATACTTTGGATGCGTTTGTATTCATAAAATTCTCGCTAGAAAACAAGTTGATATTATAGAGCGTATCTTGGGTTTAGACAATATCGACATCCCGATTTTTAAAAGGGCAGCATCATTTCAGTTTTCATTAATTCCGTTAAATCTTCTCTTGGCCTGATGGTGTAAAAATTATTATTATCAACCATGACTTCTGCAACGCGGGGCCTACTGTTGTAATTAGAGCTCATACTAAATCCATAGGCACCTGCAGAGCAGATCATCAGTAAATCATTAGGTTCCAAAAATAAAGAACGGTCCTTCCCTAAGAAATCTGCTGTTTCACAAATGGGCCCTACAATGTCATAATTGTACAACGTTGTTTCATTATGCCTTAACTTTACGGGTACAATATCTTGCCAAGCTTCATATAACGCTGGACGTAATAGATCGTTCATTGCAGCATCGACAATGGCAAAATACCTGTCTTTTAATTCTTGTTTTTTTATGTACTCAACGCGTGTTAACAAAACACCAGCATTTGCAGTGATTGCACGACCAGGCTCTATATGGATAACTAAATCCGTTTGTTGTAATTTAGCCAATAAAGCACTTACATATGCAGAAGGGGTGGGGGGCATTTCAGCATGATAGCACACGCCAAGCCCTCCTCCTAGGTTAAGATGAGAAATTGCAATACCCATTCTATTTAGATCTTGATTGAGTTCTAAAACTTTATCAATTGCTTCTAAAAAAGGCTCTAGCGAAGTAATTTGAGAGCCAATATGGAAAGCAAGCCCTTGGATCTTAATTCCTTTTAGTTTGCTAGCCTGTTGGTATAATGTTTTGGCTTCTAGAATGCTAACACCAAACTTATTTTCTTTAAGCCCTGTAGAAATATAAGGATGACTTTTAGGATCCACATCTGGGTTAACACGAAAAGCAATAGTAGCCTTTTTTCCTAAATTAATAGCTATTTCATTTAAACGTAATAACTCAGCTTCCGATTCTACATTGATACACCCTATTCCTACTTGTAAGGCTTTGGTTAATTCATCTATTGTTTTTCCGACTCCTGAAAAGATAATTTTTTCAGGATTACCATTGGCTTTTAATACACGTTCTAATTCTCCACCAGAGACAATATCAAAACCAGAGTTCAGCCTAGCAAAAATATTTAATACGGCGAGGTTACTATTGGCTTTAACAGCGTAATTTATTTGATGAGGATAATTGTTAAAAGCTTTATCAAAGGCATGCCATTTATTTTCTAAGGCAGCGCGGGAATATACATAGCAAGGTGTTCCAACTTCTTTAGCAATGGTGCAAAGAGAAACGTCTTCTGCGAACCATTCGTAGTTATTTAGCTTAAAATAGTCCATGCGTTATTTTAACATTTAGCCTTAAAGAAATTCAATCTCGTTATTATCAAACAATTTACACAATGATAATGAAATGTGATATCTTTATGCTTGAGTCAGTTGGTCGTATTTTCTCATATAAATCAAATTTTAATCCATGTTAGAAAGGTATAATACCATGACCCAAAAACATCGTTTTAAAGTAGATAAATTGATACGTGATAAGTTGCCAGAAATCATGCGTAAGTCTGGCATTGAAGTATTTGAGCGTGTCATGGAAAAAGACGAATACATAAAGAGAGTGAAAGATAAACTTTTGGAAGAAGTTAGAGAAGTATGTAGTGCGGAGAGTCAAAAAGAAATTCGAGAAGAGCTTGCTGATCTTTTAGAAGTTATGATGGCAATTGCGAGCATCAATAACTTGACGTTTGAAGAAGTGATGCAAACAGCAAAAAATAAAAAAATAGAAAAAGGCAGATTTGATTGCAGAAGTTATAACGTTTTTTTCGAGATCGAGT
>CADEGZ010000137.1 GCA_902827015.1 uncultured Pseudomonadota bacterium
AAGGAATTGATCCAACAAGGGCAAAAACGTTTAGAAAAAAACCGATGGGTGATCATTTTCCCAGAAGGAACTCGTGTCGCACCGAAAGTGAAACACCGTTACTCACGCAGTGGGGCAGCACTTGCAGAAGCAACTGGGTTTCCAGTGGTACCTATTGCTCACAATGCAGGATATTTTTGGCCCAGGGGATTTTTTATTAAAAAACCAGGAACTATCAAAATGGCAATAGGGCCAATGATTGATCCAAAAGGAAAAACAGCAACACAACTCAATGAGTTGGTTGAAAATTGGATCCGTGAAAAGAGTCTTGAACTTATATCCACAACGAATGATTTTTAAAATTCATCCCCGAAAGGTATTTAGTCCATGGTGGTTTCCTAAAGTTGATCAGAATTCATTTCTCCCAGTCTTGGCTTCTTCCATTAACCAAAGCGCATTTTGGCAACTTGTGGCTCCATCACAATAGCTGCTGGTATAGGAATTGATACTGTTCCTATAAGTTTGTTGGAAGTAGCGCTAGTAGCGATAGAAGAAAAAGTACAATCTGGAAAACGTTGAAGAAACCATCTTTTACTTTCTTCTGTTAAAGAGATCCTAAATTCAGCAGCAATAGGCGATTGTTTTTCATCAGACACCAATGTCCAGATAAAACGATCCTTATGTTTATTCATAAATTTCTCACCCAATTTGATAGCCAAATAATCACCGACCCTTTCAATAATGTGGGCATTTGAAGGGGCAGCGGCTGATTTTGTGTTTATTGCTGCATATTGTGGACTAAAAGACTTTGATTCTTCTTGGCTTTGTGTGGGTTTCTCTTTTTTGGTTTCTTTGCTATCACTAAAATTCAAAAGGGATAAAGCACTTTCCAATTCCAAAAGTTCTGTTTGTTTTAAATTTGCTTTTTGACTGTTACTTACTAAGTCTGTCATAAAAGTATTGAAGGCGGTAACGTCGAAATCAAAGGTAAGAACTTCTGCTTGTTCCCAGCTAAACGTTTGCTTTGTTTTTTCTTTGTTTGGACTTTCTCCTAAAGAAGCTTCTAAAATTGGCTTCATATCTTGCCATGAAGCATCTGAAGAAAGAGATGATATATCAAAACATATTTCCCTTGCCCTACTGGGATCAAGCCTTAGGCGAAAAAAAGGAGTTTTCTTTTCCCCCTGTGTTTTTACAATCTCCATCATTTTTTCTAGAAGGGGATCGCCAATCACAAAACTTAATGTGATCATTTTCCTCGAATTAGACAATTGTAAAAACATATAACCTCCACCAAATAAAATTTAATTTCCCTTTTAGCTTAAAATAAGGGAATTATTATAGTGTTTAAAAACAACCTATATTAAGATGACTAATGAGTAAGTGTCATTATTCAATGCTCTATAGATTATCACAAGTACTGTCGTTTGTGGTATATTTTTCTGGAAGTTAAAATTAAATAAATGGGCTCTTAATTAACGGCAGTTAAACATCTAAATTGCCTACCAACAATGCATTAGTTTCAATAAATTCTCTACGACTCTCTACATTATCACCCATTAAGGTGGTAAAAATCTGATCTGCCGCCACAACATCATCTATTTTTACTTCAAGCATACGCCGAACACTTGGATCCATGGTGGTTTCCCAAAGCTGATCAGGATTCATTTCTCCCAAACCTTTATAACGCTGTATTTGTTGTCCTTTCTTGGCTTCTTCCATTAACCAAGAAAGTGCTTCTTTAAAGCTGGTTACAAAGATTTTTTTATCACCTCTTTGTACATAAGATCCAATTTCAAGTAAGCCTTTGAGCTCTTTGCCTAGCGCTATTATTGCTTGATAATCCTGAGAAAAGAAAAATTCGTAAGAAAAACGATAAAAACTTTCAACGCCATGTGAAACCATTTCAATACTGGGTATAAAAGCTTTGCGTTCACGATCTTCTGAAAGCGTTAACTGGAAAGTCGTTCCGTTTTTAGCAATTCTGTCTACTTGTTTTTGCAATTCAATTAACCACAATTCCATAAAGTTAGGATTTTGCAACTCTGCAATCGTTAATTGTCCAACATAAATTAAGGCCTCTAAAACCACCGCGGGGTAACGATGAGAAAGACGTACAACAATATCCATTACACTCAGGTATTGCTTTGCAAGACGCTCAAATAGAACTCCGGTAATTGGAGGTGCATGTGGATTTACAAATAATTGTGCTTCTTCTAATGCGATTTGAATAAGGTACTCATTTAAGTCTTTATCGTCTTTTACGTATTGTACGTGTTTGCCCCTCTTAACCCGATATAAGGGTGGTTGTGCAATAAAAATATGGCCTCGTTCTACTAATTCTGGCATTTGGCGATAAAAGAAAGTTAATAACAATGTACGAATATGAGAACCATCGACATCTGCATCTGTCATAATAATAATGCTATGGTACCTTAACTTTTCAACGGTAAAATCTTCTCGCCCAATACCACACCCTAAAGCTGTAATGAGAGTTCCAACTTCAACAGAAGAGAGCATTTTATCAAATCTGGCTTTTTCAACATTTAAGATCTTACCCTTAAGCGGTAAAATAGCTTGTGTGCGACGATCGCGTGCCTGCTTAGCCGATCCCCCTGCAGATTCGCCCTCAACAATATAAAGTTCGGACAATGCAGGATCCTTTTCCTGGCAATCGGCAAGTTTTCCAGGGAGACCTGCAATATCTAATGCGCCTTTTCTTCTGGTCATTTCTCGCGCTTTGCGAGCCGCTTCTCTGGCTCGTGCCGCATCAATTATCTTGCCAGCAATTGAACGGGCTGCCTGCGGATTTTCCAATAAATATTCTTGAAATTTTTCTCCCACCGCAGATTCAACCGCAGGTCTAACCTCCGAAGAAACCAATTTATCTTTAGTCTGTGACGAAAATTTAGGATCCGATACCTTAACGGATAATACCGCCGTTAACCCTTCTCGCGCATCATCCCCCGTTGTAACAACCTTCGCTTTCTTTAAAAGACCTTCTTGCTCAAAATAAGTATTTAAAGTGCGTGTTAGTGCACCTCTAAAACCCGCCAAATGCGTTCCACCATCGCGCTGGGGAATATTGTTGGTGTAACAAAAGATATTTTCCTGATAAGAGTCATTCCACTGTAAAGCAACTTCCACTACAATGCCTTGCCGCTCAGTAGAAAAATAAAAAACTTGTGGATGGACAGTTTCTTTATTACGATTTAAATGCTCTACAAATGCTTTGATGCCACCTTCATAAGCAAATATATCTTCTTTATTGGTACGTTCATCAATTAAATGAATTCTAACGCCAGAGTTTAAAAACGAGAGCTCTCTTAAGCGTTTAGCTAAAATGTCGTAGCCAAACTTAATGTTAGTGAAAATAGTATCGCTGGGTTTAAAATGAACCTCTGTTCCAGTAGCATCCGTCTCTCCCGTTGCTACCAATGGCGCTTTGGGTTCACCCAATTCATAATCTTGTTCATACATCTTGCCATCTCTGCGAATGCGAAGGTGTAATTTTTCTGATAAAGCATTTACCACTGATACACCTACTCCGTGTAATCCCCCGGATACTTTATAAGAATTAGCATCGAATTTTCCGCCTGCATGTAGTATGGTCATAATGACTTCCGCAGCAGAACGGCCTTCTTCTTCGTGTATATCTACTGGAATCCCGCGTCCATTATCTTTAACTGTTATCGATTCATCTAAATGAACCGTCACAACAATCGACGAGCAATAGCCTGCTAAAGCTTCGTCAATTGAATTATCCACTACCTCAAAAACCATATGGTGAAGGCCAGTCCCATCATCCGTATCACCAATATACATTCCCGGACGCTTTCTAACGGCATCTAATCCTTTCAAAACCTTAATATTGGAAGAATCGTAAGTGTTTTCAGCTATAATGGGACCGCTCATTTTTTTACCTTAAAATACACATAACATTTGTGCTAATCATCGCATTTTTCAAGGAAAATTTCCAGTTTTTTGTTATATTTCATCACTTTTTTTATTATGTCGCTTTAATTCAATTTCACAGTAACCAACACTGGACACAAAGCAAGTCTTGAAATTGCAAATAAGTAAATTAAGCGCGCCATCTATTTCATCAAACAAACTTAAACCTTTTGTTACTTACTGGAACCCATAGAAGAGCCTTTATGATAAGAAACTGTGACGGTGGCACTTTCCTCCTCTTCTTCCTTCTTCCGATGAACTGGCCTAACGTTGCCACATCCATCTGATATAGCTGTACCACTGGTTGTCATCGTAAATCGCAGTTCACGTGCAAGAGGTCTCGGAGACGGTAGTTGAAAGGGTGAGCCATCAGTAAATAGCGCATTACACTCGTTACATGCTTTTTGAATTGCTGCTATGAGTGTACCATTGATGGGTTCCTTAGCAGTAATAACTTCCATTAGAACACATATTGTTCCCCTAACTGTATTACACGCAGTTGCAGCATCATGCGTAAGTTTTACAGTCTCTGTAACACCTTCTCTCTGTTGTTTCACCCTCATATTGGTAATAACGCTCTGAACCCGCACACTTGAAAGGACTATTCCTTGATCTTGTGTACGATTACCCGTCATAGTTTTACTTAAGGCCTTTTTAAGGGTAACAAGTTGTTTCGTTACGGTTTGCAGTGTTGTACCTGACGGGATTTCCGCCTGTGCCAAAAGCAATTCATTTTCGGCAAGAAAATGTGTTATTGGTTCTAGGGCTTTTTTAATTGATTCAATTTCAGCTTTTTTTGCATCCTGATGTCGTTGTTCTTCTTCAATTTGGTCATCTTTTGCTTCCAATACTGCTAACTCTGTTTTCATCGCAGTGTTCAATTCAGAAGTCTTTTTTAAGTGTGCAATTTGTTCGCGTCGTTTAACTGCACTCTCTCTTAATACTTGGACCCTTCGTTCCATTTCCCCATATTCTTGCTCGAGTATTCGAAGCCTTGATGCCATTTTTATGTACTGTTGTTCGACAACTAACGCCGTTTGAAGTTCTACGCTTGATGCAGCCATTGATATTCTCCCTTTGTGTACTTAAATTTCCACCTTATTTTAAGGCGTTAAACTTAAAACCACGGTTTGACTATAAACGAAGACTAGCGGACTTTATTCAACATTTGCAAGCATTTTTCTGTCTAACTTTCCTATTTTCACTACCAAATGAAAAAATCAAATCTGTTTTTGCTTTTAAGAATGCATTGATATCTGTCAGTCAATTACTTGCGAAATTTCGGTGATGCTTGCAGAGATTGCAGCTCTTGATTTTCTAACAGAAAAGTCATCATTTCCGTTAAAGCTTTAACAGAAATTGTGACAAAAACCTTATCATCTTGAATTTCTGTGTAAAAGTTTTTACTCCCCAGTAGCACCTGTAGATCGTGATGAATATCGAATTTTTCAAACTCAGTTACATTAAATTTAAACCTTAGACAAGCACTCTGGGCAGGGATCCCAAATCGTTCAATACTTTTGTGATAACCTTTAATTAACCGTAGTCGAAGTTGGAGAAGCAAAAAATCTTTGGGAGAATGAGGAGAAATTTCTTCAAGCCATTTAATCAAGCGTTGTAAATCTTGTAGTCTCTGCTCTTCTTTTTGCTGTTTCTGCAAATTAATGTATTGGAGCAACTGAGAAGGTATAAGCCCTAATGAGGAACTGCTGGGCTTATATGAGATTTTTTTTTGCAGGCTAAAACAAAATTTTTTAAAGTTAATTTTAACACTTGCGACATAT
>CADEGZ010000138.1 GCA_902827015.1 uncultured Pseudomonadota bacterium
ACTATACGATAAAATACGATTGGGCTGGAATACTCAGGACGAAGTAGAGATATTGGCCACCGATTTAGGAGTATCCACCGCCGAGGTTAGAAGTATGGAAGAACGTTTAAATGCCAAGGATGTGTCCTTTGATCTGCCGGACTCTGTACAACAAGAAGCCAATTATACTTGGGCGCCTGCGGAATATTTAGAAGATCCGCAAAGAAATCCTGAAGTACAGTTAATAGAAGAAAACTGGGGTGCTCATGCGGAACGTCACTTTAAAGCGGCCTTTCAGAAACTTGATCCCAGGAGTCGAGATATTTTAGAGAGACGTTGGTTGTTAGAAGATAAAAAAGCAACACTCCAAGAGTTAGCAGAAAGTTACCAAGTTTCCCCAGAACGCATTCGCCAGTTAGAAAAGTTGGCGATTGAAAAATTGAAACAAATGATGCTTCAAGCACAAGTTTAGTCCTACCTTCGGTGTGTTGAAAACAGCTAT
Organism: uncultured Pseudomonadota bacterium; assembly: GCA_902827015.1. Lineage (GTDB taxonomy): Bacteria > Pseudomonadota > Gammaproteobacteria > UBA6186 > Azoamicaceae > CADEGZ01. Next base: position 482 of record CADEGZ010000138.1, read on the forward strand.
CCTGCTGCTGTTTTTTCGTTACGAGTGCTTGGTATAGAAGGGGAAGTCAATAATGTTAAACCTTTTAATACGTTGAGTGCTTCATTGAGTTGGTAATCCGTATAAAGTAACGGGGGAGTAGTATCACTAGCAGTGGTCGATGCTTGTGATGCTGAAGTCTTATCCGCCGCTTTGTTGTTACCATTATCCAATCGCCCCTGTAGATCTTCTTCTCTGATCAAAAACGCGTTAGAGTCATCTTTCTCGTTGGGTGTCGGAATTTTTAAATTTTGTACCTCAATATCTGGTTTAATGCCAGTAGCTTGAATGGAGCGACCTGCAGGGGTGTAATACAGCGCGGTTGTTAGTTTAAGTCCACGATCATCTTTTAAAGGGAGTACTGTTTGTACAGTTCCTTTGCCGAAGGAAAGAGTGCCGACAATAACAGCGCGACGGTAGTCTTGTAAAGCACCTGCGACAATTTCTGAAGCGGAAGCAGAACCGCCGTTAATTAATACAACAAGCGGAGCACCATTTAAAAGGTCTCCTGGATGAGCTTTTTCTTTAATTTGTGAACCTGGTAGTCGACCTTTAGTATAAACAATAACACCATCATATGGTTTTAATTTGTCTCGATCTAAAAAAGCATCTGCAATTTGCACAGCTGAATCTAATACACCGCCAGGGTTATTCCTAAGATCCAGAATAAGCCCTTTAATTTTTCCAGCGTTATTTTTTTTCAGCGTGTGAATAGCGCGCGTTAAATCGTCGCCTGAGTTACTTTGAAATTGGGAGACACGTAAGTAAATAAAATGGTCATCAAGGATCTTGCTACGAACACTTTGTACGTTAATAGTATCGCGGATCACAGTGATTTGTAGGGGCTTGTTTTCACCTTGCCGAATGATGGTGAGTATAATTTTCGTGCCTTTTTCGCCGCGCATGAGTTCAATGGCTTCACGCATAGACAATCCTTTAACCGGCGTATCATTTAATCGAATAATAAGGTCGCCGGCATGGATCCCAGCACGTTGTGCTGGAGTATCATCAATGGGGCTAATCACTCGAATAAAACCATCTTCTGGTATAACCTCTACGCCAAGACCACCAAATTTACCCGTCGTACTGGCTTTTAATTCTGCAAATTCTTCGGTATCCAAATAAGAAGAGTGGGGATCTAAACCTGCTAACATTCCGCGCATGGCGTTTTCAAATAAGACATTATCGTCAACGGGTTTTACATAATATTCTTTGATGTACTCAATTACTTTGGTAAACCTTTGTAGATCAGCAATAGGAAGTTTTTCTTCTTTGGTTTCTTCTTCAGCCCAAATAAAATTTGGCAATATCATCAAAAGGCATACTAAACACACTTTAGTAAATGATGTGGTCGCTTCATTTTTTTTGGGTTGCATAACTGAAATCTCCAAAAGAATATGCAAGTTAATTAAATCAATTAAATTCACGCAAGGTCACCTTGCCTTGTTTACAAAGTATAAACTGGATCCTTTAAATTGCTGAAAAAAAAATCAACAAATATTAATGTAGACCTAATTTCTCTTGCTGCAATTTTATTATCATACTGTCAAGCCGCGCTATAAGTCGAGAACTTAAGTTGTAAGAGTGTCATTAAAAACTAATGAGAGAGGTCCCCGTCATTTCAGGGGGAGGGGTTAAACCTAGAAGGGAAATTAAGGTAGGTGCAATGTCCGATAAAGTCCCTGAAGAAGAGGTGATATGTGCGTTGGTTCGGCCTATGTAAATAAAAGGAACACGTTCTTGAGTATGGGCCGTATGTGCTTGCTTTGTTGTTTCATCAAACATGATTTCAGCATTGCCATGATCAGCGGTAATAATGGCTTCCCCTCCAACAGATTTTAAGGCTTTCAGTACTCTAGCTAAACAATTGTCTAAGGTTTCGATTGCTGTAACGGTTGCGCTAAAATTGCCCGTATGGCCCACCATATCTGCATTAGCATAGTTGCAAACAATAAAAGAGTAAGTTTGTTCTAGAATAGCTTTAACCAATTGCGAGGTTAATTCAGGAGCGCTCATTTCTGGGCACGAATCGTAAGTAGAAACTTTTGGCGAAGGAATTAAGAGACGATCTTCCCTGGCGAATGGCACTTCCTTTCCTCCATTAAAGAAAAAAGTGACGTGGGCATATTTTTCGGTTTCCGCAATTCTCAGTTGTGGTAAGTTTTGATTTTGTAGGTATTCTCCCAGCGTATTTTTAAGTGAAGGGGGGGGGAAAGCAACCCAAGCGTTTAAATTTTCATCGTATTCTGTCAGTGTCACAAAAGCTGATAATTTTGGGAAAAAAGATCGTTCGAAAGAAGAGAAGTTTAGATCGTTAAATGCTGCACTTAATTGCCGGGCCCTATCAGCACGAAAGTTCATGAAGATGATCAAGTCTTCATCGCAAATAAGATGCATCGGCAATAAAAGGGTTGGTTTTACAAATTCGTCTGTTTCTCCTGCTGCATAAGCCAGATTTAGTGCTTCTAATGCGGAAGATGCAGTTCGTGTAGCCTGTCCTTTTGTTAAAAGATCATAGACAGATTTTGTGCGCTCCCAACGTTTGTCGCGATCCATGGCGTAATAGCGTCCGCTGATAGAGCCAATGCGTGCATGAGTGGTTGGGCTTAAGGATTGACAGAGATTTTCTAGAATAGTCAAAGAACTGTGGGCACTTTTGGGTGGCGTATCGCGGCCGTCTAAGAAGACGTGGATCACAATATTTGGAACGCCTTTAGCTGCTGCCAGTTGTAATAAAGTATATAAATGATCTTCGTGGCTGTGTACGCCGCCTTTGGATAATAGGCCAAAAATATGTAGGGTGGAGTGTTGTTCTATTACTTTTGTGAATGCTTGATTGAATACAGGGTTTTGATTAAATTGTCCGTTTGAAATAGCGGTTGATATGCGAGTCAGATCTTGAAAAATCACGCGACCCGCCCCCATTGTAAGATGGCCAACTTCTGAATTTCCCATTTGCCCTTTAGGTAAGCCAACCTCTAGACCCGAGGCTGCAAGCGTTGTATGTGGACAAGTTTGCCACAATTGGTTCCAAGTAGGGGTATTGGCAGCTGCTATTGCATTAGCTTCTCGGGATGCTCGACATCCCCAACCATCTAAAACAATTAAAACAATAGGGTGTGGTATCATAATTTAAAATTAAGCAATTTTATCAGAAGCTTATTTTAAAGCGACAAGATTGATTTGCATAGTAAGATAAGTTGGGTGTCATAAGCGTTTATTTCATATATACTGCCGATTCAATTGGGTATTATAGAACATTAGCATGGAAAAATTTGTTTACTTTATAACTAATCATTGGATTTTAACCACGCTCTGGATAGGATGCGTAATTATATTTTTAATTAACGAATTCTTACAAAGTCGTTTAACTGCTAAGAGCGTTACACCAGAAAAAGCTGTTCAACTTATTAATCATCAATATGCAATAGTATTGGATATTCGAAGTGATTCTGCTTTTGCAGAAGGCCATATTTTAGGCTCAGAGCATTTACCAAAACAGCATTTGGAAAAAAAGATAAAAAATTTACAAAAACATTTAGAGAAACCCATTATTATTGTATGTAACTTGGGACAAGACTCTTCAAAGTTTGCGACTGAATTACAACAAAAAGGGTTTGTTCAGGCGGTAATTTTAAAAGGAGGCATACAGGCGTGGAAAACGACCGGTTTGCCCTTGGTAAAGTCGTGAATAAAGTAACAATATACAGCACGGCAATTTGCCCTTATTGTATTCGTGCCAAGCAGTTATTAGAGAGTCAAGGAATTCCGTATGAAGAAATCCGAGTAGATTTAAATGAAGTGGTGCGTGTTGAGATGGAGCGCTTAAGTAAGCGACGAACTGTGCCACAAATTTTTATTGGTGATCAACATGTAGGGGGCTTTGACGATTTAAAAACATTGCATGATAAAGGTGAACTGACTCATTGGCTAAACCGCTGATGAGCTTTTCAAGTGCGAAGGGTATGTGTGAAGAGTAGGAAAAGTATATGTCTAATACGCAGCATAATTCCATGAAAGCCAATGGGCATGATGAAAAAGAAATTGCCCCATCTTTTAATGTACATAGCATTTATTTAAAGGATTTATCATTTGAAGCACCGCATTCTCCGGCGGTATTTAATGAAGAATGGAAGCCTAAAATAGATTTTGATTTACAAATGGGAACACAAGTATTGTCACAAGAAGAAGGGATCTATGAAGTGGTCTTACATGTCACGGTTACAATCAAGTTGGGAGAAGGGGAACAAGAAAAAGCCGCATTTTTAATTGATATTCAACAAGCTGGTGCTTTTACTGTGCGCAATCTACCAGAGGAAACCGTTAAACAAGTTTTGGCGACCACTTGTGCTACAGTGCTTTTCCCTTATGCACGTGAGACAATCTCTAGCCTTGCAACTCGAGGTGGTTTCCCACAACTCGTATTACCTCCTATTAATTTTGATGCCATGTATGCCCACCATATGACAGCGCAATCAGAAGAACAACAAAGAGAAGGGGCGACCACTGTTTAATCTGGGAAAAGAAAAACAGCCCATTGCAGTATTGGGAGCAGGTTCTTGGGGAACTGCTTTATCGATTGTGTTAGCTAAGAACAATCAAGAAGTACGGTTGTGGGATCGGGATCAATCTTTATTGTTAGAAATAGAAAAAGCGCGGGCTAATACTCGCTATCTTCCTGAAGTGCCTTTTCCCCGCCAAATCGTTATATGTGACACGGTGGAAAAAACATTAGAAAACGTGCGTGATGTACTTATGGTTGTGCCAAGTCATGCGTTTGCGGGAGCATTACGGGAATTAAAAGCGCTTTTAACGGTACAGCATCGTATTATTTGGGCAACCAAAGGGTTAGAGCCCGATACAGGATATTTCTTGCATCAAGTGGTAGAACGAGAATTGGGAGTAAAGCAAAGTTATGCAGTGTTATCAGGTCCGAGCTTTGCAAAAGAGGTTGCTCTAGGATTACCAACAGCAGTTATGATTGCTTCTAAAGATTTAACATTTGCCAATGAATTGGCTCATTATTTTGGGCAGAATACTTTTGGTGTGAAAACAACGGATGATGTTGTAGGTGTTCAACTTGGTGGAGTGGTTAAAAATGTTTTGGCAGTAGCGGTTGGTATTTCAGATGGAGTAGGATTCGGTGCGAATGGGCGGGCTGCATTAATTACGATGGGGTTTTCAGAAATGATGCAGTTGGGAAATGGGTTAGGTGG
>CADEGZ010000139.1 GCA_902827015.1 uncultured Pseudomonadota bacterium
CCCTTGCCGATCTCTATACCGGTAGGGGGAGTGCCGATTGAAATAGGTAGTAAACAGCTCCAGCAAACGTCAGTTATCGGATTGACAAACCGGCCTTTGCATGTCAGACTGGCATTTCCTGAAACAGGTATGAAAATAGCTATTATTAAAATCGCTATCTGCCTTTTTTTTAGGTCGATTAGGTCTATAAACAGGAAGCATCCGCCAAGATTCCCCTGCTTATAGACCGGTATCTCCGGTCTATGTTTCATTCCCTTTCTGCTCCGTTTTCATAAATTTATCATTTTTACCTGCTAGTAACGCCTTCCCCATTTTCCTCCACCTGGACATCAATTCCGGTTTCTCCTTCAATACTCTTTTGCAATCAAGGAGCATTCCGTATAGTACGCTTGCATCTTGTGGGTGCATATGACCAAAACCGGCCTTAACCAGCAAACCGCCTAACATGATCTTTTTCCTGGCATCGCTCTTCCTCTCAAAAATGGATTCATTCTTTTTTAACATTGCAAAATACCTTATTTTTTTATCCGTTCTGGTTACCAGGTTTCGCATCCGGTTTCTTCCTCCTACTGGGAAACGTTGCCTTTGAACCAATCTCTTTCAGCTTTTCAAGAAAAGCATCGTTCCTGTTCTCTTCCATGGAGGCATAAATCGCCAGACCTGCAAGTAACCTATTGTCCAGGCAAATGCCGCCATTGGCATTTATTACCTCAAATATTTCATTCTTCCGCCACTGAACCAGTTCTTTCCTCTGCTTTTCCAATTCCTCGATCCGCTCCTGTAAAGTTTTAACTACGCTCATGATTTATACTCCCTCTTTTCATTTCGTTATGATTTTTATCAGTTACCGACTCTATTTTTCCGGATCAACGGCTACTTCAACTATTTTCAGATTTTTTCCGGCCTGCTCGGCTACCGCAGGACTTCCCCTAATACCGAATCTGGTTGTAAGTTCCCCGCCCTGATCAAAATATACTTCGAATCCTAACTTATCCTGTACCTCCGGTGGACTTCCGCCCACTAAAATAATCCTGTCCTCTATTTTCTTCGCTCCGCTGCTACTACCCGGTAATAACTGACCTTTTAACCACTCTACCTGTTTCTCTTCCCTTCCGTCGATAAAGAACAACCTGCGATCTAAGTCCATGTAATCCAAAGGATTTACTCTAGTGCCTGCTTTGTATAACACTCGTCCGCAAGGTAATAACGCATCCTCGGTAAGGATATAAGTCGGATCGTGCCAAAACTCCCTTGTTTCCTTTGCCGGCATAATCCCTGAAACAGGAATAGGGTTTCTAACCCTCTCTTCTGCTATGCTGCGCATTCTCTCTTCTTCTTTTTTTAAATCAAGTTCTGCAAATTTCCTCTGCAAGCTAAGTAAGATACTTTCTTCCGCTACCGGATAATTTGCGCCCCGATTACCAAAATCCTTAGCAAAAACAGTATTGCTAAAGGTAGAAATATATAACACCATCGCCATATACGCTTTTTTCATGTTATCCTTGCTTCTTCCTCCTTAAATCAGGTATTTCTAATTCATTCCTCTCAAGCAGGATCTCATCAACATTATCTCGATAACGCTTTTCCGATATTTTTGACCGCTGTCCTATAGCCATAGCTATAAAGACTATAACAAGCCAAATAGCCAATTTGCTTTTCCAGTTAAACTCAAACCCCGGTTGCTTCTGTCCTGTTTTGTTCTTCATATTAGTCTCATGTTTTCTGTTGTTGTTTATTTTGTGTTGAATCAGGTGCCCGGTTATCCCCCTTATTACTTTTTGATTGTAGAGTTTGAATGATTTTTGCATGCACCTCTCCTGAGATTGAGCGCACATCCTGGCCGAATATTCCGCCATAACTTGAGTAGATGATTTTTACTCGCCTGCTCTTATAAGCCATAACCGTCTCTTCAATAAGTTTCTGTAACTCGTTACCTATCATCCCGAAAAACAGATCTTTCTCTCCGCTTGCTCTTATACGCTCCTTCTCCAGATTCAATAACTCTTCCCGGGCAATATATACTACCTCCGCTCGCCCTGCATGATCGGCGTATTTTAAAGTAAGCATGCTACCTATTAACAAGCCGACGATAAAAAAAACGATAAAATGTAATATGTTTTTTCTTCTAAAATTCACCATTATTCCTCTTGATATCCGTCTCTAATTTCACTCAAATAACTATTCCTTTATTAACTTTGCCGCTTATGCCGCACCAGCTCCTCCAGAGCTTTATCAAGCCCAATGCCCCTTGATTCCAATTCCCTTAAATACCTGAAATCATTATCATCGGTTGAGTAAAGTGCCTGAGCATACGGATCAAGCAATAACTTGCCGATTACCAGTACCCGGCTTGAATAAAGCATCATTTCAGAATGACTCCCTTTAACGAACTGTATCGTTTCAATAAGAGGTATCAATGATTCATAAGCAGAACCCTCAAGTGCCTTTAAACCCTTGCTGTTTTGCTCCAGCATCACCGTCCACTCACTGTTTTGTGCTATTGTACGCCTGTGGTCGCTTGTCGATAAATCACTTACGTTCTGCACGCAGGTAACCAGAGAACCGCCGTATTTTCTGATCGTTCTTGACATCTCGGCTAAAAACTTCTCACTATGATCAAGTGCTCGCCATGCCTCATCAACTACCAGCATGAATTTCTGTGACCTATCTCCACATAAAACCTGCATGAATATCTGTATGGCTACTACTTGCATAAGTACCGATAATAACGTCTCGTCCTTTGCTACTTCTTCCAGTTCAAAAACCGTTATCTTTTCCTTGAAAGTTATATTGGCGGCATTTTCAAAATATTTGCCGTGCATGCCCCGATCGGTAAAAGGTAACAATGTCTCACCAAGCTCCCTTTCTATTGCGTTACCGTTTTTAAGAACATCGGCGATTTTACTGATAGTAAGATCAGAGCCGCATTGTTCTACCCCGCGATAAATAGCATCCTCTATTAATGCTTCCTTATGCGGGTTATTACCGGCACCGCACATGCTGGTAATAATATTCTTGGCATACATGACCCCATCCAGTGAGACATGATACTCCTTCTCTCCCGCCCTGATGGTTTTTATCGGCACGGGACTTCCATCCTCAAGTATAGCCTCTTTTAGCTTGCCGCTTTCATCTACAAGACCGCTTAAAGGGTTTAATGAAATCTCGCTACCGCTACCGAACCGAATAAATTCGCCCCCAAGCAGTTTGCAGATATTCTCATAGCTTTTGCCGATATCCAGAATGAACATCCGCACATTATGCGAGAGCATCGTTGTTGCCATTTCCTGAACTAGTACCGACTTACCTACTCCTGAGGGCCCATAGATCTGTACGTTATAATTGCCGCCGGCAATCTTGTAAAAAGGATTCCAGTTAAATAACTGTCCTTGCGGGGCCTGAAGTAAAACTCCGGATACCGGATTACCCTGCCATTCCCCGTGGAACGGCAACTTCGCCACCAGCTTTTTACTTAATGATATCATTCTCTGCTTTATGAACCGGAGAGCCTGCCAGTAATAACTTGCCTGCATCGGCATAAGTGCTAGCTGCAGGGGGAGATGAAACTTATCCATTCGCATGAGCTCCCAGCCGTTCATGTTATAAAGCGATATCAAAGCTGCTTCTGCATCTTCTATAACAGCAGCAGGCGCCGTAATACTGACCGTAAAATTAAAACTTAAAACCCTTCTTCCTTCTTTTAAATCGTCAATTACCTCTGCCCACTCCGCTGCTTCCCGTTTTAGATTCCCGTCAAATCTTGCCAGAAACTGCTCTGCTGATTTCCTTACCTGCTCACCTCGTGCTATTAACCGCTCACTACTACCCTTTGGCATATCGCTTGCCACCGTAAAATTAATGATGAAACGTGCCGGTATGGCTCTGGGAGAACCTTTATCACCCTTATCACCCAGTAACCGGATCATATCAACCAGTGACCAATACTCAGGGTATTCCGCCACGCCGTAAGTTCTTGTTATGGCTTTTCCGGCTCTGATTTCCTGCTCCCTGACCTCAAGGTCTTTTCCGGGCTTTAAAATCTGCTCATTTAACGGCATTAACGGATTTAATTTATTACTCCTCTGGTTTATGTCATTTTCCTGCGTCATCATTTCATCGGCTAAATCCATTAACCCCTGCGCAGGTACGCTTAAAGGTTCAAGACTGAGCAATTCAAGTTTCTTGCATAACTGTCGTTTAAAATTGACAATCTGCTCTGCGCTTATTTGCATTGAATTGAAACTGATGATAATCCTGTAATTACGGGCAATTTTTAAACCGGAATTTCCATAATCTTCAGCAAGAGTTTTCATGTATTTTAATCTATCCTGCGTGATCCTGTTTAAAAACGGATCATCTACTATTCTCATCTTCCGCCACAGATTTAAAATATGACCGACCTTGTGACTTGCTATTAAAGTAAACTGCAGGAAACTCTTCTCCGGCATTTCCTTATCAAAAAAGTGCTGCAGATTTTTAATTACCTTCTCATCAATGCCGACAAGCGGCAGCGCTTCCAAAACAAAACCAAGGCCGTCATCCTTATTCCGAAAAATGCCACGAGTAGGATCAAAACTGCGATAACAAAACAGATCACCCCAGTCGCCCGGGTTACCGAGGCGGTCTAATACAAGACGGCTCATGTCGGGCATGGAGATGCCAAGCTCCCTATTGGTTTCAAAACCGGCAAACCGCAGAAATTTCTCTTTTACTCCGGATAATTGCTCTATCATGACGATTTCCTGACCGTATAGTTAATATTGCTGGTCTCGCTTCCCGGTTTACTTTCGCTTCTTATGCCGTCATCAAACTCGTAAAAGTCATCGCAGCTTCCGCCTGAGCAATTTTCCCTAAGACGTTTTTTTGGCTTTACTGCTTTAACCTTACCGTTTACTTTCCAGACCCCGCCGTTATTTACCATCTGCTCTATTTCCTCTACCGAACTACAATTAGCTCCTTTCCCCGGGGGACAATCAAATTTATTCTCGTATACGGCGCAGGCACTTAATCCGAGCGCTAAAGCAGCAAATAGAAGAAAATTACCGCTTGCCTTAATAGTTTTATTTACTAAAAATCCATAACCGCTATTTCCTCTCATGCTTGATCTCCTCTTTTACTGAAACACTACCGAGATATACCCCTTTGGCAAAAAACACCGTTACCGGCACGGCTCCGGGAACTTCAATTACCGGTGCCGCCGCTTCCGCCATCTTCATATGATAGTCAACCATTTTTTCTGCTGCATTACCGGCGCCGCCGCTCACCGAATCGGTAATCTTCTCTTTTATACCTGTCTTATCCTTTGAAATTGCACCAAGACCGGGATTAAACATGAATCCCTTATCGCTTTTACCGGTGCCGGCAAAACCGCTGATCATTCCTCCCAGCGCCGCATTCTTTAAATGCTTGCCGGCCATCGATACTACCGTCCCCTTTATTCCGTTCTTACTGTCCGTTCCGTGTACTACTCCGGCTATTTGCGTCTCTATCACTTTACCGGTTTTATTATCGGTGCAGGAAAGAGTCTCGGCTCTTGCCACTACCCGCTCATTGGGCATCCAACCGTAACCGCTTGCAACAATACGGCACTGCGTTAAATCTATCTTGAAATTCTTCGGCAAATCTCCCCGCCCCGTTACTCTAATAAAAATAGGCGGCGGTTCCGCAGGTGTTCCAACACCGGTTGAAGCAGAA
>CADEGZ010000140.1 GCA_902827015.1 uncultured Pseudomonadota bacterium
GTTAATGAAGTATCTGTCCAATCCTTATTTATAATGGGTGGTTTAAATTTTTTCCAGAAGTCGTTTAAAAATGTCATCTGCATTCACCCCAGCTCTAAGATCCCTTTCTTTATATACCCTTCGCACTTGAATTTTATGCGTTATTGCAACTTGCGGGTATAACTGACTAAAATTTAACCACAATGACATTCAAATTTCAATTAAATATTAAGCTAACTTATGCTTCAGTGGCAACATTAACTATTTTTTTATCTGATTTTTTATCCAGATTTGTTTCCATTACCCAATTTTTTGCTTCAATAGCAAGCACTTCAAGAAGGTTGATGTCTTCTTCGTCAAGTTCACGAAAAAGTTGCATGAGTTGGATTACCGGCTCTGCTAAGCCTGCACTTTCTAAGTTTCGGTGATTATGGGTTTCAAGTTCAAGTACTTTGGCCAATTGTTCAATGTGTCCTTTAACAATTTTTAAATAAACGGGTATATGCTTGGCTGCCGATTCAAAAGCAAACTCAAGGTTTCCATTTTCTCCTTTAAAGGTGTGGAGCCCTTCCTTTAGGCATTCATGTAATACATAAAGATCTTTTTCAGTTAAACTAGATCGCATAAACATTATCCTTTCGTTAAGTTCCAAAATTATATCCTTCACTCATAAATTTTTAGGCTACTAAAGCGTGAGATTGTCGTATAGGCATTCCAGCTTGTTGAAATTCCACTAAGATCTCTGTAGGTGTGAGATTGTGACGACGGTATTCGTGCAATAGTGGAAGTAAGTTAAGTACAAACCCATTAATTGACGTAATATCTTCGATTTGTTGAATACGGTCTTGCAGCTTTTTCACTTGTGCTTCATCCCAACCGGGTTGTTTTAAAGAGGGGATGGCTTTTGTGTTTAAGGCCTCGGCGATTTGTAGTGCTGTAAGTGATTGGCGATTCCATTCGTTTATCATAGATTTAAGTTCGGTTGCACTTTCATTTAAACGCACTCGATCTAAAACCTTTTGTAATTGACTTAACACCCACTTACCACCCTCAGGAGCGGTAAAGCCTTCTTCGTTTAAGGTTTTCACCATTTGTCTTTGAGAGTAACCCTTACGGCGATAATCTTGAATAATAGGTTGGAGTAAAAACGCGAATACAATGGCGGTATCGATTTTCGGTTTGTTAACCTTGCTAATTACTTCTGCTGCATTAGGATTACCAGATTTTGCGGAAGTCATTTTTAACCCTTCACGAATAAGTTTTCCATGTAACTTTCTTTGTACTTCGGCATGTTTGCTTAATGCTTCGAGAATTGTTTGGTTTACGAAAGGTTGATCAACACAATGAAAGGGAACGTGTGAAGCAAGTAATACTTGAGTAAAGGATTCGTTGCTGGCTAATGTTCCAAGCTCTAGAATTAATAAAGCGGCACCTTTTGTTTGGCAAAGCTCTAAAGCTCTTTGTAATTGTGGCCACTTTGCAGTGCGCCGATGTTCGGGTGTTTCTATAAAAGCTTCTATGATTTCGTAGCGTGAATGGCGTTCGCTTAAGAAAGCTTCTACAGAACCTGTATTTCCAATTGTAGAAAGCGCTTGTGCATTGCTACCACCTGTATTTAAACGGCTTCCTTTTTGTTGTGGCGCCACATGATATGTAACATATAGTGCTGACTCTGTCACGTTTTCACCCCCCGCTATTTTTTGCTATCGTAGACCAAAAGTAGATCCCCTTTGACGAACAGTCAAGAAAAAAATGGTTGCTCTTCCTTTCTCTTTGTTAGAATTTCTACTCCTGTTTCAGTCACAAGTACGGTATGCTCCCATTGAGCCGATAAGCTGTGGTCTTTAGTCACTACCGTCCAGCCATCAGGTAATAATCGAATAAAACGTTTGCCTGCATTAATCATAGGCTCAATTGTAAATGTCATGCCAGCTACTAACTCTATGCCAGTTCCAGCGGTACCATAATGTAAAACTTGCAGCGCATCTTCGTGAAATACTCTACCAATGCCATGACCACAATATTCACGAACGACAGAATAGTGATGCGCTTCAGCATGCTTTTGAATAATAGCACCAATATCGCCGAGTTTGGTGCCAGGTTTTACTGCCTGAATACCTAGATATAAGCATTCTTGAGTAATACGAGTTAGCCTTCTGGCCATGATTGAGCACTCTCCCACCAAAAACATTTTGCTTGTATCTCCATGATAGTCGTCTTTTATCACTGTCACATCAATATTAATGACATCACCTATTTTTAATTGACGTTCATTAGGAATACCGTGGCATACAACATGGTTAACGGAGGTACAAATGGACTTAGGGAACCCTCGATAGTTTAAACAGGCTGGAATGGCGTTTTGGTGATTAACAATATAATTGTGACAAATGTCATTCAATTCGAGTGTACTTATCCCGGGTTTAACATAGGGTTCTATCATCTCGAGTACTTCGGCGGCTAGGCGCCCAGCAACGCGCATTTTTGCAATTTCTTCAGAAGATTTAATGTGGATTTTGGGCAACTTTACCATCCTTATTGCAAGCCAAGTTTGTCCTATGGTATAAACCTTAGGCGAAATACGCAAATCCCTTAGGTCTTTCCTCGCAGGTAAGACTTAAGATTATTACACACATACATCGTCACATTACCTAGGGTGCTTGTCCCTTTATTATAGGTGTCAAGTTGGGTCATGGGATGTATGGAGGCCTAACCCAAAGAATGAGGAGTTTAAGATGTCATACGCTCTTAGCATGCGTGAAATGTTAGAGGCTGGAGTTCACTTTGGTCATTTAACTCGCTTTAGAGATCCTAGCATGATCCCCTATATTTACTGCGTGCAAAATGGGGTTCATATTATTAACTTAGAAAAAACTTTACCTTTGTTCCGAGAAGCCCTCAAATTTGTTAGTAAAGTTGCCTCTAGAAATGGAAAAGTTTTGTTTGTGGGAACCAAACGTTCTGCAAAGCAGTTGGTGGCAGAACATGCCAAAAAGTGTGGTATGCCTTATGTTGATCATCGTTGGTTAGGTGGCGAATTAACTAACTACAAAACAATTAAACAATCTATTCGACGATTAAGAGATCTAGAAGCGATGAGCCAGGATGGTACATTGAATCACCTTACCAAAAAAGAGGGATTAAGCCTAATGCGTGAATTAGAAAAGTTAGAGCGCAGTCTAGGGGGCATTAAAGAAATGGGAGGGTTGCCAGATGCGGTCTTTGTGGTCGATGTTGGTAATGAAAAAATTGCGGTTAAAGAGGCCAATCGTTTAAGTATTCCCGTTATCGGTATTGTAGATACCAATCATAACCCTGAGGGTGTTGATTACCCAATTCCAGGTAACGATGATGCTATGCGTGCGATTGATTTGTATCTTAAAGCAGTAGCAGAAACTATCTTAGAGGCAAAGCAGTCTGGGCATGGTAATCCTGCGAAATACAAAGAAGAGTTTATCGAATTAGATTCTGATTCTGATAATGCGAATGATGTACCCACAAGTGAATAAAGGGTAAAGAAGCAGAAGAACAGTAGGGGCTAAAAGATATGACAACAGTTACAGCAGCATTGGTTAAAACGCTGCGCGATCGTACGAACGCTGGCATGATGGAATGTAAAAAGGCTTTAATGGATGCAGAAGGCGACATTGATAAAGCGATTGAAGCTATGCGAAAAGCAGGGCAAGCAAAAGCCGTAAAAAAATCGTCGCGTATTGCTGCAGAAGGAACGATTGTCGTTGTTTGTTCAGATGATGCTAAGCGTGCGGGATTAGTAGAAGTAAACTGCGAAACAGATTTTGTAGCCAGAGAAGAGAAATTCAAACACTTTGCAAAAGAAGTAGGCGCTAAGGTTTTACAACAGAGCATTAAAAAAAGTGAAGAATTACAAGAAAAAACCGATGCCGCACGCTTAGAGTTGGTTGCTCAATTGGGAGAGAATATTACGGTGCGCAGAATGGCCTTTTATGAGGTGCAGCAAGGCGTTATTGGTACTTATGCTCATGGGGATGTTAATGGAGTTAGAATTGGTGCACTTGTAGTGTTAAAGAAAGGGACTCTTGAATTAGCGCGTGATCTTGCAATGCAAGTAGCAGCGATGAATCCTGAATATTTAGCTGCAAATGATGTGCCTGAAGCACGTTTGCAAAAAGAAAAAGAAATTTTAACTGCGGAATCGGAAAGAGAAAATAAGCCTAAAGAAGTTCTGGAAAAAATTATTGCTGGAAAACTTAAGAAGTTTACAACAGAGATAACGCTTTTAGGTCAAGTATTTGTAAAGGATTCTTCAAAAACAATAGAAGTATTGTTAAAAGAAAATGGTGCAGAAATACAAGCTTTTGCACGATTTGCTGTGGGAGAAGGTGTTGAAAAGAAAGAAGATAACTTTGTTGAAGAGGTTATGGCTCAAGTGCGTGGTGAGTAATTATACTCAAAGCAATTAGATTTTAGGCATAGCCTATACCCAAAAAGCATTTCAATAAGTTATTTGTTTTTTTCCAGAAAGGAAAGAGTATGCAACCCATCTATGGCCGAATCATGTTGAAGTTAAGCGGCGAGGCAATGCTCGGGGAAAAAGCGTTTGGCATTGATCCTGCTGTTTTAGATCGTATGGCATTAGAAATTGGTGAAATTGTAAAACTTAAAGTACAAGTAGGGTTAGTCATTGGGGGAGGAAATTTTTTTCGAGGAGAAGCATTATCGTTAGCAGGCATAGGCCGGATTACTGGCGATCAAATGGGTATGTTGGCTACGGTAATGAACGCTTTGGCAATGCGTGATGCTCTAGAGCGAGCAGGCTTTGCAACTCGAATTATGTCTGCTATTCCGATGAGCGGTGTGGTTGACTATTACGATCGCCGTAAAGCGATACACCATTTAAATAAGGGCCGTGTGGTTTTATTTGCTGCGGGCACTGGAAATCCTTTAGTAACAACGGATTCTGCTGCAAGCCTTAGAGCAATTGAGGTAGAAGCAGATATATTATTAAAAGCTACCGATGTAGATGGCATTTATTCAAATGATCCAGAAAAAGATCCAACAGCGGTGCGCTATAAAGTTTTAAATTATCGTGAGGCTTTAACCAAAGAATTAGGTGTAATGGATTTAACTGCTTTTTGTCAATGTCGTGATCATCACATGAAAATTCGGGTATTTAGCTTGAAAAAACCAGGTACGCTGTTGCGAGTTGTTTTGGGAGAAGATGAAGGAACTTTAGTTGAATAGTGAGAAAATATGTTAAAGAAAATCCAACAAGATGCAGAAAGTCGCATGAACAAGAGTTTAGAGACTCTAAGCCATAATTTGGCAAAGTTAAGAACAGGCCGTGCACACCCAAGTTTATTGGAATCA
The DNA here is from genome assembly GCA_902827015.1 of uncultured Pseudomonadota bacterium. Taxonomy (GTDB): domain Bacteria; phylum Pseudomonadota; class Gammaproteobacteria; order UBA6186; family Azoamicaceae; genus CADEGZ01. Next base: position 5,329 of record CADEGZ010000140.1, read on the forward strand.
GTTTCAGTACTTTATTATGGTAACGTTACCCCTTTAAATCAGGTTGCAAACATTACAGTAGAAGACGCGCGCACCCTTTCCATTACAGCTTGGGATAAATCTATGGTACAGGCAATTGATAAGGCTATTCGTTCTGCTGATTTGGGGTTAAATCCTGCGACTGCAGGAACCGTAATTCGTGTGCCCCTCCCACCTTTAACAGAAGAACGTCGGAAAGAATTGGTGCGTCACGTTAAGAGTGAGGCAGAAGAAGCGCGAGTAGCTGTTAGAAATATTCGTCGTGATGCTAATGCAGAAATTAAACAACTTTTAAAAATAAAAGCAAT
>CADEGZ010000141.1 GCA_902827015.1 uncultured Pseudomonadota bacterium
TGGCTTAAAGCGCATTACAAGGAAGCTTTTATGGCTGCGGTTTTATCTTCGGATATGGCGCATACAGATAAAGTGGTCATCTTTGTTGAAGAATGTCGTCAATTGGGGATCACAATAGTGTCCCCCGATGTCAATCGTAGTCAGTATAAATTTTCAGTGGATGAGAAAATGCATATTTTATATGGGCTAGGTGCCATCAAAGGTGTTGGTGAGGCAGCCATTGTTAATATCATAGAAGCGAGAAAGGAAAAACCTTTCCAAGATTTATTTGATTTTTGTGCACGTGTTGATGCGCGTAAAGTTAGCCGTCGCGTATTTGAAGCATTAATTCGTTCAGGTGCTTGTGACAATTTTGGGATGGAGCGTGCGTTTTTAATGGAAACTCTAGAAGAAGCAATCAAAGCTAGCGAGCAGTTGGTTAAAAATTATGCACAAGGGCAAGATGATCTATTTGGTGTTTCATTATCTGCCGATGACGTTTTAATGAAGCCTAGGGAAGTTCTTGTGAAACCCTGGACAGCTAGAGTTCGCCTACAAGGAGAAAAAGAAACGCTGGGCCTTTATTTGACTGGACATCCTTTAGAACAATATGAGAACGAATTGCGTCAATTAAGAACCAGTACTATACGAGATTTAAAAATAGAAAAAAATCGACGTCAAATTATTGCTGGGTTAATTGTAATGGTTAGAACCTTATTAACCCGTAAAGGGGATAAAATGGCTTTTATAACGATTGATGATGGAACAGGTAGGCAAGAAATTGCAATTTTTGCTGATCAATATCGTGAAAATAAAGAATTATTGGTGAAAGATAATTTGGTTGTTATAGAAGGCGAAGTAGGTGCAGACGATTTTTCAGGGGGCTTACGGGTGCGTTGTATGGAAATCATGAGTTTAGAAAAAGCAAGGATGAAAACGGCTCGCCTTTTAAAGATTAAGCTCTGTTCAGATGAATTAATTGACAGTTTTTCTGGTAAATTGATGGCTGCTTTTAAACCATATCAAGATGAAATTGGTTGTCCTGTACAATTGGTTTACCAGCAATTAGGTGCTGCTGTTGTCTTACGTTTGGGCGAGCATTGGCGTGTTAATCCCAAAGAAGCATTGTTGGAAGATCTAAAAGTTATGGAAGGTGTGGAAAGTATTGATGTGAATTATTAGCTTTCCTCCTTTAATAAAGAGAAATCTTGTCGTTCGATCGAAGCACATACACCATATTAAATTTGCATTTAAGAGAATTTTCTACATTTTTTGTATCTAACTTTATTATAAGTCTTTAATAAAGGTAGATTATGTCCATTAAAGGGTTTTTTGAAAGGTGTATTAGCACACCCGTTGCGGCAGTGGTAGGAGCTGTCGTTGGAGGGGCTAAGGCATTTGTTTATGCCTGGGGGGCGGCCTTACAATCTGCTAGTCAAGATATGGGCATGGGGCTAGGTCTTGCATTTGTAGGTACCGTCACTGGAATTTTACCCGCTGCTTGTCTTGCATATGGAGCGTTGCGTGGTGCATATTTAGGCGCACGTTATGGTTTTGAAGGTGTTACTAAAGCTCCCGAAGCAATAATAAGAGAAGGTTTTAGAGATGAAGAAGTTTTTGGAAATAAAGATAAAAATCCATACCAAAAAGTAAAAAAGACCCAAGAACAAAATATTCCTCCTGTAGTGAACAGTAGCCCAAGATCGACGCAAAACCCAGTAGTGCAACAACCTGTTGTTGCCTCCCCACAGGTTGCTCAGATGAGGAGTGTTTCACAAGGGCTTGAACAACAAAAAAAAGGGGTGAGTAATTCCACGCAACCGTCACGACAATTTACAGCAGCACAGAATTTGGATAGGGTAGATAGACAATTGGCTAGCAGAAATGCTGTGGTAACAGAACAAAGAATTGCAGGTCCTGATGTTGAATCTTTTAAGCAGAAAGTTTTACCCAAGTATTCAGGCTGTCAGGCTTTTGCTACTAGAGCTGGAAATTTAGGTATAGTAGGACCTGCTAATCGGGCATGCCAGGCCGCTAAAGAATTGACTAAAACACACCCCACTGGTTTTAAAATATCAGGTACTGATCCACAAAAAATTGCAGAGTACGTAGCGCATGCAAAAAAGAATAACATTAACATAACGACAATTACACTCAAGACAGGGGGTAAAGAAGTTGTTTACCAGGGTATTGCAGAATATGAGAGAGCGCGTGCGCAAGAACAACAATCACGTCCGGCACCAGTTGGTAAAGGTAAGAAAATACGATAATACAATAAGTTTAGTTTTTGTCTGATCTCTTTAAATAAGTACCTACCCAAGGTACAGTATCGATTAAATAAAATCCTAATAAAGAATAACTGATAAATAGATATAGAGATTGAGGTTCGAATTTATATGAAAAACTTAATCCCCAACGTAATAACCAAACACTGCCAAGACCAAATAATGCCAGAAAAAATCGTGAAAGTAGGTTAGGTGGCGGTGAAATTGGGGAGTGATGTTGTTCAAATTTTATGGCTAAAAGTATGCCTAATAGCATACCGGGAGCTGCGATGTTCATTTTATTTAAGTCGTGGTGAATAACGATGAAGTAGAGGCAAGAAATACCAAAAAATAGAAGAAAAAAGCGAAGATTTAAAGGAATGGAAATGGCGTTTTGTCGAATATAAATATAAAACTGATATATCAAAAAGCCAATTGAAAACCCTGCCAAAACATCTAAAGGTGTGTGTACTCCCAGATAAATCCTAGAAGCTCCTACCAGTAAAATGAGTATTATGCTAAATAGTGTCAGCAAACGGTTTTTGAAGTACCAAGATATGCTAAGCCAGATGGTGGTAACAACTTGAATGTCTCCACTTGGGAATCCAAAAGGATCAATCACCTGAATAAGTTGCTCTATAGCAGGGCGAGGCATGTGAAAGAGTGATTTTAAAAAACAGTTGATCAGTGTTGAAAGACAGACCAAGATTGCCAAATCTCTAAAAAATACTTTTTTCCAACACCAGTATCCAATGGAGATAAAGATGAGATAGAAATTCTCACTGGCAAAGATTGGAAACGCTTTAAAAAATAAAGTTAAATATTCATGACGAAAAGGTATTACCCAATGAATGTCATTCATTTATTAATTGGACTCTTTAGTTTGTAGTTTGCAATTTCTCCTAGTATAAGGGCAGAAATAAACAAGTATACTGGTAGAATATTCAGATTTGATCCATTTGCAATAGAGGATATTTTTAATTGATTAAATAACTTATACTGTTGTGAGATTTGTCAAATCGAGTGTTTTTGAGTACCCTGGAAGGGGTCTTAGCCTTACCAAAAAGTTGAGTGCATTGAATGAGTTTGAGCTTAAATTATTTAGAATTTGAACGCCCTATTGCAGAGCTAGAAGCTAAAATTGAAGAATTGCGTCTGGTAGGCAGTGACAGTGTTATTAACATTCAAGAAGAAATTATTAGATTAGAAGGCAAAAGTAGAGAGCTAACTGAATCAATTTTTCGTTCCTTAACCTCTTGGCAAATTGTGCAATTGGCAAGACACCCACAACGACCTTACACACTGGATTACATTTCCCGCATTTTTACTGATTTTGATGAACTGCATGGAGATCGAGCATTTGCAGACGATAAGTCTTTGGTAACAGGGTTAGCACGTCTGGAAAATGAACCTGTCATGATTATCGGGCAGCAAAAAGGCCGTGATACTAAAGAAAAAGTTGTGCGTAATTTTGGCATGATGCACCCTGAGGGGTATCGTAAAGCATTACGTATGGCTAAATTGGCTGAAAAATTTCATATTCCGATCATTACTTTTATTGATACGCCTGGCGCTTATCCAGGTGTGGGCGCAGAAGCTCGAGGCCAGAGTGAAGCAATTGCGCGTAATCTTTTCGAGTTTTCTCAGCTTAAAATTCCTGTGATTTGTGTAGTGATTGGAGAAGGGTGTTCAGGAGGTGCTTTGGGTATTGGCGTTGGCGACAAGACGTTGATGTTGCAATATGCTTATTATGCGACTATTTCACCAGAAGGCTGTGCCACAATCCTGTGGAAAAGTGCTGCCAAAGCTGAAGAAGCCGCAGAAGTAATGGGGATCACCGCCAACCGGCTTTTAAAATTGGGTTTGATTGATGAAATGATCCCAGAGCCATTAGGCGGCGCACATCGACATCTGGACGAAATGGCAAATATTTTAAAAAGCGCACTCATAAAAAGTTTAAGTTCTTTTAAAAACCTTTCTACTGAAAAATTGGTTAAAAAGCGGTATCAGAGATGGATGGCAATGGGGATCTCCTGACCCCTGAAAAAATCGTAGAAGTGATCCAAACCCTAACAGAAGCTAAAAAATTGTGGGTTGGGTACAGTGGTGGTATGGATTCTCATGTGTTGCTCGATTTAGTGGTTCGAGCCTTTGCAAAATCTCCAAATTATCAGATCTCTGCTTTACATGTGCACCATGGCATTAGCGAGCATGCCGATCTGTGGGTGCAGCATTGTGAGCAGATCTGTTCTTTTCTTAAAGTTTCGTTAACTGTGTTATGGGTAAATGGTAATGTGGTAGAGGGCAGAAGCCCGGAAGAAGTTGCGCGAGAGGCCCGGTTTTCTGCATTTGAGAGCTTTTTAAAAGAAGGGGAGTGTTTATTATTGGCGCATCACGAAGCGGATCAAGCCGAGACTATTTTATTGCGTTTATTTAGAGGGAGTGGGCCCTTAGGATTAGGAGGGATCCCTGAAAAAAATGTGTTGGGAAATAGTGAGTTAATTAGGCCTTTGCTGAAAGTCTCGAAAGAAACCATTTTAAATTATGCAAGAGACAGAAGTTTGCAATGGATCGAAGATGATAGTAATACCAATATACGTTTTGATCGAAATTTCCTTCGATCTGAAATTATGCCGCTTTTGGTAGCAAGATGGCCTAGAGTGGTGCGTTCCATAACGCGAGGCGGTGCATTGTGTTTAGAAACAGCAACTGCTGTTCAAGTCTTAGCACAAAGTGATTTAGAAACTGTAAAGGGAAAAATTTCAGATACACTGTCGGTTTCTGGTTTGTTGGAATTAGATGTTGTTAGGCGTCGGGCGGTTATTCGTTATTGGTTACAGCATTTAGGGTTTGCATTACCCAGTCGTGATCACATGGAGCGCATTGATCGTGAAGTGTTAAAAGCAAAGGCGGGTAGGAAGCCTAAATTAAAAATCAGTTGCTATGAGATCAGTCGGAAGAAGGATGAACTTTATGTTATGGGACTTTAAAGTTAGTTTTTTAACATTTAGTGGTGTTTGTACCTGAGGTCTAAATCTGTTAAAGTTTAGTCCCGTATCCATCACTCCAGCTTACTTTTATTATTATTAAGGGCGGCGGTCATGACTCGATATATATTTGTGACGGGCGGTGTTGTTTCTTCTCTTGGAAAAGGAATTGCAGCAGCTTCTTTAGCGGCTATTTTAGAGTCAAGAGGCCTGAGGGTTACCTTGTTAAAGTTTGATCCCTATATTAATGTTGATCCCGGTACCATGAGCCCCTTCCAACACGGGGAAGTGTTTGTAACAGAAGATGGCGCAGAGACAGATCTGGATCTTGGGCACTATGAACGTTTTGTGCGTACTACGATGTCTCATAATAATAATTTTACAACGGGAAGAATATATGAGGCAGTAATTGCCAGAGAACGTA
>CADEGZ010000142.1 GCA_902827015.1 uncultured Pseudomonadota bacterium
CGGGGGCTTACGTAATTTTCTGACGCGATCAACTCTATATGATCTTCTTCCCGTTGCTGTTCTCCCACAATGGCTGCCCACACTTCAGGATCAAACTCGGCAATTTTCATATTACGACTATACATTTTTGCCTCCTTAAACCCCAAAGAAAGCCTATTGTATCTTAAGTTTTATCTATTCGGATAGCCAATTCCTGACTTAATTCAGGTAAAATTTGAAATAAATCCCCTACCATCCCATAATTAGCGACTTGAAAGATAGGTGCATCCGGATCTTTATTAATAGCCACGATAACTTTACTATCTTTCATCCCCGCCAAGTGTTGGATAGCACCCGAAATACCAATAGCAATATAGAGATCAGGCGCAACTATTTTACCCGTTTGCCCTATTTGATAGTCATTAGGTACAAAACCCGCATCCACCGCAGCACGAGTTGCACCTAGTGCTCCCCCAAGCTTTTGTGCAATATCTTCCAATAGTCCAAAATTTTCACCTTTTTGTAATCCACGCCCTCCCGCGACCACCACATGCGCGGAGCTAAGCTCAGGACCTTTAGCAATACTGCTTTTTCTGGTTACAAAATGAGAAAGTTTAAGATCCGCCGCAAAAAAAAGCTTTTGAATAGGTGCCGCGGACGACGATACCATAGGTGCCGCTTTAAAAGCCGCGGGACGCACTGTCATTACCTTAATAGGGTCTAAAGATTGTATGGTTGCTAAGGCATTTCCAGCATAAATAGGCCTAACAAAAGTATCTTCTGCAATAATACGGGTGATTTCTGAAATTTGAGCAACGTCTAATAGGGCAGCGACCCTCGGTAAAATATTCTTACCATAAGTGGTGGCAGGCGCTAAAACATAAGAAAATGCTTTTCCAAATTCCGCTACCAGTACTGCAATATTTTCAGCAAGCCCCTCTGCATAAGAAGGTGCTTCACAAACCAAAACTCGCTTTACTTGCGACAAATGGCTAACCGCTTCTACGACAGCTTCACACTCCATTCCAACAACCAACACCACAACTTCGCCAGGCAACTGTGAAGCCGCACTCACAACATTTGCCGTGGCCCTTTTTAACTGGTGATTATCGTGTTCTGCAAGTACAAGGATCCCTTTAGATATCATCTTAAATCCTTCAAATGATCTTATCATCAATAAGTTTATCTACCAATTCTTTAACGCTTTTAATCTTGATACAATCGCGACGCATTACAGGCGGTTCAACTTTTAAAAGTTTAGTATGCTCTTTTAATTCTAATCCCAGTTGCTGCACAGTAACGATGTTCAATGGCTTATTCTTAGCACGCACAATATTGGGTAATGAAATATAACGAGGTTCATTTAAACGAAGATCAACCGTAATTACAGCAGGTAAAGCCAAAGTTAAAACTTCTAAGCCATTATCAACTTCTCTTTCTATCTCCACCTTTTTATCTTTACTGTGCACGGTTAACTTGGAAATATAAGTTCCCTGCGCCCACCCTAATAACGCTGCCAACATTTGTCCTGTTTGGTTGCAATCGTCATCAATTGCTTGTTTTCCCATAATAACCAACACAGGCATTTCTTTTTGTACAATTGCTTTCAGGATTTTAGCAATATTAATAGATTCTAATTCTCTTACATGTTCAACTAATATTGCACGATCAGCACCCCTGGCTAGTGCAACTCTAAGTGTTTCAGAAACCATATTAGACCCCACTGAAACTGCAACCACTTCTGAAGCAATCCCTTTCTCTTTTAAACGAACGGCTTCTTCTAGAGCGATTTCATCAAAAGGATTGACACTCATTTTCACATTTTCAGTATCGATACCACTGCCATCCGCTTTAACATGAACTTTCACGTTAAAGTCGATCACTCTTTTAATGGGGACTAAGCATTTCATTTGAACTCCTTTTATACCCTTCACACTTGCAAAAGATATAAATTGACATACTACAATCTACTATACAATTTCTGATTGCTCCGACTCATCAATCTTTGATATCTACTTAATCATGGATATCCTTAGTAAATATGGCACGAGAATTTATGGAATACGATGTTGTTATTGTAGGAGCAGGACCCGCAGGATTGTCCGCCGCTATACGCCTTTCTCAATTAGGTATCCAACATCAAAAACGTTTACGGATCTGCGTCATAGAAAAAGCCTCCGAAATCGGAGCACACACCTTATCAGGGGCCGTCTTAGAGCCTCGTGCTTTAAACGAACTCATTCCAGACTGGCAAACCCTAGGCGCACCCCTTAATACACCCGCACTACAAGACGAATTTTTATTATTAACCAAAAATAAAAGCTTTGCGTTACCAATACCCCCTTCCATGCAAAACCAAGGAAATTATATTATTAGCCTGGGCTCATTAACACGCTGGCTTGCCAAATACGCAGAAAATCTGGGTGTTGAAATATTCACAGGACAGGCAGCTGCAGAAGTGCTTTACGATAAACAAGATACTGTTATCGGCATTGCAACAGGAGAAGTAGGGCTCGATAAACAAGGTGCTCGAAAACCGTCTTATCAAGCGGGTATTGAACTTCGAGCCCGCTACACACTTTTTGCAGAAGGTTGTCGGGGCTCGCTCACTAAAACATTATCTAACCGCTTTGAATTACAAAAAGACTGCGATCCACAAACTTATGGTATCGGCCTAAAAGAAATCTGGGAAGTCCCTCTGCACAAACATCGAAAAGGAACCGTCACCCATACCATTGGGTGGCCTTTGGATAATAATACTTATGGAGGATCTTTTATTTACCACTTTGCCGATAACCAAATTGCCATCGGCTTAGTAATTGGTTTAGATTATAAGAATCCTTACCTTGATCCCTATCAAGAATTCCAACGCTTTAAACATCACCCAACGATACAACCTTTATTAGAAGGCGGAAGATGTATAGCCTTCGGTGCGCGCGCATTAAATGAAGGTGGCTTACAATCTATCCCTAAATTAAGCTTCCCAGGCGGTCTTTTGATTGGCTGTGCTGCTGGTTTCCTGAATGTCGCTAAAATAAAAGGCAATCATACAGCCATGAAATCAGGCATGCTTGCAGCAGAAACGCTATTTGATGGCTTTACTAACAAACGAGGATCTCAACTTACGAATTATGAAAAAGCCATTCGCCAATCCTGGATCTGGGAAGAATTAAAAAAAGCGCGCAATATTCGACCTGCTTTTAAAAAAGGATTATGGAAAGGCATGTTGTACGCAGCCTTAGATACTTATCTGTTGCACGGGCGCGCTCCTTGGACATTTCATCATCAGCCTGATCATTTATCGTTTAAAAAAGCCGCTTTTTCTAAACCCATTGCATATCCAAAGCCCGATGGGGTAATTAGCTTTGATAAGCTAACTTCAATACAATTGTCTAATACCTATCACGAAGCTTCTCAACCGATCCATTTAAAGCTCATCAATAAAGAGGTTCCTATTAATATCAATTTGGCGTTTTATGACGCGCCAGAACAACGTTATTGCCCAGCAGCAGTATATGAAATTATACAAGACAAAGAGACACTCATTTCTCATTTACGCATCAACGCACAAAATTGTATCCATTGTAAGGTCTGTGATATTAAAGATCCAACACAAAACATAAATTGGACTCCTCCAGAAGGTGGAGGAGGACCTCATTATTCAAATATGTAATTTCTTATTAAAAGGTTGTACCCTTCTAAGCTTTAGGCACTGTTGCAACATGAGTGATTTTTTACATTAAAACACATATAGACTTCTTTTTTGCTGGTTTATCTGGTGCAAGTAAAACTTGTGTTTCTGAATTTTGAGAAGACTGATGATAATCGTCAGGCACTACCGTCTCAGAAATGCGAGACGGCTGGGTGCTTGTTAAATGTTGTTGATAGGCAGTTAAAATAGGAGGAGGGATAGAAGACCCAGAATTTCTTCTCACATCGCTTGATTCGACCCGATGACTGTCAGATAAGCTTACACTTAAATTCCTTCCTTTTTCTTCCCCTCCATCCACCAAATGCATACTAACACTGGCAGTACGAACGCGACTGACTGTCTCTGATCCTTGAAGATCAACATCTACAAATCCTGCCTGTGCCATCAATCTTTGTACCACTTCTGGATCTCGCATTAATATGCTCACGATTATCCGATCACTCATCATTTCTTGTTTGATTCTTGGATCCTGAAGCATTTTTGTAACCAATTGCTCTCTTACTTCCTGACGTTCTAACGCTTCATCTAATTGCTGCTGTAATAGAGATCTGGGACTTCCAACTCGAACAAATCTCTCCTTACTTTGTCGCTCAGTAACATACTGTCTGGAACGCATCACTGTAAAAGCAAAACCCGTTAGAAAAAGTAGCGGAAAAGCAATTAATTTTAAAATGGCTGACCATGAATAAGGTTCTTGCTCTTGCTCAGAAGGTTTTCTAGAAAACTCTTGCATTAAAAATTGTACTAGGTACGCCACTAAATTCGCACCCATGGCATATATAATACTAGTGTATAGCTTTTGTCTGTGTTGGGGTTTTAAGGTCTGTCCCCCCAAAGCGATTAGTGCTGCTGGAATAGCAGCGTATTCATAAATAAGTGGTTGTGGAATAGTAGAAATATTCATTAGTAATGCCTGGACAATACGACTATAAAGCAATAGTGAAGCCACACTGTCCAAAGAAATCACCAATACCTTCTTTACTTTACTCTGTGAAGCCCAAGTAATTTTTTGAGTAGGCGAGATCATATTCCAAGCAATAAATGCCACACTTAAAACAGCTGGGGAAGGAAAAAAATTTCCCCAAAATACGGCATCAGAAACGTCCTGACAATTATGCATAGGATCACTACAATAAACTTCAATTTCTTCCCCAAGTATCCCTGGAAAAACCGCCGCGGTACCTTCTAACATTGCCACAGACGTTCTTTTGAAACGGCTTGATTGAATATCATCTTGAGGATATATAACAGAGTGTGCACCAATTCCCCAACCAAACATCCCCATCCCTATTGCTGGAACGCTCAAGTAAGGTAGCGCTTGTATTCTCATTTGCGGCCACAGTTTAAGAAATTGATCTAAAAAGGCATGTGTTCCGATCCCAAAAAGCAGAGAAAAGAGAGCTGGATTTATACGGAAAAGACGCGCAACTGTTTCAGGATCACTACAAAAGCGAACAACAGTGACCTCCTGTTCATCCACTAATTTTCGATAGAAGTCTCCGTCCGTCGGTGGAGCAAGTGCTTGGCTTCTTCCCACAGCCAATCCGTCAACGACCACTCCTGAGTTTGAGGCAAGACTATCGTTTTTTGCAGTACGCACTCCACTCTCTTTACCACCCTTACCATGCAACATTTTAAAATTCCTTATTCCCTTGGTTCTAAGGTAAAGCGTATTTTAACAGCGAATTAATTTAAGTGTAAAGGTCATTCGCCTTGGAGTTAGGGGATGTTTGTAGATATAGGCGTACGTTGGCGTATGGCTTCAAACAAACACACACCTGTCGCTACGGAAACATTTAAGCTTTCTAAAATTCCAAGCATCGGTATGCGCATTAGAACATCACAATGTTCTTCTGTAAGCCGGCGGATCCCAGTTCCTTCAGCACCTAATACAATG
>CADEGZ010000143.1 GCA_902827015.1 uncultured Pseudomonadota bacterium
TGATGTTCGTGATGGTAATTTTGGTAGTGTGAAGCCCAATGGTACCTATGGTGCCGTCGAACTCGCAGCTCGCTATGATTATATTACCCTCAATGATAAGGATGTACGTGGGGGATCAGAGCACAATGTAACTGTAGGGTTGAATTGGTTTATTAACCAACAGGTTCGTTTATCCGCCAATTATATCCGTGCTTCAATTCATCCTGCTTTAGATAGACCAAAACGTGATCTAGATATTATTGGTGTGCGTTGTCAGATCCGTTTTAAGTAAATAATAAGAAATTTTAAAACCGGCCCTTTATGAGGGTCGGTTTTTTTGTCCATATCCCTCCCCTAAGGCCTTTTTACTTGTTCTTCACGTTGTCCTAGCCTAGCCTAAAATCCGATTGCCAAGACTATACTTAGCGTTTTTCAGCATCATCTGCAAAAGCGTTTACAGTGCCATCTTGGAATCTTATTGTTAATGGGCAACCTTTTGTTATTTCTTGGACAGAGCGGACAATCTGATTACTATTAAGCTTCGTTATAATCGCATAACCTCGGTTTAGTGTGGCAAGAGGGCTTACCGTTTCTAGAGCTCGCATTGTATTTTTAAAAGAGTGTTCTTTTTCTCTTAATAATTGCCAAATGGTGGATTTTAATTGTGATTTTAATAGTGTCATTCTTTGTAATTGATTTTGAATTTGTTGTCCGGGATGTTGAATACGCTTTAGTAGCCAATCGATGCGCTGTGCTTGATGTTGATAATATTTAGTTATTTCATTTATCAAGCGGGTTTCAAATAATGAAAATTGTTGCAATAAAGTACTTTGATGAGGCGTTACTAATTCTGCAGCGGCAGAAGGTGTTGGGGCTCGGCGATCAGCAACAAAGTCTGCAATTGTAAAATCGATTTCGTGTCCAATGCCAGTAATAATTGGGATTTGGCTTTTAAAAATGGCCCTTGCAACGCTTTCTTCGTTGAATGGCCAGAGATCTTCTAAGCTACCACCTCCTCGTGCGAGGATTAAAACCTCCACCTTTTGGTGTTGGTTGGCAAGATGTAATGCTTGAATAATGGAAGGTGCTGCTTCTGCCCCTTGAACCAAAGAAGGATAAATAATAACAGGAATACTAGGGAAGCGTCGTTTTAAAACACTTAAAATGTCATGAATCGCAGCACCTGTAGAAGAGGTAATAACGCCGATCTGTTTTGGCAATAAAGGAATGGGTTTTTTCCATTTTTCTAGGAAAAGTCCCTCAGCCTCTAATTGCCTTCGTAATTCTTCATAAGCTTTTTTTAGAAGTCCATCTCCAGATATTTCCATTTGCTCAACAATAAGTTGGTATTGACCCCGATCCGTGTAAAGACTGACCTTGGCTTGTAGTTGCACGAGAAGCCCATTTCGAGGCGCAAACTTAAGTGTTTGAGATTTAAAACGAAACATAGCACAACTGATCTGAGCTTTTGCATCTTTTAAGGAGAAATACAAGTGGCCTGAAGTCGGTTTTGTTAAGTTAGATATTTCACCTTCTATCCAGACAGAGGGAAAGTATTCTTCTAATAACCGTTGAGCTGTTTGATTTAGCTCAGAAACTGTTAGAACTATTCTTGACATAGTATTAAGATGAGAGTTTGATTAATAGGTAATATCAGGGTATTTTACCTAATTGTTAGGCAATATTGTATACCACATTTAGATAGATATATCCTTCGCACTTTAATTTTAGGGAGTTGGTTCTTTGGCTTCTTTATCACAAATGTCCAATGCAGATGAATATTGTCTGAATCATGCTTTGAAATTAGCCAGGCAAGCTGAAAATTTAGGCGAAGTGCCAGTGGGTGCGGTATTGGTTTTAGAGAATATCATGATAGCGGAAGGTTGGAATCAACCCATTCAATCTTATGATCCAACTGCGCACGCAGAAATTTTAGCCTTGCGGCAAGGTGCATTACATTTACAAAATTACCGCTTAATTAATACCACACTGTATGTAACCCTTGAACCCTGTATGATGTGTATAGGCGCTATAATCCATGCGCGAGTAAAACGGTTAGTTTTTGGTGCTTTTGATTCTAAAATTAAGATAAATGTAAGAAAAGATATTTTAAACTTAATGCAGTGTAATCACTTGAATCATCGCATCTCTATAGAGGGGGGGGTATTGGCGGATCCTTGCGGAACTTTACTGCAAAATTTTTTTCAAACTCGCCGTTCAGGTGTAGAGAAATCTTAAGTTATCCACTAAAAGTTTGGATAGAATTGTGGATAACCTGGTGGAAATTATTAATGAGCCTTGATATTCTGAGGGTTAGGGATATTGTTTAATTTTTGTACAATGTTATACCCTTACCGGATTTTAGGCAGAGCTAACACGGAGGAATGAGTAAATGGATAAAACTGATTATGCCCAAATGTTTGATCTCAAACCTCAAGAGTGTAACCTTCATATCTTGATTTGTGCAAAAAAAGAGCCGCAGTTAAAGCTTTCTCACGTTGAATTCGTTGATCCAAAAACCTTACCACGTTTGTCCTATGCTGATCATAGTTTTGATTTAGTTTTGTGTCCGAATGTTTTGTTTAATGTTGATAATATTGAAGCAGAAAAATTCCATCAAGAAGTGTTAACAGAATTGGCTAGGGTGGGAATCGAGGTCCGTGTGTTACCATTGGTAGACGAGGCAGGGCGACCCGCTCAATATCTTGGTTCAGTAATTCAAGTCTTACAAGAACAAGGACTCGGTGTTGAGTTGCGTCAGATCCAAGTGAAAGTCGGCGAAGGGATCAACGCAATGTTACGGCTTTGGAATACAACTTGCGTGGTGAAATAAGTGGGGATAAATTTTGAGAATTCCACAATACCTTGTATTTCACAGAATTCGAACTTGTTCATACCCTTGTTCGAGTTCTGAAGCTGGCAAAGTGATATTAAGCTCAAGAACAGAACAATTATTCATACGTTGTAGCTGAACATTAACTTGATCTTTATCCACTTTTACGTATTTGCAAATTACGGTTAGTAACTCATGGCGTAGTTTAGGCAGGAACTCAGCATCCCCCCCTTCTGAACGTTGATGGGATACAACAATTTGTAATCGTTCACGGGCTACTTTTGCAGACTTGCGATTTGCGTTAAGTGCCAGAAGCTTTTTAAAAATGCTCATACTGGGCTCCTATTAAATAAACGTAACCCTCCCAAGAGTTTTTTCCAGCCTTTTTGAGAGGTTGTTTCAACTGTTTCCCCAAGTAAAAATGCGATGGCATTGCGATAGGCTTCTTTAGCATCACTGGGACCACCTAAAGTAACTGGGATCCCCTGGTTCGAGGCATTCAATACAGCCGTTGATTCCGGAATAACTCCCAATAATGGGATAGCTAAAATTTCTTGCACATCTTCCACACTTAACATTTCTCCTCGTTGTGCGCGGTTGTGAGCATAACGAGTAATTAATAAGTGTTTTTTAACTTCTGAACCCTGTTCTGCACGCTTAGTACGACTGTTTAATACGCCAATAATACGATCTGAGTCGCGCACTGATGAGACTTCTGGATTAGTAACTACAACAGCCTCGTCTGCAAAATAAAGTGCCATTAAAGCACCGCGCTCTATACCAGCAGGGGAATCGCAAACAATAAAACTAAATTCTTTTTGTAATTCCATTAATACTTTTTCAACCCCTTCGGTCGTTAATGCATCTTTATCGCGCGTTTGAGAGGCGGGAAGTATGAACAAATTTTCTGAACGTTTATCCTTAATTAATGCTTGGTTTAGGTTAGCGTCGCCTTGAATGACGTTTACAAAATCAAAAATAACTCGACGTTCACAACCCATGATAAGATCAAGGTTTCTAAGGCCTATATCAAAATCAACAACAACGGTCTTATACCCTCGATTTGCCAATTCTGCACCGAGAGCTGCACTGGTTGTGGTTTTACCCACACCACCTTTGCCAGAAGTTACAACGATAATTTTTGATTCTAACTTAGTCATGGAGCCCTTCCAAACTGATTGGTTTCGTACCTTGTATTTATACTAAAGTGGCCTAATATGCAAGTGACCATTTTCCATAGAAATGTCGACAGCAGTACGCCAGAGCGTTTGATCAATGTCCTCGCTGATTTTATACTGCCCTGCAATTGAAATGAG
Organism: uncultured Pseudomonadota bacterium; assembly: GCA_902827015.1. Taxonomy (GTDB): domain Bacteria; phylum Pseudomonadota; class Gammaproteobacteria; order UBA6186; family Azoamicaceae; genus CADEGZ01. Next base: position 4,129 of record CADEGZ010000143.1, read on the forward strand.
TTCTGCTTCTAAACTTTGACAAAATATATGGGTTTTTTCATCACCTGTAACTCCAGCTAATGCACGTCCTCGTAAGGGCCCATAGACGTGAATATTTCCATCTGCTAATAGCTCAGCTCCATGACTGACAGGTGCTAGTATAATTAAATCGCTACCTCGTGCGTAAATTTGTTGCCCAGAGCGCACGGGTTCAACAATAATTTTACAATTACTGCCGCGCACCTCATCCGTTGATGCTTCAGTCACTGCATGAGCAGCATAGGCTATTTTTACGTTTGGTTCTTCAATTTTAGCCAATTCTTTTGCATTGTCCTGTAGAATGGCTAAACCTGCTGTTGAAGCCGCAGTTTGTTGTAAAGGAGAACCCCCTTTAATACCAACAGGGATCAATTTTTTTTTCAATAAAATGCTGGCAAGATGGTTAAAATCAATCATTGAATTTACAGCGCTGTGAGCTTGGTTGAGTTTTTGTAAATCAATAACAACGGGCGCATGGTAAAAGAACTTAGGTGCTTGTTGGATTTTAGCATCTAGCTGTTGTTCAAACTGAGATAAGTCTGTACCCAGCAATTGTAATACTGTAAGTGGATATAACCCGCCTTTTAGTTGAAACATTAAAGCGGTTTCGTTGTTGGTACTAGTAGAGACGGACATGTTTTACCCCTTAAATGTAAGCAAAACTCTAGCCTTAATTTGAGGAGGTGTCAAATTATATGTGAATCAACAGTTGGTTTACATTCTAAGTGGATTGGTTCAGCCTTTGCTAAGGGGAAAAAATCAATGTTCAAGATCTGTTTCTATTTTTTTGCTAGAATATTAGGAATAAATTTTAAAGTTCAACAATATGATGGAAACTGTTTCGTATCAAATTCAAGCAATTCCTGAAAAACGCTTGTTTGACATCACTTGTACTATTCCAAATCCTGATCCACTTGGGCAAAAGGTTTTATTGCCAGCTTGGATCCCAGGAAGTTATTTGATTCGAGATTTTGCAAGATACATCCTAACATTACAGGCATATTATCTGGGACGAGCGATTACCATGCAAATGTTAGATAAACATACATGGCTTTGCGAGCCTACTCCTGGACCTTTGATGATCCATTATCAAGTACATGCTTATGATTTAACCCCTAGAGGGGCACATGTAGACAGTACTCATGCTTTTTTTAACGGCAGTCGCTTATTTCTACAAGTTTGCGGGCAAGAAAATACTGCTGTAGAACTCGAAATTATTCCTCCGGCAGAAGATCCTAAATATCATCAGTGGCGTGTTGCAACTTCATTAGAATCAGCAGGCGCAAAGCCTTTTGGTTTTGGATTATATAAAGCGCAACACTACGAAGATATGATAGAGAACACTGTAGAAAAAGGG
>CADEGZ010000144.1 GCA_902827015.1 uncultured Pseudomonadota bacterium
CAAGACTTATTATCTATCATGCAAACGCGAGAAGAGTTGTACGATTTATTAAACTATTATGATTATGAACGACAAGTTTAAACGTAATGAGCGGCAACAAGGCCTAAAATTCAAGTGCGAAGAGTATAAAAGGGGGGATTGTTGTGAAAGAAAATAGTGCTCAAGGATTAGCTGGTATTACCGTTGGTGAAACAGCTATTTGTACGGTTGGAAAAGAGGCAAAAGGTTTGACTTATCGAGGGTATTCCATTGAGGATTTGGCAAATCATTCCACCTTTGAAGAAGTGGCTTATTTATTAATATATGGCCTATTACCAAAACAGAAAGAGCTTGATAATTTTAAAAAGAAGATCCAGTTTTTTCAAAACTTACCCACACCTATTTGTCAGATTTTAGAACAGTTACCTAAAAGCACGCATCCAATGGATGTATTAAGAACGGCTTGTTCTGCTTTAGGTTGTCTAGAACCCGAAACAATTCAATATCACGAGACTTCGATTGTTGAACGATTATTTTCATTTTGTATTTCCGCTTTATTGTATTGGTATCATTTTCACAATTCTGGCAGAAAAATTAAAGTAAACAACGAGGAATCGACCATTGCAGGGCATTTTTTATACTTATTATATGGGAAACAGGCAGAAACGTGGCAACAACGTGCTTTAGATGTCTCTTTAATTTTATATGCCGAACATGAATTTAATGCTTCTACCTTTGCTGCTCGAGTAGCGATATCTACAGAAACCGATTTTTATTCGGCCATTATAGCAGCTATTGCAACTTTAAAAGGTCATCTTCATGGTGGTGCAAATGAAGCGGCGATGAAATTAATTGCAAGTTTTGAAAATGAAAAAACAGTCGAAAAAAATATTCATAATTTGTTGGTGCAAAAAACTCTGATTATGGGATTTGGACATCGGGTTTATAAAGATGTCGATCCACGTTCGGTTATTATTAAATCTTGGGCAGAACAATTGACAAACAATAAATCAAAGAAAGAAAAATTTTTAATTGCTAAACGTATTGAAGAAGTGGTGTGGAATGAAAAAAGATTGTTCCCAAACCTCGATTTTTATAGCGCTTTGGTTTATCACTTTTTAGAAATTCCAATGGGTTTTTTTACCCCTTTATTTGTTATATCAAGATTGAGTGGTTGGACCGCTCATATTATAGAGCAGCGGGCTAACAATCGTTTAATTAGGCCAAATGCAGATTATATTGGTCCAGAGTTAAGACCTTATGTTGCATTAAAAGAGCGGATTTAATACTGTGTTTGTAAAACCTTCTTCTTATCAGATTAAAGCAGAAGTAGACGACTTATTAATTAAAATTGCCGATTATGTACATGATTACGAGGTTACCAGCGATTTGGCCTTAAAAACGGCTTATTGGTCTTTATTAGACAGTCTTGCCTGTATATTGCTTGCTTTAAAAGAGCCGCAATGTGTTCAACTACTGGGCCCTATACTCCCCGATAGTAAAGTGCCTTTAGGTGCTAGAGTTCCTGGAACGCGTTTTGAACTGGATCCTGTAAAGGTGGCTTTTGATATTGGAACATGTATTCGTTGGTTAGATTATAACGATACATGGCTAGGTTTGGAATGGGGCCACCCTTCTGATAACTTAGGGGGCATTTTGGCTGTCTCTGATTATGTAAACCGCGTTATGAAAAATGAACAAGATAAAAGTTCTTTAACGGTTTATGATGTATTGGTTGCTATGGTTAAAGCCTATGAAATTCAAGGCGTATTAGCGTTAGAAAATGCTTTTAATCAAATGGGGTTGGATCATGTCATATTGGTGAAAGTGGCAACTGCAGCAGTTGTCTCGAAACTTTTGGGTTTTGATAAAACGCAAACGATGGCTGTACTTTCAGAAGTGTGGTTAGATGGTGCGCCACTTCGGGCTTATAGACATTTCCCGAATACTGGGCCTCGTAAATCTTGGGCGGCAGGCGATGCAACCAGCCGTGCAGTAAGTCTTGCTTGGTTAGTAAAACAGGGAGAACCTTTATATCCCCGTGTGCTAACGACAGAGCGATGGGGATTTTTCGATGTGTTTTTGCAAGGTAAACCAATTAAATTAGAAGGAACATTAAATAATTATGTTATGGAAAACATATTGTTTAAAGTGGCTTATCCTGCGGAATTTCATGCGCAAACGGCTATAGAATGTGCCATTCAATTATTCCCACTCGTTAAAGGGAAATGGGAAGATATTGCAAAAGTAGAACTTACAACACAGGCTTCTGCGATGCGTATTATCCATAAAGAGGGACTTTTGTATAATTATGCAGATCGAGATCATTGTTTACAATATATTGTGGCGGTTGGTTTATTATGTGGGGAATTAAAGCCCGAGTATTACTCAGATCAGTTTGCCAAAGATCCGAGGATCGACTTACTACGAAGTAAAATGCTGGTTAAAGAGGCTAACACGTTTAGCCAAGATTATTTAGATCCAGAAAAACGTTCCATTGCAAATGCAGTACAAGTCTTTTTTAGAGATGGAACTGAAACCGATAAAGTTGTTGTCCATTATCCGTTGGGTCATAAACGGCGCAGACAAGAAGCAGAGCCATTTTTAAAAGAAAAGTATTTTCAAGCAATTTTAGGGCATTATCCAGCAAAACAAGCGGATATATTATCTCGTTGGTGGGACAATCCAAAGGAGAATTTAAGTTTACCTGTCTCTCAGTTTATAGATTATTTAGTTTAAACTTTATTTTGATACCTTGATTTATTCGATAGATCGTAAATGCTCTTTTTTTACGTTTTTTATTTCTTTTAACAATTGTTTATAAAGTAATGCAGCGAGTTCTTGGTAACCCGCTTTAAGATGATTTTCTAAACGTGCGCAAGCTTCTTGTAATCTTGGCATACCACAGTAACTGACATTTCCACGTAGTTGATGAGCGATTTTTTCAATAGCCGTCCAATCTTCATTTTTATAAGAAAACTCTAGTGTTTCTAAGTCTAACGGCAAGCTTGCTATGAAAGTATCGATCATTTTTTTTGCTAATGTTATATTACCATTAAATAATTCTGCTCCTTTCGCAAGATCAATAACCTTTCCGCTAAGTAATGACCAATCCATTTCATCGTTTGCCGCTACGGGGATCTTAACTTCTTCAGTATTTGGAATAAAAGTATTTAGTGTGTCGAGCGCTTTTTCTTTTAATAAAGGTTTTATTAAAATTGCGTTCATACCAACACTTAGGCAATGTTCTCTATCGTGATGATCTATATAAGCAGTTAAAGCAATAATAGGGACGTGTTTGTCTTTGCTTAATTCATTTAAGCGAATGCGTTTTGTTGTTTCATAACCATCTAAATCGGATAACCCTATATCCATAAAAATGAGATCATAATTATTGTTTTTAGCTTGCAAAATGGCTGTTTTGGAATCGATAGCTAAATCGACTTGACAATTAAGTTCCGAGAGGATAATTTTTGTGATGTCTGCCGCAAAAGTTTGATCTTCTACTAATAAAATGCGGTTTTTCCTATTATTGGTACTTTGAAGATACGTTTTCTGTTTTGGAAAATCTTGCTGTTCTTGATGCTTATCTGCTAAGTATGTCTTCGATGATATATCAAGCACTACAGTTTTGTTTTGGGTGATATCAATAGAATTTGCAATGATCCCTAAAATATTATTATTTTCATCTTTCCAAGGCATTTTAACCACCAAGAGTGTTTTTAATTGTCTATTTTCTAAAGCAAAAGTTTCTTCTATAGTCAAAGATTGATCATTTTTTATAACAATTTGATCATGGCTTTTAAGGCTCTTTGCGGATTCGGGCCACAATTGTTCGTCGGTTTTTCCAATGAGTTCAGTAAATGTTAGTTGGAGGGAACTTAAAAAGGCGTCGTTGCAACCTAAATAGGTACCGTGTTTATCTTTCCAATAAAAACCGGCAGGTACGTGATGTGCAAGAGCTTTTAAGAGATCAACCTTATATTTCATCACACCTTCTTACTTTTCCATGTATACCCTTCACACTTAGGTTTTAGGCGTTGTTGCAACACTCACTGACTCCGTGCCATTCCTGTGGCACTTCGCCCTTCAGGCGTACCTTGTGGTACGTCGAAAACGGCTTTCCTGCCGTTTTGTCGCGTCCTCATGTACTGATTTTGTACACTCGGGCGCTTTTCTCGTGTTGCGCGCCTAGCCTAAAACCCGATTGTGAAGGGTATATTGTCTTTTTAAAATTAACTCAATTTTCTAAATTACTCTTATTTAGAAATGGACAATGTGATGCTATACCAATTCAATGAATAGGTATAGAGTTTATGGTTTTTAATTCAAAAACGGCAGCTATTTGCAGAATTTCTATTGTACTATAGGGATGTAGAAAGGAAACTCTGAAAGCTTAAATATTCCTTAAAGCCGGTATTGATGCTCATGTTGTAAGTGCCCTTGCCAACTTGGCTAACTGCATTTTCGAACCCTTTTTCTTTAGCGTCGAGGAGTGCTTTTTTTCCAAGGGTTAACATGATGCCTTTTCGGCGGAAAGAAGAAAGGACTGCTCCATTGTATAATCCCGCGGCATCTGTATGTAAGAATAACGTAATACTGCCTGCCAATTGATTTTCGTAATAGGCAATATAACTTATAAATCGAGTGTCTTCTATAAAAAGTTTTTTGTAGCAAGAAGCGAAAGCATTTGCAACAGGTTCGCTGAATTGGAATCCCTCTTGGATAGGTTTGATCCAAAGATCAAATTCAAATGGATCTTTAATATACTCGATTCGAATTTTTGGATCTACATCGAATACTAAATCCAACTGTTTTATATTGGCATGGACACCTCGGAATAAAGGGCCTTTTTGGTAATTGAAAGCCAACAATTCATCTTGTATATTAAGAGGAGTGAATTGCTCTGAAACCCACCAACAATGAGGAGTGTTATTTTGAGCATAGTCTTGGTGTATGGCTTTAATACTGGATTGAATGGTCTTGTCTGAAGATTCAGCTTGAATAACACAGTTCAGTGTAGGGTGAGGAATAATTGAGTATAAATATCGAACGTTATCAACTTCTTTTTGTTTATTAGAAAGTGCAATAAAAGCGGCTTGCAAATTTTTAGCAATCAAATTAGCCTGATGTGAGTGATAGGAAGGCAACAACTTCATTTTGATTCTCCTTAATGATTTAATGCCCCATTATAAAAAGTTTTAGAATGCTTTTTGACCGTGAAATACACGGACAAATCAAAAGTAAGTGGAGAAGAATATTAAAGTTAAATCGTAGATAAAGAGGACTTTTTTATTATGCTTGATACATAAAACCTACCCGCGTGAACGCTTACAAAATACAGCTTAGGTTGTTATGAGGGGTCATAAAAGTTGGAGCAGATTGAATTTAGAGGCGCATCCTACACGAAGCTTAACCCGTTCAAAGTATTGTTCGACGGTACGAGGAGAAATTTTTAAAGCCTGGGCAATTT
>CADEGZ010000145.1:0-3276 GCA_902827015.1 uncultured Pseudomonadota bacterium
ATATGAATAAGCATTAACTAAATGATAATAAACAAAGATAATTACAAAATACCAAAGATCGACAACCTCCCACATCAAGGAAAAGTTTTAGGAGTATACCATGCACTAAGTTTTACAGCAAATCCTTCTTATACTATCTCAATCTTATAAATAAATTATAAATTTTTATGCCATTGGTAAATTTGTTTTACTATAATTTACCTCTCAAACTCTAAATCAAGCTCCAACTCAGTCCAACTATATATCGGAATATAACCATACATATTAGTAATATCGTTAGATACATAAATGTATTTATCTAATTGACAGTCACAGCAGCTTACTAGTATAAGTATAGTCATGCTAAGGCCTTTGCTATTTAAATGGTTTTTAGTTAGTCTATACTTTGTTTTCATATATATAAATTCCCTAAAGATATAATGGGTATACAGGAGTGAAGATGGAAAAAGTACTGAAGCTAATTAATGGAACAATATTTCCAGACTTAAATCAATCTAAGGGATTAGATCCAATACATATAACTAAAGAACTTCCGTTGAATGAGTTTAAATATAAAAATCTTAAAGAAATTCAAACAGTACAACCTGAGCAGCACATGAGTTATATTATGATGGTTCTAACTGGGTTAACAGAACGAGATTTAGATGAATTATCATCAGACGACTCAGCAGAGCTAATCAGTATTGTTCATAAAATTATTGCGAAACACGTTGAATTAGGGAAGAACCTTCTAGATATGCTAGGAGTAACAACAACTGAAGGGAAATTACAACTTTTAAAAAGATCTTTACAAGCCCCCATTGCATAAACTAATTAGCCTATTTATGAATAAATTTTGGCCCTTAGTAAACGACAAGCCGTATACACATTTAAAGACATCTATGATTTACCGATGAGTACGTACTAAATCTAGGCAATTTTCAGGTGGTGGTATAAGATTTTCTGGCAAAAATTTTGAAATTTTTGAATAAGTCGTTCATAGAGCTTCACATTTTAAGAAAAATCAGTACTATTGAGATGGATATACAGAAAACAGAAAAACCGTTAAGACCTAAAACGCTTGAAGAATGCTGGGAACTTATAGGCAAGCTTGTAAACCACCATCAAAAGACTTCAAAAGGCGAGATAAAAAAGCCAAACACAAGACCGCCAGAAAATCTGGGGCTATATTGGCATATCGCTTAAATTAGTTTCTATAAAACAAGTGAATAAAGTGGCAACAACATGCTTACCTCCTGATAAATGCAGTGAATGTGTGGTTTCCCTGCTATTTCTAAATGAAGCCTTAAAACATCAAATCTATGAAATACCTTTACCACATTATAAAATAATAGAATATCAAATTTTAAAGAGGTATTGCAGCTATTGCTAAAAAACTTACAGTGGAAAAACACCTGCAGAAATTGGCAAAAAAGGATTTGGGATCCTAGCACATACGGCTACGGCTTTATTGACCTGTAAATTTAACTTGAGAAAACGACAAGTATTGAGGCTCTTAAAAGATTTTTTCAAACACGGTTGCTTGACTCTGACTCAGTGTTCGCTAAAATAAAGACCCATTAAAATTTTGGTATACAAGGACGTTTTATGGAAAATTTTCATATAAAAAGGATTTTGTTGATTATTAGCATCATTATGCTTGCTTTGGTTAGCTTATTGAGTATTGCTAAAAAATCTAACTCCACTGGGTACTCAAACCTATCCCTTACAAACGACTCCTGAGTTTCAACAGCGGAAACAGTCCTCTCAAAAATCATAGCAGTGATGACAGAACAGGGAATCCTTGAGCTCTAAGAGTCATTAGATGGCAGGCATCAGTTTTCAAGTTAAGCTCAGAGACATTAAAAAATGTTTAGTGTTATTGGTTACTAAAATTAAATTCTGGCTCAATGCATGAGCAGTAATTAATATAAAAGCTCTATAATTTATCTAACTTGCTAATTTAAATAAAGGTGGATCACTTTTCATCCGTTGGCGCGGATCAATTTACAATTGTTGGTAACAAAAAATAACTTTTCTTCATAAGTTAGCTCATGATAACTGTGTTCAACAGGCATAGATCAAAACAAGTTCTCCTTATCACTGTAATCGGGCGCATCACGAATGGTTAAGTCATCGGTTAAAAGGGCTAAACCTTCTAGCAAAGGTTTTCATGAATAATTAACGGGTCCAAAATAAGTTTATTCCCACATTTGTGCAAAGCCTGCGCAGAGTGTTAGGCCTATACTTTCAGGACGGCTCTTCCAATCGTTAACTGATAATCCCTTGTGCGGGCACAGAATTTTCAATCCTCTCATTAAAATCATAACAGGCTGATTTTACGCCACTTTTTTTCGATGTAAAATCAATCCTGGTACCGTACAGCGGATAACAACACCGTACCGAAAACCACAAAATTCCCCCATGTGTTTTTTAATGCATCCTCAATTTTTTTCTCGAAGACAATTATTTCATATTTTTGATCCAATTCTCAAGCTCCTCCAACGAATTCATCTAATCCCAGTCATTTTCAAAATTTTCAGCAACCCCCTGCCCCAAATTAAATATATACTGGCCAACCAAAATGTATAACAAATTCCTTGTTGCCCTGTTCATATAAGCACTTAAGTGTATTGTTTATTTCATCAAGTATAAAACCGCGCTCATAGTAGCGAACATAATCTGGAAAATCAAGTGCATAATCAATCGCGGCTTTGGCTTTTTTCCAGCTCCCATCAGCCAATTGTATACCAATTGATGCCATCAATGCTTTTCTTAATACCTTGTTTCTTTGAGAACTTATCCATAACACACCAACCAAATGTTCAATTCCAAAAGAATGAAGGTGTTTTTTGAGTTCGACAAAACTTAATGGTGAAAGTAACCCACGATTTCTATTTAAATAACGATAACAGGATTTTTCTGATGGCATGCTGTCTCTTTTTAATATCTAATTTTGAATTCCAATATTGCATATATTTCTTAACCGTTGTCCTTATTATGAAAGGAAATCTGCTCTAGGGTGGTGCCTTCTAAAGCCTGGAGCTGAGTCAGAGAAGTTACCCTCCTGTTTTACGCATCAGCCTCTAGCTTAAGCCCTTTAGCTTAGGTTAAGCAACCTCAGTCTTAAATTTCTTTAAAACTCGAACCTTCACTACTCGTCTGGCAGGCTTGGCTTTAAATGTCATTTCTTCCCCAGTAAAAGGGTTTTTGCCTGTTCTAGCTTTGGTTGCAGGCTTGGTAACTACAGTCATCTTAAACAGACCTGGTAAGGTAAATTGGCCTGGGCCGTTTTTA
>CADEGZ010000145.1:3286-5442 GCA_902827015.1 uncultured Pseudomonadota bacterium
TTTGTAGGTTATCTACTAATTTTTGAATGTATTTTTTAGTAAGTGCTGTTTGCTCAGCTAATATCCCTAAAAACTCTGACTTTTTATAAGGAGCTTTTGGAACGCTGAGCTTAGGGATTTTTGATTCAACAGATTTTTGAGATTTAAGAGCAATTTTCTTTATTCTAGTTTTTGAAGCGATAGGTTTTTTAGCCAACTTTTTCTTGCTAGTATTTTTGGTAACTTTATTTGCCATGAGAAGTTCTCCATAAGGTTTAAATCACCTTTATAAAGTAAATAACACTTGTTTTCAACTCTTCCATTACCTAAAACAAAGACAATACGCTGGTCACCCTAATTGTCATTGTATAATTAATTCCTATTTGTTGAGTTCTCTTTGTTTTACCTATGATATTACCTTTTAACTCCCTCTACATTACTTACTGAAAATATCTTTTCATCATTCACCTTTTACAGCTGCCTTTACAATAAATAAAATTTCTTCTATCTATCAAGATTATGTTACATCAAAATATTGCTGCCAAATATTTTCATACATAAATTCATAAGCATCTCCATTCCAAACAAGATAAGAACCAAGAATAAAATCATTTTGAATAAGAAGTTCATTAGAACTAGCGCTGGTTATTTTTTGATCATTCCTCAACTGGTGGCTAAATTCAAAGCTTAGGCTTTTGTGATCTCTTACGGCTAACAATTCTAAAATTCCATATATATCTTTATGTGTTGGCATACTTTCTCCCTTCCTATTATGACACTGCCCCCATCATTACCCTACCAGTAATGAGTCAGTCCTTAACCTTTATACATTTTTAATTTTACATTATGTGTAATTGTTCAACATTCAACTTCATATCTATTAAAATCCAGCTACAATAAAGCCTACCATTACCTTATAAAAAATATATGATTTGTTAGAATTATTTTAACCATTTTGTTCTCAATAATCAGCAAGTTTTATATAAATGCTATTCTAAATCTATATAAATAGCATCTTCAACCATTTCTGACTTTTCCTCCCTTGCTTTTCATCTTCATATAAATCAACAACCAAAATGGTTCTACGAACACAAAACTGCTAACTAGGCAAAGAATTTTCTTTAATATTTTTAGAACAGCTGCTCATTGAATTTAAAGATTTATCATTGCAAATTTATACATCCGGTTTTTAGTTATTTTTTAAACTAAAAAGGCCCTTTAACATCAATATGAAAAAGATTACTCACTGGGTAAAGTTTATTGTTAATTCAATAAACACATTGAGCTATAAAAACCTGGTTTTTTACCCGGCAACTCCATCACTCTAGGCTAACAAAGTAGCATTTGTCTGCAATATTGGTATAATAATGATAATAAAAAAACAACATTCAAGGAGGAATATAAATGGGTAAATTTAACGTGTTCTTGCGAGTTCGGCAAAATACTTGCAGTAGTCAAGTTGAACTCATGCCTTTCTTTAGTAATGAACACTTTTCCATTGAAACCAAATTAATTTCACAAATAATAGGATCCCAAAAACAAAACTTTATTATAGATCATACAGTTCAGTCGGATTTATCCAAAATTTCTAAACGCATTATCCCCATTCAATCTGTAATTTTGCAACAATTAGATTGTTTTATTCCCTATTGCTTTTTTCTATCCGAACCCAAATGGATAAATACTATTTTAAGCAGTGAATTAGAACTTAATGTTTACATTTTTAGGCATGAAGGTGATTTTAACATTACTGGAAAAGAGGTTCTTTGCGATTGTAACAATTGTTTACTCTCTCCCTTATTAGATAGCCAACCTTTGTACCGTTTTCTTCAATCGTCTTATACAGACTATCACGATGGAAACCAATACACAGTATTATCTTATTGCCATACACAAACGCATCTTGAAACAGAATTTCCAGCGATAATTGGATGTAAACAAAAGTCCATAGCCCTAAATAAAAGATTTTACCACCCCCCATCAATGCCAAAATACGATACAATTAAAAATGATCCATACAAAACTTACCATTTATTGGGTTCCCCAAAATATTTTTGTGCCCCTATGATTGGGCAATCAGAACTAGCGTTTCGTATGTTTTTAAGGGAATGTGCAGGAGTTCATATTTGTTATACACCCATGATAATCAGTCATTTATTTCTTGAAAATTCAGAATA
>CADEGZ010000146.1 GCA_902827015.1 uncultured Pseudomonadota bacterium
TCTTTTTGTACATTTCTGCACAGAATTTTTTATCTATTTCTAAATATTCGGTTCTCGATTTGTCTCATGTGGCAAAAATGTTTCGATTTTAGCTTAATACATGAAAAGTACGCTTTTCACCTTATCATTTAGCATGTCGGTGCTATCTTGTTGCACAAATTTATACCGCAAAATATGGTTTTTGCGATATTAATGGAAAACTCAGTGATGAAGCTATTCGTGGGATTGCACTTTATCCGCAAGTAAAAATGTTTGAACTTAAGTTAAGTCAGGGAGCGAAGCCAGGAAAGGGTGGGATCTTACCAGCGGTTAAGGTAACACCCGAGGTTGCAGCAATTCGCTTTATCAAGCCATATCAGGATTCCGTTAGCCCTAATCGTCACCCTGAAATTAGCAATGTATCAGAACTCTTGAATATGATTGAACATATTCGTTTAGTTTCAGGGAAACCTGTTGGTTTTAAAGTTGTATTAGGAAGCTATGAATGGCTAGATGATCTTTGCCAAGAAATCTTAAAACGAGGGATTGAAAGAGCACCTGACTTTATTACATTAGACGGTGCAGAAGGGGGAACAGGCGCTGCTCCAGCAAGTTTAATTGATTATATGGGTTTACCCATTCTAGAAAGTTTACCTGCATTAGTTGATGTTTTAATAGAATACGGGTTACGTGAACGCATTAAGGTAATTGCTTCTGGTAAATTAATCACCCCCGCAAATGTTGCTTGGGCACTTTGTGTAGGTGCAGATTTTGTGACATCGGCACGTGGATTCGCTTTTGCTTTAGGTTGTATCCAGTCTTTACAATGCCATACTAATCACTGTCCAACAGGTGTTACAACCCATCAACCACATCTTATGAAGGGCTTAGATCCTACTAATAAAGCCCTTCGTGTTTCTAATTATGTGAAGAGTATGTTATACGAAATAGGTGTTATTAGCCATTCTTGTGGAGTGCCAGAACCACGGGAACTTACAAGAAAACATGCTCGCATTATGACTGAAAAAGGTATTACTGCTTCTTTAGCAGAGCTTTATCCAGATAAAATTCCTGGTAAAAAAATTGGAAAAATGTAATTTTTTAAAAGCCATATTCTCTTAAAAAAGTCTCACTAAAAGGACTTGGACCTTTTCTAGAAAATAAAACCAGCTGATAATAAATATTTAAAAACGGAACCATTAAGAATAATATTGCAAAACCACTCATTTTAATATCATGGAATCTTTTAATTGTAACAATCGCTAAAACAATAGTGGGTAGGGCGTAAAGTCCTACGAGCAACAAATTAAACATGCTTATAAATAAAGAGTTCTCGATAACATTAGTAGGAAACCCAAAATAAATACTTTCTTGGAGGAAATAGGGTAAAAATAATAAAGCCACACACCACACATAGGCAGTTAAGTAGGGCAATCTTTCAGCTCTGCCTCGGGGATCAAAACAAAATTTAATTAAACTGTTTAGTTGCATCTAGCCTATCCTACCCAGTTAGTGTTACAGAGCATCATATCGCACTTTTGTGTAAAAATCTATACTGACCTATAAAAAAATAGGGTGAGGGAATCGTAATGTTCATCAGGTATAGTATACCCTTCGTGAAGGGTATAATACACGTTTTAATTAATAGGAGGCTTTAAGCGAAGGCGAAGATGCCCTGCATATAATATACAAATTGTGAATATAAATAAGCTAAGGGGAATTAGCGTGTATAATTCAAGGCCAAAATAACTTACATACTGCTGCTTCAGGGCAATGAAATGCGATAAATATATGGCAGATGTTATAAACAATAAGGCCGTTGCAATGAGATAACCATAATTATATGCAAAATATATAGAAGCCATCATTATAGTTGTAATAAGGTAAATTAATTCAAATTTTTTCATAAAAAATATAGAAATAAGAATAAATATAATTAACCCGACTATAGGAGTGATTGTAATAGTCTTATCAGAAATTTTCTCTCTACTAAAGGGCGTGTACGACCAAGACAACAAAAAACCAGAAAGTATTAGTATTGCGTTTAAGTCGGAAAACCATAAATCTATACAATCATAAAAAGTAACGTTATAACTCAAAAGAACGGCACCTGTTCTTATTAAACTGGAGATTAAGCAAGTTATAAAAGCATTAATTTTTAAAAACTTAAGCCCTTCATGTATATTTAAAAAGGGTCTAATATCAGAGGAAAATACACTTTGACATAAAAGAGATCCTATATATCCACCTCCAATATCTGCTATCAAATATAAAACAGTTGTTTCAATGGCCAATCCTTTTAAAAGGTAACCAAACAAACCGCCCAACAAAAGCCCTAATAAGGCATTATTACCTAATAGAGTAAACATAACAAAAGCAATGCCTATTGGGGGATACATCGGTAGTGCGGGATATGAAAACGTTAGGTTAATGATAGTCATATATTGGAATACAAATATCATGAGAGTTTGGGCCAGAAATCGTCTCATTCTCGTTAAATTATAAGAATACCAATACTTATTATTTTTATGAATTTCAACAAATTTAGGTATCTCATATTTTAAATATGATTTGTGATTCATATCAAGCTTCTTTGGTATATATGTAGCATGGAGAATTATCCCAAGTGCCTTGCAAAAACAATTTTCGGCCGAGTTTGAATTTGCTTAAATTGGGTATTTTTCGAAGGGATATTATTTTTTGCACATTATTCATACAGTTTATTTTTTCCCCGATTGAATTTAAAAGTGTAAATGAAAACACGGTAGAACAAACATATATAATACTTATGTTGTCAAAAGAATGCGTTAAGAAATCGCCGCGTAAAAACTCTAAGATTCTGTTTCTATTAAACATGTTGGGTAACTGTTTCTGCATATTTTCTTTAATTTTTTCAGAAAGTTCATAGCGTTGATTATTTATTTCAATTCCTGTAACAGAAGCAGCATTTGTTATAAGAAATATCTGAAAAACAAGTCTGCCCAAACCAGACCCTATATCTAAAAAGTGGTCTTTTTCAGTTATTTTTAAATAATTTAACAATTTTACAACACTATAATAATATAACTCACCATAAATTTCGTTCGATTCGCCAAACATGGCTTCTCTAACATCAAAATCCAAAGCACCATAAAGTGAATCAAAATAGGCTTGGATCATCTCATGTAAGGCAATATTAGATGAACGTTGAAAAATGCTCATAAGGCTTCCCATTTTAATACTGAATTAAATTACAGTATCCTAGTATTTGATGCAACAATATAATCATTATATATAAGGGAAGAATGTTATAAAATAAAAAAGGGAGATAAAGAGCTTTTATGCTGTATGCAACTTAAACTGCGATTAAACCCTAAAATTATATCGTCAGCTCTTTCCTGATTTAGGTTAAGTACCGACCCATAATGCTTTAACTTTTAAATCGATAATTTTCAAAGTTAGGAAAACCATAAACCCCTTTGTTTGAGTAGAGTTTAAAAGTTTAACTTGGATTGGTCGATATAATAATCAATAAATCTACAATGAGAGTTATCATGTCATTAGGGCTAGGAGATGAAATTTCAAGACAGTTAAAAGAAGCCGCGAAGCGTTATTCTCAGGCACAGCGAGAAGGTACGACAGAAGGAAATTCGAATCATTTTCTACCTAAAGGCGGTTTAGATGAGGCCATTGAGTGATTCCAGGCGCAATGCGGTCTCTTGCAAATGCGCTGCTACTCTTGCTGATTGATTAAAATTGGCCGCTGTACGTTTCAAAGATAATAAACTATCGTTTTCTTACAATTTAGCGCAATTTTTTAGATCTGATGCGTTCAGCTAAGATTAACCCATTTTCATTTTCCGCACTTTGATTTTCATTTGGTGTTTTTTGAGCGGTTAATCTATTCATATTTAACCATTTTTTTTGCATGGCCTGAAATAGATACAAACCTTGTTGTTGGATATTATAGCTATAATTGTACAACCTTTCTAATTGAAATTCAGCATATTGGATTGGTTGCTCTATTATAGCATAAAGCCTTTGAGAAAAATAATTTTGTAAGGCCGTATTTAAAGTAGTAAATTGAATATCTAATCTTTCATCTATAATTTTCAAATTATCAATCGATTGATTTTCCTTAAATTTTTTAAGAATAAGTTGAAGTTGATCGGTTAATGGCCTTGGTAGAGATATTTGACATCGAGACAAAAAAAGATCTAATTTTTGGTAATTTTGAAAACTGTCAGATATATTACCTTTTATTAAATGTACATGTGATAGTTGCTGATAAATGTTTGCATACAATAAAGTATCCAGCATTGTTCTTGGTAAATGCGTATCTCGAATTAAATTTTCAGCTATTGTTACATACTGGATAGCTAATGAAGGGTTTTTTTCTGTTAAAGAAAAACTGGCTGCAAGTAGTAAAAATATTACTTGCTTTCTATTAAAATTATTGGGCTGTTTAATTTTTCTATATAATTGGAGTCCTTCAGACCCTGTGTTTTCATTAAAATCATTTAATTGCTGTTGGCAATAAAGAGCCAATTGTAGGTTTGAGTGTCTGTTTTGAGATATAAGCCATTCATACCCTCTAGAATAGCTTAGGGGAGCAGGATATGAAAAACTATAACCATTAAAGTGAATATGATAATTCATAATATGATAGAAATCTGAAAACCAATTTAAAAACTGGTCTATAAAGTCAAATTCAAAAGTGCCTGCATTTGCGTCTCTAAATTGGCCATACAGTTTACTGTTTTTTTCTACGAATTTAAAACTTATAACATGGCCGTTTCCTAGCCCTGCTTGTTTAAGCATACAAAACACTGTATCATTATGATGATTATTGCGAGCAATTAGTGCAAACTTTAGGGCGAGTTCTGCTAATTTGCGTGCTTCAGCTTTAATTTTTATTAGTGATTGACCAGTCAGTTCAATGCCGTTTTGGATTTCTTTCATTAAATTTAGAGGTATTTTAATTTTATATAGTTTTGATTCAACATTTAATATTGGAGATCCGCCTTTTAATGTTTTGATCTCTTCTTTTATTTGCACTCGCACTCTT
This sequence comes from uncultured Pseudomonadota bacterium, assembly GCA_902827015.1. GTDB lineage: Bacteria > Pseudomonadota > Gammaproteobacteria > UBA6186 > Azoamicaceae > CADEGZ01. The sequence continues at coordinate 5,027 of CADEGZ010000146.1, forward strand.
TCTTCAGAGGAAGTAAGTTGATGTAACTGTTCATAATATTTAAAAGAAACAAACTTAGATGCTAATTCTATGGGAGGAGGTTCTGATGTAACTTTAGACCATATTTTTGCATCGGCATCACAAAATCCTTTTAATATGACATTTGAAATATCAAATCGTTGAAATAGATAGTTCAAACGTCGACATTGGTGAGTGATACAAGTTTCATCTAATTTGGTTGCAATTCGTATTGCCTCATAAAAATAATTTAATGTGATTGCACAACTGCTATTTAGATCCACGGGAGGAAGTATTTCAACGCAATCAGAGAGTTCTTTTTGTATTTTAACAGCCAAAGGATCAGTCTCAGCTAGTTTTGCTATATCCACTGAAAGCTTATTAATGTTAAGATAATCTCCTTCATCAGATGGTTCAAA
>CADEGZ010000147.1 GCA_902827015.1 uncultured Pseudomonadota bacterium
TAAGATCCGGAAAATTAATAGCGCGAAAGGTAAGATACACTCCTAAAGTTACAAGAGAGTACAAAAGGCCCAATTCTAACGCGCCTAAAAACTGAATTATATTCATGTTATCCTCAATTTAATGAAATGATTATTTAAAATCATAATTCTGGAATTTTAAGTCCAAGTTTGGCCGCCTGGGCCGCATTGATCCGCGTTTCAGTTTTATTTGGAAAAAGCACTGGGATCTGGTTAGGGCTTTCACCTTGAAGAATTTTAAGGATCAATTTTCCTGTTTGTTTACCGATTTCGTATTGATTAGCCCCTAAAGCCGCCAAAGCGCCATGATCAACCATGTCTAGATCACTGCAAAAAACTGGAATTCTATGTTTGGTACTAATGTTTACGATGGAATCAAAGGCAGACAATGCCGTATTGTCATTATTAATAAAAATAGCTTGTACTTTGGGAATAAGTGTCTGAGTAGCCTGAGCAATATCTGCGCTGGTATTGGCGGTTGCAAAAATAAGCTCTAATCCTTTACGCGCTGCAATTTTTTGCATTTCTGCTACTAATGTAACAGAGTTAGGCTCTCCAGGGTTGTAAATAATGCCAATTGTTGAAAGATTGGGTAAGATCTTTTTAAATAAGTCAAATTGTAAGCCAGGATCAACAAAGTTTGAAACGCCAGTCACTGTTCCTTCAGGATTGCTTAAATTTTTAACAATTCTAGCACCTTTAGGATCAGTAACAGAACTAAAGACAATGGGGATTAAATGTTGTTGATTGGCAGATATTAAAGCTTGGGTAGCAGTAGTACCAATACCAACCATTACAGCAGGAGCCGCCCCTACAAATTTTTGAGCAATCTGCGTTGCTAATGCACTGCTTCCTTGTGCAGATTGAAAGTCAATTTTAAGTTCTTTATTTTGCAGTTCATCTAAAATACCTTGCCGAGTAGCATCTAAAGCAGGATGTTCAATAATTTGAATAATTGCGACTTGTTTTACAGATTTTGCTTCTTTTATAGCCATACATTCCGTGGCAAAAAAAGTAATCATTCCCAATAATGCCAAGATAACTTTATTACATCTATTTTTTAAAAACATTATGGTGATCTCCTAAACAGCCTATCAAGCACTAATTTGTAACCTTGATAAGACTCTTGAGTCAGGAAACGAGCGACTCTGCCAATGGTCGCCAAGCTTATGTGTGTTTTTTCGTGAATTTGTCGATAAGACAGCTTTTGATAATCCAGTAATTGGGCAACGCGCCAGCGTTCACTCATGGCAGTTATTTCAGCAGGCGTACAAAGATCGTGAAAAAAGGCAGTACACTCTTCAGTGGTTTTTAGTTGTAAGATAGCTTGATATAAAGAAGTCTCTGTTTCTAACATATTGCACTCTTCCCCCTGTACTGCTGTACTAGTTTGATAGTATGATAGTACACTTGAAAATGCAACTTTTTTCTATTAGAAGTTATACGTGTAATTAAACCATGAATAGTCTTGGTCTTATGAAAGGCCTGATCTTATTGGACAGCACGATTTTAGGTTGAAGCCTCTTCAATGGATTGTTAGACTACTGGTTTTTGATACAATAACTTAGATGATCAAGTAATATTTTAAACGCCCGCTTGACAGAGCCTCCTAAATAAGGTTTTGTGGAACATAGAAGACAAAAGTGAAATAGAAGGAAAGAGAAGTGAGTACAACATTAAGCCATGATTTCATAGAGGTAACACAAGCGGCAAAAGAACATTTCCGCAGTCTCCTAAATAAAGAAGATGTAGAAGGAATGAGTCTTCGTATGTGTGTTGCAAATGCTGGAACAGCACATGCGGATGTCTCCATCACTTTTTGCCCTCCTGGAGAAGAGGAACCTTCAGATATCCGGCTCTGCTTTGAAGACTTTGTTTTATTTGTCGCCAGAACTTCCAAAGATGCCTTAAATGCAGCAATAGTAGATTTTAAAGGGGATAGATTGGGGGGGCAATTGTCTATTAAAGCGCCTTACCTTAAAGGTTCGGCACCTGATCCCGATAGTTCTTTAAAAGAGCGGATCCAATATGTAATTGATTCTGAAATTAACCCAAACTTGGCCAGCCATGGAGGAAGGGTAAGTATAGTAGATATTTTGGAAGAAAAAATTGTAGTATTACAATTTGGCGGTGGATGTCACGGTTGTGGGATGGCAAGTGTTACTTTAAAGCATGGCATTGAAAAGACTTTAAAGGAAAATTTTCCTGAAATTATAGAAATTCGGGATATAACAGACCATACTACGGGTGAAGATCCGTATTACTAGTGTTTAAAATTGAGAGGGGGTCCTTCCTTATGACTTTTTGGAGAAAACAACCCATATTAAAAGGTTATGTAAGTGAGATTGATCGATTTTTACAAGAATTTGAGCAAAAACCAGAAGCCAGCTCCGCTTCTAGACGTTTTGAAGAAGCTAAATATGCACGCATTGGTAGGCTTAGAGATGATGTAGGAGCTAAAGAGAGTTTACCAAGTATTTGGGAAGACTTTCAGAACGAATAATACCCATAATGGGTTAGGATTGGGTTAAATGAGTAATAAAAAAAGGTTGTCGGATGACGCGGCAGATGGGATCGCTGCCATTGTTTTAATTAGCTTAGTCGTGGGCGTTGTCGTCTATTGGCTAGAGACTATGTAAAAGATTAGTGTGAGAAAAGGTATTTTTCCCTTCGAATATTTTTTCTATCAAAGCCAAGGCTTGTTAATAAGGCAAAAGTACTATCAATCATATTTGGATTGCCGCAGAGATAGACAATGTCTTGTTCAACATTTAGATTTAGATCTGTAAAAGTATCTTGTACATGGCCTAAACGTTCAAAATGTTCCAGTTGGGCTTTCTTTTCTTGGCTATAACACGCATAAAATTTAAAACGTGGGTTTTTCTTAGCAAAATCTAGGAATTCTTCCTTAAAGAGTAATTCATTTGAATGGCGAACCCCTAAGATCAAAATAACTTCCAATTTTTGCTGCAGATCTTCTAAACGCTGTTTGATCTCACCTAGCATCGATCGGTAAGGTGTTACGCCAGTACCAGTGGCAACAAGGATATAACGAGCGGGATGTTCCTCTTTCAATACAAACAATCCATAAGGACCGCTTGCAAAAAGCGAATCGCCAGGCTGCATTCCAAAAAGTAAACTGCTGGCAATGCCACCTTCAACTTTAGCACAAGAAATTTCAATAACATTATCTTCTTGATGAGGTGCATTGGCAAGACTATAACTGCGATGTAAAATCTTCTGTGGTCCCTCAATATGTAATGTTATAAATTGACCGGCTTTAAAAGGAATGGCAAGATTATCTTCTCTGGTAAAGGCAAGGTGCAACACCATAGGTGCTATCATCTTTGACCATTTAAGAATAAAACGGTGTGTTGGTTGAGCCATATAATTTAACCATTGCTTATAGAAAAGATCCGAAGTTGAATATCATGAAAGCCAAAACAAATCAATAATATAGTTTTATAACTCATAAAACTTTTGGCTCTAATAGCAGCCAAATGGACTTATCAGTGGCTGTTGACAAGACACTATAAAATTAGTGATTGCAAACTATATGGGCAAGTATTAAAAAAATTAGCTAGAAACCACACACATAATACCTAGCTGATCATCTTCATTTTATGTGAAGCAGATTTTTTGCCTGAATGTATTCAATTTTAGAACCCATTATTAGTTAACAAGCATTTAGCCGAGAAGTAACCTTAGGGATGTGTCCATATCCAATACATCTAGGCGTTGTTCAATATACAATGAGCGCACCACCGATTGATAGGCTGAATAATTGCATAGAGATGATACAATTCCTAACTAAACATAGATCTCTTATGGAAACGGAAATTAATCAAATAATTGATGAAGACATTCCAATAATACAGATCATTATGCCAGCTCCCAACCAGCAGAAAATCGATTGGAAAAACTTCCATAAAATTTACGCACTCCAGAAAAGATTAAAACCTATCTATAAAGCCGTATATGCTCTCTTAGAACAAGAGGCCTCAAAGCATGCACAGTCACAAAGCGTTGCCGCCCTCTCATCAACTAAAGAACATCCAAATAAAGCCATAGTTTCCAATTCTTTACTTGCAACCGCTGCTGATCCGAGCGCTGAAGAAAATCAAAGAGAAGAAGTAGACAAAACCATAACCCAAAAGTATACGAATGTTCAACAAGCCTTAATGTCTAAAAGTATCGAAGATATCGAACAAGTTTTATTAGAAGAAAGCCAAGATGAAGAGCTGATTACAGAAATCAAAAAACAAAAAGAAAATGCCAGACAAAAAATTGCCGAATATAAATTCAAAGTGGAAATGGAGCGCGAAGCTAAAAAAGCATTTGTTGCTCAAAGCACAAGCCATGCCAAAGAAGCCCTTGCAGCAGTGCTTAACGCCGCAAATTTTATAGAAAAAGTCGAGAACTCATCTGATTTTTAAGAAAAATATATGGGGGAGCACGAGAAAAAGCCTCTACCATACAATGCCTTGCCAATCCCAACAAAAGGGATGAGCGCAGAATAATATTAGAAAATATATCTAAATATTTATAAATTTGCCCTTAAATTTCTAATCATATATTGGTTTTTCAAAAAAGTATGAAAAGTTACTTACTGAAAAACAATAACGAGTAAGATCACAACTTAATTTTTTAAGAACCTTGAAATTTTCTGTATATATTAACAAGTTATTTCTTAACTTCTAAGTGAACAAAAAAAATAATTATTCACAATATGCTGTTTTTTAGGGATTTTTTTGAAAAAATGTGATATTCAGTTGGATTTAATTTTTGTTTGACGATCTTAAAAAATATTGGTAGCCTGAAGTTAATAGGGTTTTTAATAAAAAATAGGAGGGGAGAATGGCAACATTAGTAGGGATCCAAAAGGATTTTAGAGAGGCGCTTGAAAGCTTAATTGAATTAGATTATGCAGCAGTCGCTTCTTATGAAGAAGCAATAGAATGTCTCAAATTTTTTGAATATAAAAAGAAGCTTAAAGAATTTCAGAAAGATCACGAACGACATATTAAAGAATTTAGTGAAATTGTTAGAAAAATGGGGCATGAACCCCCAACCAGTGCAGGGATAAAACAACTTTTTACACAAGGAAAAGTGGTATTTGCTAATTTAATAGGTGACAAAGCTGTTTTGAAAGCAATGCAATCTAATGAAAACGATACAAATACGGCTTA
>CADEGZ010000148.1 GCA_902827015.1 uncultured Pseudomonadota bacterium
CATGACCAATGACATGTGTCATAAGGCCAACTTTTCCACCAGCTTTTCGAATCATCTCTTGATGAGGGATGTTTCCATCCTTCATTTTATTAAATGGGTAGGGGGGCATCATGAGGCGCACATCGATTCCCTTATGGGCGGCATGAGCCAGGGCTTTTGCTATTTCTGGATCTTCGATGTCTTGTTGATAAACCCAAATGTTTTTCTTAGCTGATCTAATAAGGTTTGTGAAAGGTGTACGTCCTTGGTCAGGACTCCACACCAAAAGAGCGTTTTTGAGATTGATCCGTTTTCCTTGAAAATCAGCTTTAAAAACTTTTTTTAATTCCTTCAGTTGGTTTTTATTTGTTAGCGTAATCCAAAAATCCCGTTCTGCCTTGCGATTTTTGGATTCATCAAAAGAGCCTGTTGCCATATTTCCTGTGCCTATCAAGGCATACGAGCCATCAACAATAATAAGTTTATAGTGGGTTTGGGCATAAAAATCAGGAGACTGGTGGACATTAATCCCCATCTCTTTAAGCCCTTCAAAAGGGGTTTCGTCGTGTTGTGTTTCTCCTTGGCGCTTGAAAATGCTTCTTGTTACCAGAACGTCAACCTTTACACCTCGTTTTACGGCATCTCCTAAGGCTGTGATTAGGGCGTCATCTGTTAACTTATAGGCGGAGATTTGAAGGGATATTTTTGCATCTTTAAAGGCAGAAATGAGAGGATAACGTCCCATATTAGGTTCAACAATAATGCCATCCTTTGGCCACTCAGGGGGCAAAGCTAAGGCGGTTGTGCAAAGGATGATGGCAACAAAGAAAGACCAAATTTTTGTTTTGAGATGGTGCATTTTTTCCTCTTAATGAGTAATTAATTTATCAACTATACTAGAAATAGAGACTGGGCTCAAAGTTGCAATGCAATTGGGTTGAAGAAGTTAGATAATACGAGTTTGGCATTAAAAGATAAAGCGTTAAGTTTTTCGATAGGTGTTAAGGAATCCGAGAGATCCTTCTCGACAATCTCTGCAGTTTTTTGAGGCATTTTTTTTCGTCAACGTAAGTTTTTTCTTGTCTCAAAGGCAATAAAGGATCAAAATAGCTCCACAATCACTAGAATAAGAGGAAAAGAGGGTATAATTATCTTAAAAATATCCTTTAGTTAGATATATTTTAATCGCTGGTTTTAATTATACTTATGGTATTAAGAATGTTAGTTAAATCTAAAACAAAGAGCACAAGCAGTAGAATCTGGATAAAAAGGCAGATTTCTGATCCATTTGTGCGTCAAGCCCGAGCAGAGGGTTACCGTTCCAGGGCCGCCTATAAGTTGTTGGAAATTCAAAAGAAAGATAAAATTTTCAAAAAGGGGATAAATGTTGTAGATTTAGGGGCAGCGCCTGGCGGTTGGTCGCAAGTGGCAAGGGAATGTGTAGGTCAGAGTGGTAAAATTGTCGCTCTTGATGTTTTACCTATGGAAACGCTAAAAGGGGTCGATATAGTACAAGGAGACTTTCAGGAAGAAGGGATCCTAGAAGGATTAGTTGCACTATTAAAAAATGAGGGCGGAGAGCTTGTAATTTCTGATATGGCCCCCAATTTAAGTGGTATAGCGGCAGTTGATCAAGCGCGGGCTACACATTTAGCAGAAATGGCCTTAGTATTTTCTGAAAAGGTGCTTAAAAAGGATGGGATTCTATTGGTGAAATTGTTTCAAGGCTTAGGGTTTGAGGACTACCTAACTCAACTGAGAACTAAATTTAAACAAGTGGTTATTCGAAAACCAAAAGCTTCTCGGGCAGAATCCCGAGAAGTGTATTTATTGGCGAGAGGCTACTTATCCAATTATGCTGAAAGCAAGGGGCTTTTATTTTGAACGATATGCTTAAAAATCTTGTTTTGTGGTTAGTAATTGCATTAGTACTGATGTCGGTATTTAGTAATTTTAGTCCCCCGCCTAAGCAAGTTACTAAACTTGCATATTCTCAATTTCTTGAGAAAGTTAAATCAGGTGATATTAAGCAAATTACCGTAGAAGATAGAAATATCAGTGGTATAACACAAGGCGATAAACCTTTTGTAACTTATATCCCCCTTATGTCTGAATCTGTATTAAATACCCTGGTGGATAATGGTGCAATTGTTCGTGGTAAGCCACCTGAACAACCCAGTTTATTAATGAATATTTTTGTTAGCTGGTTTCCAATTATCCTTTTTATTGGTGTGTGGATATTTTTCATGCGCCAAATGCAAGGCGGCAGTGGCGGTAGAGGGGCTATGTCCTTTGGTCGAAGCCGTGCACGACTTTTAGGAGAAGATCAAGTTAAAGTAACTTTTGCAGATGTTGCAGGGGTGGATGAGGCAAAAGAAGAAGTCGCAGAATTAGTGGAATTTTTACAAGATCCTGTCAAATTTCAAAATTTGGGTGGGCGTATTCCAAGAGGCGTTTTAATGGTTGGTCAGCCTGGTACAGGTAAGACGCTTTTGGCAAAAGCAATTGCGGGTGAAGCAAAAGTACCATTTTTTACTATTTCAGGATCAGATTTTGTTGAGATGTTTGTAGGCGTTGGTGCATCCCGCGTGCGTGATATGTTTGAACAAGCAAAGAAACATGCACCTTGCATTATTTTTATTGATGAAATTGATGCAGTTGGACGGCATCGTGGTGCAGGTCTTGGAGGCGGGCACGATGAACGTGAACAAACTTTAAATCAGTTATTAGTTGAAATGGATGGATTTGAAGGCAATGAAGGTGTCATTGTTATTGCAGCTACCAACCGTCCGGATGTTTTAGATCCCGCTCTGTTACGACCAGGTCGTTTTGATCGACAAGTCGCAGTTGGATTGCCCGACATTCGAGGTCGAGAACAGATTTTAAAAGTTCATATGCGTAAAGTTCCTGTCTCAGATAATGTAGATGCCAGAGTTATTGCAAGAGGTACGCCAGGTTTTTCAGGTGCAGATTTAGCAAATTTAGTGAATGAAGCGGCGTTATTTGCAGCGCGCGTTAATAAGCGTTTAGTGGAAATGGTGGAATTTGAAAAAGCAAAAGATAAAATATTGATGGGTGTTGAACGTCGTTCAATGGTAATGAGTGAAAGTGAACGAAAGCTTACAGCTTATCATGAAGCTGGACATGCTATTGTTGGATTATCGATGCCAGAGCATGATCCCGTTTATAAAGTAAGTATTATCCCACGAGCGCGTGCATTAGGTGTGACCTTATTTTTACCTGAAGATGATCGGTACAGTTATAGTAAACAACGATTGGAAAGCCAGCTTGCGAGTTTATTTGGTGGTCGAATTGCAGAAGAGTTGATTTTTGGTAAGGAAAGCGTTACGACTGGCGCATCAAATGATATTAAACGTGCAACCGATATTGCACGAAATATGGTGACACGTTGGGGACTCTCAGAACGTTTAGGGCCATTAACTTACGGAGATGAAGAAGGTGAAGTATTTTTAGGACATACGATGAATAAGCGTAAAGATATGTCCGACGAAACAGCACATGTTATTGACGAAGAAATTCGACGTATTATTGATCGTAATTATCAATTGGCTAAACAAATTTTACTGGATAATTTGGACAAACTACATTTAATGGCAGATGCATTGTTGAAATATGAAACTATCGATAACGAACAAATTAAGGATGCAATGGAAGGCCGTGCGCCACGTGAACCTCGTGATTGGAATGATACGAATGGGGAAAATAAAAAGAAGAAACCGGAAGAAAGTATGCCATCGACCGTGACCCGTACCGATACTTCTATTGGTGATGCTGATGCCGCTGCAAGTGAACCATAAGGTTCACAAGGATCCTTTATGAAAAAATATTTTGGTACGGATGGTATTCGAGGTCGTGTGGGACAGCCGCCTATTTCAGCGGATTGGATATTAAAACTGGGTTGGGCCGTTGGTAGAGTATTAACGACAAAGAGCGGCGGTCGAAGTAAGGTCTTAATTGGTAAAGATACGCGAATTTCTGGTTATTTATTTGAATCCGCATTAGAGGCTGGTTTTTCTTCAGCTGGGGTCGATACCTTATTATTAGGTCCTATGCCAACCCCTGGAATTGCTTATTTAACTCGCGCGCTTCGTGTTAGTACCGGTATTGTGATAAGCGCTTCACACAATCCTTATTATGACAATGGCATTAAGTTCTTCTCCTCTGAAGGAACTAAGCTTCCAGATGAAATGGAATTGGAAATAGAGGCTGCTTTAGAACTCCCTATGGTTACTGTTGATTCTAAAGCCTTAGGCAAAGCTGTACGTGTTCAGGATGCAGAAGGTCGCTATATTGAATTTTGTAAAAATACTTTTCCCAGTACTTTAGATTTGCGTGGTGTGAAGTTGGTTGTTGATTGTGCGCATGGTGCAACCTATAGGATTGCGCCCAGTGTTTTTCGAGAGTTAGGCGCTGAAGTAGTAGAAATGGGTGTTAAACCCGATGGTTTTAATATTAATGATGGTTGCGGCTCAACACATCCTGAATCTTTGGCCAAAAAAGTTGTGCAAGAGCAAGCACATGTCGGAATCGCATTAGATGGCGATGGGGATCGGGTATTCATGGTGGATGAAACCGGTGCTGTTGTAGACGGGGATGAATTACTTTTTATTATTGCTAACTGGTATGCAAAAACAGAACGTTTAAAAGGCGGAGTTGTTGGTACCGTTATGAGTAACTTTGGGCTAGAAATGGCCTTTAAATCTGCAGGTATTCAGTTTTATCGCACCCATGTAGGAGATCGTCACGTTTTGGAAATGCTAAAAAAGAATGCCTGGAATCTGGGTGGAGAATCTTCAGGGCACATTATTTGTTTGGATGCCAATACTACAGGAGATGGCATTGTTTCTGCTTTGCGAGTATTAGCAGTGATGGGTTTTACAGGAAGAAGCTTGCAAGAATTAAAACAAGGAATGACTAAATATCCCCAGATTTTAATTAATGTTCCTATTGTATCGCGTACCATGGCGATTGATCATCCTAGAATTCAATCTGCGTTGGCAGCAGCAGAATCTTGCTTAAATGGGCATGGTCGAGTGTTGTTGCGTCCTTCTGGTACGGAACCTGTCGTTCGTGTTATGGTGGAGGGTCAAGATTCTATCATGGTAGAACGAGTTGCAGCGGAATTGGCTGATATTATTAAATGCGAGATTGCCTAAGAGAAGAAAAAAATCCTAGTAGAATAATACTAATACT
>CADEGZ010000149.1 GCA_902827015.1 uncultured Pseudomonadota bacterium
GAATATACAGGTTGCTGAGGTCGGTGCCTTCCTTACCAAGGTTCACGCCGCGTCGCAGCGGGTCATTGCCGAAGGGCCAGTTTTCGATTTTAACCCGGTCAGGATCAGAGCGCTTGGGTTGAGCGTAGACCTTGTTGCTAAGTTTAAGGGACTCGTCTTCGTTGTAGGCAGGCACGCCGTACGGCCACTTAGTCTGAGGTCCCTGCTCAAGCGCGTCCATCAACACATTGCTCTTGGCCTGAGGGAACGAGCCGCTCTGATTGATGTAGTTGAACTGATCGATGAACGTGTCTTTGTCCGTGAAGGGAGCTCCGAAACTCTTCTGAGCTTCGGTCATCTCGATCTTGAGGTTGTCCAGCTGCTGCGGCGACAAGGTGTCGAGGTACTTGGTGAAGTCCTTGGCGGCAGGCACAGCGTCGATGAACTGCTTCTTGAGCTCGATCTTCGTATCCAGGTCCGCGATGATTTTATTGAGAGAAGCCTCCATCTCGTCATAACTAATAGCATCGTAAGCTGACTTCTCCTCAGCATGCGGCTTCAGCTTCTCCACGACGCCTTCCATCGACGAGGATGGTGGCAAGATCTTCACAGCCTCCTTCTCAGCTGATTGCTCCGCAATCTCTTTGGCAATACGCTTCAGGAACCCGGCCATGCTGTCACCCGTACGCGTTGCGCTTCTTGGAGGCCAGCAGCTCTTTGCCAGCATCCTCGAGTACAGGTGGGAGCTTGTTGTCGCTATCGAGCTTCATGTCGAAGGCACGGGAGACGTAGATGATCGCCTGCGTCGTAACGTCGACGAAGTCGTCATGCTTGATCGAGCCTTCGCCCGTGAACGAGCAGAGCTGCGTGATCAGCGGATCCGCCCAGGTCTTAGGCGAGCCTGGCCTCTTCTCCGACTCGACCGCCCACACGCGGCCATGCGTGAAGTACGGCGACACGACGTGCAGCCGCTCGAGCTTCGAGGCCTTGCCTGGGTTAAAGGCGTGGGCAAGGATGTTGGAGTCGGCCAGCATCTGACGAAGCGAGATGCCTGAGCCCTTGTCCTCGATCAGGATCGTGTCGATCCCTTTGCCTGAGTTCTCGAGGCGATTGGGACCGAACAACGGCTCGATGATCGGTCGGTCGACCTGCCCGTACTTGAGCTTACGCTCCTTCTGCACGCGCTCGATCAACGCAGGCAGGCCTACCTGGTCTTGCCACGCGTCGAGCAACATGACGTTGAGCTTCTTCTCATGCTCGAACACGCCGAACACCCCGCATGCGGAGTAGTCAGGCTCCTTGGTCCGCTTATCTAGCGTAGCCTCGGTGAACGCCGTGTCGAGGCTCATCAGCACGAAGCGCATGCGGGGAAGGGCCTTGTCGTGCGGCCACAGCTTGATCTGACTACGCTTGACGATGCCTGCTTCTTCAGGGTCGAGGATCTCGGCGTGAAGCTCCTGCCTGCCTAGCGTCGTGCCTTCATACACGCTGATCTTGGCGAAGAACCCAGGCGCTAGGTTCTCCTTGTTCTCATAGGTCGAGCCTCGTACCACGTGGACCGTCTTGTCCTTGACCATCTTGCGCAAGACTTCAAGAGGCCGGGGAGTCGTCGTGTAGAAGGACTGAGGCTCCTCGGTCTTACCATCCTTGTGCGTGAAGACGAGGCGGTTGGAGAAGTCGATGTTGCTCATCGCCTCTTCAATGTACATCCACGTAGCAAGCTCGTCCCCCCACACGTAGTGGGACTGAGGACCACGGATACGGTCGGGCGAGTCGGCAGCGAACCCTCTGATCAGACTGCCATTGATCAGCCGCAGCTCTTGCAGGCTTCGGTTGTAGTCGGCAATCAGGTCAGAAGGAATGATCGTCAGCAGGCCAGCAGGACCCTCGAAGCAGACGCCCCGCAGGTCATTGTGCGTCGGAGCCATGATGTGTCCGATACTGCCCGGCATCCGCCATGCTTTGCCGCGACACCACTCAGCACCCGTTCGAGTCTTGCCCCACCCACGGCCGGCGACTGCAAGCCACGTCAGCCAGTCGCCTGCAGGCGTCAGTTGATTAGGTCTGGCTTCGACCTTCCACTTGAGGTCCGCCATCAAGTACGAGAGGTCCGTGTCGTCTAGGGAGAGAAGCTCTTTGCGCAAGAGCTCAGGGTTGAAGGCAACTGGGCTGTTACTTGCCAGCTGCATTTGGTATCTTCTTGAGCAGCTGGTCCATCATGTCGACGATCTGGTCGACCTTGTTGAGCTTGAGCTCGATCGGCTGTCCGTCGTTGCCGCCAACCTCAACGCTCCGCAGCTGCGGGTGCATGTAGGCCGCGATCTTAGCGTGCATGTTAGCTCGAATGTCGATCGACACCTGCAAGTCGTGCCCGATCCGGGCCATGGCCACCAACGGGTCATAGCCCGCTTCGGCGTAGATCTTCTTGGGGTCTTCCCAGCGGACAGGGTCTTGGGTGTGGAGCTCAGCCAGCATCTTGTCGACGGACTCCTGGATGAGCTTACGCCGCTGGGTCAACGCTGACTCAGCCTTGCGTCCGGATCCAGGAACCTTTACAGCCATCCGTCACAGCCCCACAGCTGAGAGTCAATTAGGTTGAGTCTGGATACTACGGCGTTAATTCCAAGGAGGACATAGAGATTGTGTCGGTTGTTTAGCTGTGGTCTCCGGTCTAGGACGTGGGATGGACGGAGGGGGAGAGGCTAAACCTTGCCTACAATCCGACCTTTCAAACACTTGAGCAATTCCTCAAGTTATCGACTGATCATTATCCCCGGCTCACAAACACCCTAAATTTGACTCAAGTGTCACCAATCCACGCCCCTCGACCCCAACACAATGTTACACAGCTCAGCCATTTTCTGTAACTTTATTCCAAAGTCTCAAATCTTACAAATACTTCACCGATCAAATTATCTAATCATTTCAAGTACCTAACAGACCCTCTAACCTCCAATTCATAACCCTCCGACAGGTTAACATCACATTTCCCTGCAATATCATACCCTTACACTACCCTATAACCCCTATAACCTATTCTAAGGGGTATAGGTATATGTAAAGGGTATATACAACCGCGACCACCCACGGCCGAATGTACCTCCGACCGCCAACTTGAGAAACAGGTTGTTAGCGATACTCAGGTCTGTTAACGCCTTGATCCACAAGGGGAATTTGGTGTTGACCGTCTCGATCAACCATTTTCGAGGTTAGTCAGGTATGCTAACCTCTTGATCCGCTTAAGCTTTCTGGCTCTAAGTCCAGATTTCATCGGATCTTCTTCAGACAACCCAGGTCCCACTGACAGAAGCAGTGAAACCAGACGTCCAGTCCTCCACACCCATCACAGGTCTGGAGGACAGCTCACTATAACCCAAGTCCCCTCAGCCAAAACGGAATTGTTCACTATTCCGGGAACCTTTACAGCCCTATTGCCGACAAAGCCAGGTGTATCGCAAACGACACCACCAGCACGGCTGCTATGATTTTCCACCACTTAACGTCTCTCATCTCGGCCTCCCGTTGATCATGTTGCTCCTGATGCACAAGATCGTCGGCGCCAGCCTCTCGACCCTGAGCCTCACTCTACCATCCCAGTATGACTCAATGCTCTGCCTCAGCCGCTCTGTCAACTCGACCTCGTCAGCCGCCTCGACCGTCTCCAGGTCCTTCAGCGTCTTCAGCTCGACCTGCTTCTTACGGACCCACTTCCTCTGCCATGCCATCACTGAGATAGTCGACCCCGTCACCCCATACCTGTTCCCGATCAGTGTGACGTTGATCCCATCTTCGAACAGCTGCCGACACTCTGCCAGCATCGCCTCAGTCCATACGTTGCGACTCCCGCGACTCATCCTCTACTCCATCCAGCTGACACAGTCTTCGGTCGAACAATGGCCGTGAACATGCCCATTGTAGCTTGAAATCGACAAGCGCAGCGAGCCTTTGCACGCTGGACACTCCACTGTCTCGGTGCAGCTCTGGCCTCTGTGCTTCTCACGCCACGGCTGGATACCAGTCATCACAACCCCCAGCTGGTTGAGGCGTCCCGCAGCCCACTCCTTGTGAGCAGCAATTTCTTCAGCAGTTGGCGGCCGAAGGTGTGGGCACGGCGCCTTGCTGCTAGGGTCTTCCCCTGGCTTGATGAAGCAGGGCATGCGACTCAAGTACCTGTCTTCACCTGTGAATGTGTCGTAGCGCACCCCAGCCTCACAGGTGGGGAACTTGCCCATCGATTGGAAGTGAATGCACCACCCCGCTCGGTACCCCGGACTTCCTTTTATCTTGCTCATCTCCCGCCTCCTCCGTATTCCGACACCTTCCGCAGCGCGTACCCTTCGCAGTAGTTCTTCAGCCCCTCCAGCCCTAGTCGCACTCTGGCGTAGGTTCTTTCCGTCGCCATAGGAGCAGAGTCCGTCAGCGTCTGCGCCAGCTCGTCTAGCACGATGTCGACGTCTCTGCCTAGGTAGAGAGGTCCTGCCTTCTCAAGCAGCTCTCGTATCTTGCTCGGATCCATCTCTACTCTCCCTCGTAAATAACCCGCGGTTCCCCAGGTGCTACCTGGATTGACCGCACCTTCCTGAACCCCTCAGCTCTGTATCCTCTCAATCCAGCCTGAATGGCTCGCACTGAGGTCGAGCTCAGCAGCAGATGCTTGAAGATCTTCTCGTATGTCATCCCGGCTCTCCGTTGCGTAGGGCGTCCTCAATATCAAGGGCAAGCACGCTGTTGCCTCCGCTGTCTTCATCGAGCAGGGCGGGGCTTTCGCCGTTCACAGTGGCGTACAGCTCCCTGAGCAGACTTTTCAGCCTCTTGTTCTCCTCTGCGAGGTCGGGGGAAGGGGTAGGTGCTACGCCGCCGGGGGCGGCTACCTGCGGCGCTCGGCGGTTCCAGTGCTTTGCGGCGGACCTGTATGTTCTTCGGACGCAGAGGCACACGCCGCACGCATCGCAAGCCCCATAGAAGCCGTAGGCGTGCTCGCTTTTTACAACTTCGCCGGGGCCGTCACAGAACGGACACGGCAGCAGTTCTTGCGCCGCAGGCAGGCCCGTAGGGCCGTCAGTGCCATAACCGCAGACACAAGGCACGCCGACAACATTGGTCCAGCCGCAGCCAGCGCAAATCGTGGTTGCCGAAAAGGTCTGGTCAGCCATTGTCCTTCTCCTTGGTGGGCTGGGTAGGGGG
>CADEGZ010000150.1 GCA_902827015.1 uncultured Pseudomonadota bacterium
ATGAATGGATCAAAGGAAAGTGCAATAAACCTCAAATAAAATGCTCTGACTGTCCTAATCAGGCTTTTATTCCTTTAACGGAAGAAATTATCCACAAGCACTTGGATGGAGAGGTTTTTATGGGAAGTAAACGAGACTATACTGCTGGAATATATCCAATGCTTGTAGATGATACTTGTTGGTTTTTAGCTGTTGACTTGGATAAAGACAAATGGCAGCAGGATGCTGCAGCGTTCATCAAAATTTGTCAGCAAAGATCCATACCTTTTGTCCTGGAAAAATCAAGATCTGGGAATGGGGCTCATATTTGGATTTTTTTTGATAAACCAATTTTAGCATCAGATGCAAGGAAAATGGGGTCAGCACTTCTAACTGAAACAATGGATAATTACCCGGAAATTGGCTTTGAATCCTACGATCGATTTTTTCCTAATCAGGATACTTTACCATCAGGTGGTTTTGGCACGGTAACCTCATAATACACCTCTTTCAATTTTTTCTTGGGTTCTTAGTCTTGCAATTGCTATTTTTGTAGAATTGCTAGTAATTTTTTGTAATTCAGATTCTTGCTCTAAGCCCATAGATATCCAAAATTTTTGGCCAATACGTCGAGCATTGATAAGCTTATTCTCTATCCAATAACGAATTACATAATGACTTACATTAAATTTTTCTGCAACTTGATTAATTGATAATTCTTCAGGTTTTTGCAGGGCTATAGAAGGGATTTTATGTTTATATCGAATCCACTTAATACTATCTATGGTAAACTTATTACCCTTATTCGTTATTAACCCTTCCTCATTCAATTTATTAACAATTTGTACATCAGTCATCGTTGTTGCTAGTTGCCTTACTTTCTCAATTATATTTTCTGAATGTCTCCATCTATCGCAAGGCTTTTTAGGTAATTGTACTTCTAAATCCTCTGTAACATTTGTCTGCCAACGTATATGTAATAAAGCCTTTGATTCATTGCTTAATTTTTCAACAGTTATATCTTTTATTAAAAGTCGCAAAATACGCTTTTTATCCTTTGCACTTGTTGATTTTGCCTGCCACAAGCGAGGTAAATCCTCGGTCAGAGCTAATACTTGCTCTTTTTGCTCTCTTGTTGCTGCAAGTACATTTTTATTTATATATTCAATATACTGACTGCGTGTTTCTTCTAGTCCTACTAAAGCTTCATTCCAACGCTTTTCTAAGGTCGCAGCTACTAAACGATTTGATGGGTCTACTTCCTCATATCTCCTTTGTGCTAATTGTGCTTCATAAGCTGCTCTTTCTATTGTCATCTGCCATTGCTTGTCAAGCATTTGGCCACGTTGTTCTAACTCTTCATATGCTTTTATTGCAATCTCAATTTGAGCTGGTTGCATTATTGTTAATACTTTTTCTACAATAGCTTTATCTAAAAAATCACCACGAATAGAAAAACAACTCTTGGTGTCTGAGCCATCCTTTCTTTTCCAATTACAGTCGTAAGTAGGATAAATACCGTTGTTTCCTTTATAGCGTATAGTAATTCGATGACCACAACAGCTACAAATTAATAATCCTTGCAATAATGCTAATCCTTCCCTTACTGCTGTAGGTAACATATTTTCCTCTTGATTTGTTCTATTATTCGTTAATATCTCCTTGTTTGTTAGATATTCTTGCCAGGATATATATCCTTCATGGTGATCTTTAATCATTGTATTCCAAGATTCCATTGGCAAACAAATTGTTGTTGTCTGCACCTGACCAATAGCTGATAATTTCTTTTGATATTTATAACGACCGTAAACATAAACACCAGCATAAGAAGGGTTTTTTAATACTGAGCATACTCTGGAATGTGTCAGTGTACCCCATACCAGCTTTCCTTTCCATATGCCCCCATATGCTCTCTTTGGAAACTGAATCTTTTGTTGATTAAAATAGTGGACTACCCCATAAGCACTTCCTTTTTCTTTAAATGCTTTAAATAATAACTGAATAACAGATCTTACTTGTTCATCACTATCAAACTTAATACCTCCTTCTTTATCATAACAAAATCCTACTGGTAAAGAAAACTTAAGTTCTCCTTTCTTGGCTTTATTTATCTTACCACCTAAAAGCCTGGCACGAATAAAGTGCAGCTCTGCTTGTGACATCGTTCCTTTTAATCCTAACAACAATTGATCATTAAAATCAGCAGGGTTATAGCAACCATCTTCATCAATAATCAATGTGGCAGTTAAAGCACATAACTCAAGCAGTTTATGCCAATCACTACAAGACCTAGATAATCGAGATGCTTCTAGTACAAATACCGCCCCAACTTTGCCCATTGATACGTCAGCAACTAAAGTTTTAAAATCTTCCCTGTTACTGGATTGAGTACCTGAAATTCCTAAATCACCATCTAGAACTTTTAGTGCCGTATTAGACCATCCCATTTGCTCAGCTTTGTCCTGCAACTTATATTGCCGCTCGGTACTCTCTTGATTGAACCTTACCTGTCCCATTGTTGATTGTCTTAAGTAAATATATGCTAGTTTTGATGTATGCTGACTTTGAATTTTGTTTTCTATCATTGTTAGTATCCTCTATTTTAATTAATTGTTGTTTTGCTATTAACAATTCATGCAACATGTTGGCTACACAAATAGCTATCTGGCTAGTGTTTATAGATGTGACGGTGGTTTTAATTTCTTTATGTTTTGATACCATAATTGCTTTTGCTTTGTTCTAAAAAACTCTTGTAAATTAATCATTTGAGACTGGTGTTGATTCTTCCTACAATAATTTGTCATATTCAACTGTTAGCTAAAGTCCTTTTGGTTACAATGTTGTGTTATATTTATCATTAACCGCAAATCATGATATAATGTCATATATTTATACTTGCCGTTATATAAGTAGTTTGATTTTTTAGGGCACATTTTCATTAATTACCCTCCATTTCGTTATTAGTGGTTTTATCTAAATTAGTAAGCAATTCAACTAATTGTTGTAGATGAAAAAATGATAATGTAGGTGATAAGTTAGTAAGGGCTTGATAAGGATTAGGATTTGCTTTATCTGTCCAATCACGTGGAATAGCAATTGCACCATATAAAGTTTTTAAGCTTAGTATATCTTTATTGTTGAAGTTCTTAGTAGATAATATTTGAAAACACTCACCTTTTAATGGATGAAATGGATGGGTGATAGTGGTATATCCCGAATATTTATTGGACTTAAGTGCAGTTAATTCTAACTGTGGGAATACCTAAAGGTCTTTGTTTTCCATTAGATTTAAGAATGTATACCCTTTTTACAGGGGCGGGCTTATAAGTTTTACTTATTAAGCTATCCTTAATTTCGTTTAGAAAGACATCCACTCCAATATCTTCTTCTATATAAGATATGGATTGTTCATCTACACCTGGTGTTCCCTTATTTGCTTTTACTTTCTTCCAAGATTGCATAAGAATATCTTCCCAATACATCTTGTCATAAAGCACACCAAATTTGCGTCTTGGATTAACTTTGGCAGCTCGGTAAAGTTTACGCTGAAGTACACGTATATTTTCTTGAGTGTTTATAGCTTTCGCAATCACTTAATACCTCTTTCATTATAAACATAGTTAAAGTAGAGTCCCTTCCCTAGTATAAGTTTTGTTGTCTTATACATTGCTGGTACTATGAACTCCTCCGAATCCTCATTCCTGCTTTCTTCCAGATTTCAGCGGGCGGCCTTATACTTTCCGTTACGCAGTGAGTTATCTGCGACAGGGTGAGGTCTCGACTGTTTCCCTCAAATACTTTCTATACATACCATCCTCTATATCCCGAATTCCTATACTAACTTCAGTTAATGGTTAATCCATTAGTAAACACTGGCTTTCGCCCCCATTCTAAAGGCTCAGCGGAATCACCCTACATCACACTCTCCCAACATACTTGTGTGACTAACATTTACGAGACTTATTAAGGTTCACTCTCGTTACGGTCTGTATATTTGCTCGTTCCCACGGTTTGGGTCTGGGGACACGTTAGTCAGCATTGCTTCCGCATTTCAATCACTATCCATACGTACGCCATAGCTACTCGGCCAAACCACTAATTGCCGAGGTAAGACTTTCACCTACTGGTATCTGAGCAACTTACCAGCCCGCTCAAAAAGGAATATTGTCATCCAGTTCGTCATTCTCAAAAACAGGATTATTACTTGGGGTGGTGCTTTGCTCAGATTGATCCATAGAGTTATTACCGGTACCAAGTAAGATTAAATTAGCATTATAACCTTGTAACACGACTTCTGTTGTGTATTTTTCCTGATTTGTATTATCTAACCATTTTCTGGTTTGTAATTGACCTTCAATATAAAGCTTGATACCTTTTTTGACGTATTCTTTTATGATCTTAACTAACCCTTCATTAAAACATACTATACGGTGCCACTCCGTCTTTTCTTTCTTCTCTCCGGTTACTTTATCTTTCCAGCTCTCGCTTGTAGCTAAACTAAAATTAGCTATTTCTCTACCATCATTAGTATTTCTAATTTCCGGATCATTCCCTAGATTACCGATTAGTATGACTTTATTTAAACTTCCTGACATATTAGACTCCCTCTTTTTTAAGTTAACGTTCTTCGTTTGTACTCGGTAATCGCTGCACCTTTTTGTAGTATCTTAATAATGGTAAATATAAGAAAGGAGGCTAAAATACCGTAAAACATTTTGTAAGATAGTTCCCTGTTAAAAGTATCCATGATTCTTGCATATGAGAAGTTGTTATTAATAACAAAGAATAAACCCATAATAAATCCGTCTATTATAGCTGCTATACCTAAGGATAGGGCATTTGTTATTACAAAACCAAATCTACTATAGAATCTTGTCAAAGCGGATGAAGAGAAGTATAGGGATACGATTAGCGAAGAAAACGAAGCAATCACCAAGCCGTTTACTAGGCGTCCGTCAATATAGTATGGTAGCTTCCAAAGAAGAGCAAAGCTAATAATAGCGGCAAAACTCAGTCCTATTAATCCTTTAAATCTACCGTATAGAACGGTTGTTGTATTAACTGTAATAACAATTATCGTAAATACGAGTGCACATCTGTATATAGCAGTACAATAATTCAACAAATAAGTAAGGATACAAAGCAGCAAGGTGCTAGCAATATATA
>CADEGZ010000151.1 GCA_902827015.1 uncultured Pseudomonadota bacterium
AATTACCCCTTTATTCCCATGCCGACCTGCCATTTTGTCAACCGGTTGTATACGACGTTTTACAGCCAAATAGACTTTAACAACTTTTAAAACGCCTGGAGCCAAGTCATCTCCCTGTTTTAGCTTTTTATGCTTTTCTTCAAGTTGTTCGTCATGTGTTTTACGTAATTCATTTAATTGTTGTGCTACAGCTTCTAACTGTTGATTCAGTTCATCACTTCGCAAACGAATTTCAAACCAACGTTCTTTAGCCAATTCCACCAAATAACTTTTAGTGATCTTACTGCCAGCCTTTAATCGATCAGGACCACCGGCGGCAATTTTATCTAAAAGTAGTTTATAGACCCGTTGGTAAATGTCTTCTTCCCGAATACGATATTCATCGCCTAAATCTTTCTTGATGCGCATTAAAGCGGTTTTTTCAATTTGTAAAGCACGCGCATCTTTTTCTACGCCATCACGAGTAAAAACTTGAACATCAATAACAGTTCCGTTCATTCCCGTTGGTACACGCAAAGAAGTATCTTTAACATCCGATGCTTTTTCACCAAAAATAGCTCGAAGCAACTTTTCTTCAGGGGTCAGTTGTGTTTCACCCTTAGGAGTAACTTTACCCACTAAGATATCACCCGATGTGACTTCTGCACCAATATAAACAATACCAGCTTCATCCAGCCGAGAAAGTGCACTTTCTCCCACATTCGGAATATCAGCAGTGATTTCCTCAGCACCCAATTTTGTATCCCGTGCAATACAAGTTAATTCTTCAATATGAATGGTCGTGAACCTATCTTCCTCAACTACTCGTTCAGAAATTAAAATGGAATCTTCGAAGTTATAGCCATTCCATGGCATAAAGGCAACGAGAAGATTCTGTCCTAAAGCCAATTCACCCATATCTGTTGAAGGTCCATCTGCTAATACATCCCCACGCTTAATGCATTCACCTGGACTTACTAAAGGTTTTTGATTAATACAAGTATTTTGGTTCGAGCGTAAATATTTCGTTAAATTATAAATATCCACACCCGAATCGTTGTCTTGCGTTTCAGAATCATCTACTCTAACAACAATACGCGCCGCATCTACCGAATCCACAATTCCACCACGACGGGCAATAACGGTTACCCCGGAATCGATCGCAACAACACGCTCCATACCTGTTCCAACCAATGGCTTTTGTGCTCGTAGTGTTGGAACCGCCTGCCGTTGCATATTGGAACCCATTAAAGCTCGGTTCGCGTCGTCATGCTCTAAAAAAGGAATTAGAGAAGCCGCCACCGATACAATTTGCTTAGGTGAAACATCCATATACTGAACACGATCAGGTGTTGAAAAAGTAAATTCATTTTTATGTCGACATGGAACCAAATCGTCCACTAACTCTGACTTCTGGTTAATACTTGCATTTGCCATAGCAATAACAAAGTGCCCTTCTTCAATTGCAGACAAATAAACAATTTCATGTGTAACCTTGCCATTAACCACCTTACGATAAGGACTTTCTAAAAAGCCATATTCATTGGTTTGCGCATATACTGCCAACGAATTAATCAATCCAATATTCGGCCCTTCAGGTGTCTCAATAGGGCAAACCCTGCCATAGTGGGTAATATGAACGTCTCGGACTTCAAAGCCTGCACGTTCCCTTGTTAAACCACCAGGACCCAATGCTGAAACCCTGCGTTTATGCGTTACTTCAGATAAAGGGTTATTTTGATCCATAAATTGAGACAATTGGCTTGAACCAAAAAACTCTTTAATAGCCGCAGATACGGGCTTAGCGTTAATCAAATCTTGTGGCATTAATCCTTCTGAATCTGCAAGACTTAATCGTTCCTTCGCTGCACGTTCTACACGCACCAATCCTACTCTAAATTGATTTTCGGCCATTTCGCCAACACTGCGAACCCGCCGATTACCAAGGTGATCAATATCATCCACCTCTCCACGCCCATCTCGGATATCAACTAATACCTTCAATACTGCAACAATATCTTCTTTTGATAAGGTGCCTGGCCCTTCTGATTCATTACGCCCAACTCTACGGTTAAATTTCATCCGTCCCACAGGAGATAAATCGTAACGTTCCGGTACAAAGAAGAGATTTTGAAACAATTGTTCCGCAGCATCCTTAGTAGGAGGTTCACCAGGACGCATCATGCGATAAATCTCCACTAAAGCTTCTAATTGGCTTTTCGTTGGATCAATTCGCAATGTATCTGAAAAGTAAGGGCCATGATCTAAATCATTGGTATAAAGCGTCTTCAAACTTTGGATATTTGCACTTCGCAATATTTGTAATGCTTCTGTTGTAAGCTCTGTATTTGCTTGAAGAATAATTTCCCCACTGTTGGGATCAATAATATCATGTGCCAAGGTCTTTTGAAGTAAATAATCAATAGGTACTTCCAACTTTGTAATACCCAATTCTTCCATTTGCCGGATATGCCTTGCCGTAACACGACGCCCAGCTTCCACCAACACCTCTCCTTTAGGCGTTTTAATATCAAAAAGAGCTGTTTCTCCTCTAAGGCGATTGGCAACCAGTTCTAATACCCATTTTTCTTTTTCAAAATAAAAAGTATTGGTTTCAAAAAAGAGTGCTAAGATTTCCTCCGTGCTATACCCTAAAGCGCGCAATATAATGGACGCGGGCAATTTACGACGTCTATCAATACGCACAAAAACACAATCTTTAGGATCAAATTCAATATCAAGCCAAGAACCCCTGTAAGGGATGATCCGTGCTGCATATAACAATTTACCAGAAGAATGTGTTTTTCCTTTGTCATGTTCAAAAAATACACCTGGGGAGCGATGAAGTTGCGATACTACAACGCGCTCTGTACCATTTACGACAAAAGTACCACTTTCAGTCATTAATGGGAGCTCTCCCATATAAACTTCCTGCTCCCGTATATCTTTAATAACTTTTGCATCTGCAGGCGATTCTTTATCGTAAATAACCAATCTTACTTTTACACGTAAAGGTGCTGCATAAGTTAACCCTCGCATTTGACATTCTTTAACGTCGAAAGCAGGTGTTCCCAATTGATAACCAACATATTCTAAAACGGCATGCCCTGAATAGCTGATAATAGGAAATACAGAACTAAATGCGCTCTGTAATCCATTATTTTTTCGCCCTAACGGATCAACATTAGGCTGCAAAAATTCATGATAAGACTGTAATTGAATATTCAATAAAGGTGGCACTTCTAACGTATCTGGACGTTTAGCATAATTAGCCCGAATACGTTTTCGTTCAGTATAAGACAATGTTTTCGTGTCAGTGCAGGCCATGTTGGTTCCTCTGACAATTTGTTTAACTTACCAAAATGATCAGCCTTAACACTGCTGATCATTTACTCACAAAATAACTGTTTATTTTATAAACAAACAGTTATCGCTCTTGAAACGCTTTGGGCATATACCCTTTCGCAGTCGAATCTTTTATGTCGAACGCAACACGCACCTGGCTGTTGCAAACAACACCTGAAATTTAAAGCGCAAGGGTATGACGCAAAACTACTTAATTTCAACCGTAGCACCCGCTTCAACAAGTTGCTTTTTGATATCTTCTGCGTCTTTCTTAGAAACGCCTTCTTTTACGATTGCAGGTGTACCTTCAACCAAATCCTTGGCTTCTTTTAACCCGAGCCCTGTAATGGTACGTACAACCTTAATAACGTTGACTTTATTTGCACCATGGTTTGTCATGACTACATTAAATTCTGTTTGTTCTTCTGCAACTGCTGCTGCTCCGCCCGTACTTACAGGCGCTGCTGCTACTGCAACGGCCGCAGAGACATTAAACTTTTTCTCTGCTTTTTCAATAAATTCCACAATTTCCATTACGCTCATTTGCGCAACGTTCTCTAACATCTCATCTACTCTTGAAAGGGCCATAATATAACTCCTAAAATTTTTAAGGCTTAAGTTAAACTTACAAAATTACGACACTTGGCTCTGCTTTTGATCGCGAACAGCCGCCAATGTTCTAACCCATTTACTCTGCGGCGCCGCCAGTGTCTGCACAAACTTCGTTACAGGGGCTCTTACAATAGCCAGTAAGGAGCTAATGGCTTCATCACGCGTCGGTAATTTTGCCACAGCATCTAACCCTTTACCATCTATTAACTTGCCACCTAACGAAAGTGCTTTAACAACAAGCTTTTCATTCGTTTTGGCAAAATCTCGCATTAAGCGCGCGCCCGCACTTAATTCTTCCCCAGCAAAAGCCAACAATACAGGTCCTTTCAATGAGTCGTTAATACACTCAAAAGGGGTACCTTTTAAAGCTCGCCGTACCAAAGTATTTCGCGCAACACGAAGATATACGCCTGCCTTCCGTGCTTCTGCTCGCAATGCCGTCATCTCACTCACGGAAAGACCTTTATAGTCGGCCGCAACCAGCGACAATGAACGACCCGCAACTTCAGCAACAGAAGCAACAATCGCTTTCTTCTGTTCTAACTTTAACGCCACTTTTTCATACTCCACTTAAGGATAGTTGTTATCTGATATCCCTCATCGCCATGGGGGATATCCCCTTACGGTGACTTTAACGAAGAAATATCCAACGTTTGGTCTACCGTCTGCGCAAGCCAAGCTTTCACCATTTAAATATTGCTGCTATGCAATATACTTGCGGTCTTAGACAGTTTCTTAGCCTTCGCACTCGAGAATTTTATGCAAAGGCTATATACTACCGCCTTAAAAATTTAACGAAGCCTGATCGATCACTAAACCAGGCCCCATGGTTGTCGATAAAGTAACTTTTTTCATATAAATACCCTTTGAAGCACTTGGCTTTGTTTTACGCAAATTCTCTAATAAAGCCTCACAATTTTCCTTCAAAGCGTTTAAATCAAAATCCAATTTACCGACAGAACAATGAACAATACCACCTTTATCAGAACGATAACGTACTTGTCCTGCTTTTGCATTTTTCACTGCTGTCGCCACATCCATTGTAACAGTTCCTACTTTTGGATTCGGCATCAAACCCCTAGGCCCCAAAACTTGCCCTAAACGCCCCACAATGCCCATTGCA
>CADEGZ010000152.1 GCA_902827015.1 uncultured Pseudomonadota bacterium
AGCGTATAAGAAAGGCTTAATATTTGAACCAGGTTGTCTTTCTGCTTGAGCCACCCTATTAAAACTGCTTAAGTTGTAGTCGAATCCCCCTACCAAGGCAAGTATTGCGCCAGAATTGGCTTCTAAGACAACAAAAGCACCTCCTACTTCGGGAACTTGAGCCATCTTCCAAGATTGATTAGGTGTTTGTTGAGCATAAATAACATCACCAATTGCAGCAATTTCGGCGGGTGTTTTAGGCAGAGCACCGAGCTTATACCCTGGTAATTGCGGTCTTGCCCAGGAGAGGCCTGACCATGGAATATCCACATAACGTCCATCTTGTAACAAAACAGAAATTTGAGTACTCCCGATTTGCATAACAACCCCTGGCAATAAATCGCCGTAAGCCGGGATTTCTTTTAATTGTGTGATCCAATTGTTTAATTCTTGCTCTGGGGTTCTTTGGCGCGAGAGCTTAAAGCGAATTTTTGTTTTTCTATAACCATGACGCTGATCGTATTCTAGCAAAGCACGTTTTAAGGCTTGATTGGCAGCAAGTTGTTGTTGGCTGTCAAGACTGGTATAGACTTCATAACCGAGGGTATAAATGGACTCGCCGTAACGTGCAAAAAGTTCTTGACGTACCATTTCAGCAACATAAGGTGCCTCAATTTCAATAGCACGGCCGTGGTATTTAGTGGGGAGAGGAGCATCTACGGCAGTTTTGTATTGCTCTTCGTTAATAAAATGATAGGATAACATACGCTCTAAAACGTGTTTGCGCCGTTTATAAGCAGCATCAGGGTCATGTAGTGGATTAATATTAGAAGGTGCTTGTGGTAATCCTGCAAGCATGGCTATCTGATCTAAAGTAAGCGTATTGACTGTTGCACCGTAATACACTTCAGCTGCAGCCGCAACACCATAAGCGCGCTTTCCAAAATAGATTTTATTAAGATAAAGCTCTAAAATCTCGTCTTTGCTAAGTTCTTTTTCTATTTTTAATGCTAATAAAATTTCACTCAATTTTCGGGAGAACGTTTTTTTACGACTTAGAAAGAAATTCCTCGCGACCTGCATAGTGATGGTACTGCCACCTTGTTTAATAGAAGAATTTGTAAGTAAAATAACTGTTGCACGTATTAGTCCTCTAAAGTCTACGCCAGGATGTTCATAAAAACGGCGATCTTCTGTAGCTAAGACAGCGTTAATCAGATCTTTGGGGACTTGATTTAAGGCAATGGGGGTACGTCGTCCTTCTCCAAATTCTGCTATTAACTTGCCATCGTTGGAGAAAACTTTTAAAGGGACCTGTAAACGCATATCTTTTAGCATTTCAACAGAAGGAAGGGTAGATTCAAGGTAAAGTACGGCTGCAATGGCGAAAACAATCAGTAGCGCCATGGTCCCGAGCAATGCCCGTCGTATGATTTGGAATAATATATCCATTAAGTTATCCAAATAATTAAATTTAAGGATATTCTATCGAAGTATAATAGCAAACCTAAAATAAGCAGTGCTATAAGCGGCGTATAACAATTACATAATAATTCTGGCCTTTTTTTAACTTAAGACTAGAATTAAGTTAGAGCGCTGTAAATTTTTTGAAATAAATAAAGTTGATCAACTAATTTAAAAGAGGTAAGGTGTGCTGCTTGATTTTTTTAAGATTAGCTCAACCCCTTTGATAGGGATAGATATTAGTTCTTCCTCTGTTAAGGTATTGCAACTTAGCCAAGTCAATGGAAAATATTGCGTTGATGCCTATGGGGCTGATCTTCTACCACCTCAAAGTGTGGTTGAAAAAAATATTAAAGCAACTGATAAGGTAGGTGCTGTTCTTCGACAGATTATTAAAAAAATAGGGATTAGTCGTAAATTTGCAGCAATGGCGGTTGCAGGCTCATCGGTGATAACACGCACTATTCAAATTAATAAAGAATTTAGCGATGCTGAAATTATTGAACAAATTGAAATAGAAGCCGATAGATACATTCCTTATCCACTCGAAGAAGTGTATTACGATTTTGAAATTATAGGTCCTTCGGTAAAAAATGCGGACTTAATGGATGTTTTATTAGCAGCCGCTCGAATTGAAACAGTGGATATGAGGATAGCAGTAGCAGAAGAAGCAGGGTTAAAGGCAACCATTATTGATGTTGAGACATTGGCAATGGAAAAATCTTTTTCTCTAGTGGCTGAACATCTACCCACAAAAGGCGTTGGAAGTGTTGTCGCCGTGATAGATATTGGTGCAACCGCGACAACTCTTTATGTGTTTAAAGATTTACGAATTATTTATAGCCGAGATCAAGCTTTTGGTGGAAAACATTTAACAGATGAAATTCAACGACGCTATGGGCTTTCTGTGGAGGAAGCGGCAGCGGCTCAAAAGTATGGTGGACTTCCTGAAGATTATATAACAGAAGTATTAGAACCTTTTAAAGAGACAATTATTCAACAAGTTAGTCGAGCTATACAAGTCTTCTTTTCTTCTAGCGAAGAAACAGAAATACATTTCATTGTTTTAGCCGGTGGGATTGCTGCATTGCCAGGCTTAGAAGCATTGGTACAGGGCAAGATGGCTATTAAAACTTTGATTGGTAACCCATTTGCAGATATGCAGGTTTCGGAAAAAGTTAATAAAAATCTTTTAATGGAAGAAGCGCCTGCATTGATGATGACATGTGGGCTTGCTTTGAGGACTTTTGATAATGAGTAAAATAAATTTATTACCCTGGCGCGAAGAATTAAGAAAAGTTCATAATAGAATTTTTTATGCCATCTTAGGTGGATCTGTTGCGGTGGGTATCAGTTTGGTGGTGCTTGTCTCCATGTTTGTTGGACGCAGGATTGAGGTGCAAACGGCCAACATTGATTACATTGATAAGGAATTGTTAAGTGTAAAAGGTGAGATTACAGAAATTCAAGGGTTGCAAACAAACAAAACACAACTTCTAGAGCGTATGGGCGTTATTGGGTCATTACAAATGGATCGTTTTACAATTGTAAGATTATTAGACTTATTACCTAGAATTGTGCCAGATGGCATTTATTTGACGGAAGTAATTAGGAAAGAAGACGATACATCACTTGCAATGCCAGCACTTCAAGGTGGCACTGAAAAAGTGGCGACGACTGTTAGGAAACAATATGGGATTTCAGTAAGAGGAGTTGCTTTAACGAACGGAAGTATTTCTAATTTTTTGAAAAATCTCGGAGAAGTAAAATGGATCAAAGGAGTTAAATTAAACGAGGTCTCGATTAATAAAGGAAAAGAAAGTGAAGGTCTTAATTTTCAAGTGGAGTTTAATCAGATAGTTGGAGCTTGACAGTAAGGAGTTATTGTGGAATTTGCAGGAGTTAATTTAGAAGAACTTGAATTTGATAGTATTGGTAGCTGGCCTCAATTATTAAGAATGATTGTCATTGGTGCCGTTTGTGTTCTAACGCTCATTATGGGGTATTTTTTTCAAGTAGGCGATTTAATCGATCAATTAGGTGTGTTGTCTAATAAATTAATAGACTCTAAAGCAACTTTTATTGATACACAGCAAAAGGTTGCCAATTTAGAAGCTTATAAAAAAGAGGTTAAAATTGTTGAAGAACAACTTAATAAACTGACAGAGCAATTGCCACAAAGTAATGAGCAAGCGGGTCTTCTTGAAGATATTTCGCAGCAAGCTTCTAGTTGTGGCTTACAATTTGTGACCATTAAGCCGCAAGGTCAGGAAAACAAAGGATTTTATCAAGAAAGTCCTATGGAATTAACATTAGCTGGAGAATATGATGGCTTTGCAGCATTTGCCAGTAATATCTCAAACATGCCTAGAATTGTTACTTTGCATGATTTTACGATTAAAAAAAATAATACTAGTGCCAGAGGCTCTTTAATGATGATTGTCCAAGCTAAAACATATTGGGCTAGTGGAGGGCATTAATAATGCTAAGGGTTGGAGGCATCGTTGTTATTCTGTTTGTGCAGGCGATGCTTTATGGGTGTTCTACTCATGTAGATGACGATGTTGTAGAATTTGTGCAGGAAATTAAAAGTAGAAAAACGCAAGCGATCGAACCATTGCCACCTTTTCCACACGCTGAAAATTTTAAATATAAAGCAACGGATCTTCGTGATCCATTTGAGCCATTTTCTGCTCCTAAAGCCGAAGCAAACCCGGGGTATCAAGCAGGCGGTCCTGATTTAAATCGAGCACGCGAACCGCTAGAAGCTTTTCCTTTAGATTCATTATTAATGGTTGGTACTTTGGAACGAGAAGGAGACTTCTTTGCATTAATAAAAGATAACACCGGGATTGTGCATACTGCGCAAATTGGTAATTACGTTGGACAGAATTCTGGAAAGATACAAAAAATAAATGATTCGATGATAGAGGTTAGAGAATGGCTGCCGAATGGTAAGGGAGGATTTAAGGAACATTTGACAATTCTTCCTTTGATAAAAGCCAATGAGGATGTGAACGGACATGATTCTTCGAATTAGAATAGGAGCATTGACATGGAACGAGGACTTAGATTTTTTATAAGAAATAAATCTATTGTATTGAAGATCTCAATGGGGTTGTTATGGTTATTATTGAGTAATGTTGTATGGGCAAAAGAAATGCTTCAATTAAAGAATTTTGAAGTACGTCCTTTACATTCGAATAAAATCCAGTTGTTGTTGGAATTTTCTGGTCCTGCTGTTATTCCTGAAAGTTTTTCTGTAGAAAGCCCTCCTAGTATGGTCTTTGATTTTATTGCTGTGAAGAATGGCCTTGCAAAAGAGCTTATGAATCAAGCTTTATCGGGTGGTACTCTCAAAAATATCACATTCCTTGAAGCTGCAGACAATAATAGAATACGAATGGTTCTTGATGTTCAACGTGTCGTTCCGTTTGAAAAGGAGGTGAGTGGAAATATTTTAAAAATTACTTTAGATGAAAGTGTTGCCAATACAGCTGCTAGAGCCCAAAAAAAGGTTGG
>CADEGZ010000153.1 GCA_902827015.1 uncultured Pseudomonadota bacterium
GTGTTGATCCCATTTCAATTGTAGACATCAAGCAAATTGCTAAGCACTTAAGTGAACGAGGTATTGGTGTTTTAATTACTGATCATAACGTACGAGATACTCTCGATATTTGTCATAGAGCTTATATTGTAAGCAATGGCCAAATTATTGCAGAAGGCACCCCTCAATATATTTTAACGAATGAAGAAGTTTGTAGGTTTTACTTAGGGGAAGAGTTTATTATCTAAAATGGTTAATTGTTATTGGTCAAAATTATAGACAGTTTTCTTTCTTAAATGTCGCGGTTTCGCTATAGTTATCTTATGAGAACCGCATTGCAACTTAAACTTCATCAACAGCTTGCTATAACTCCCCAGCTGCAACAAGCCATTCGGCTTTTGCAATTATCTTCTTTAGAATTAGAACTTGAAATTCGAACAAATTTAGAATTAAACCCTTTACTTGAACAAATAGAAGAAGAATCTCTCTGTGATGAAACTTCAGATCATCTTTCAGAAAATTCAGCGGAAGATCTCACAGAAATTGCCAATTTATCGGCTGAGGATAATTGGGATATTGCTAACTCTACTACAACACAAGAAGTTCTATTACAAAAGAGCTCTGAGATAACCTTACAACAACATTTATTCTGGCAAATGGAATTTGTGCATTTTTCACAAAGAGACAAAATTATTGCAACAGCACTGATTGACGCTATTTCAGAAGATGGTTATTTATTAACCCCATTATTAGAAATTCAACAACTTCTTGAAGGTCTGCTAAATGGCCCGGTTACAATAAATGAGATAGAAACCGTTTTAAATTGTGTTCAACAATTTGATCCTGTGGGTGTAGGAGCACGTAATCTCGCAGAGTGTTTAAATATTCAGTTAAATACCTTTCCATCTGATTTACCCCAGCTGGCAAATACGAAATTACTCATCACAAAACATTTAGAAGTGCTTGGGAAACGCGATTATAGCCGCTTAAAATCTGATCTTAACCTGGATGAAAAATCACTCAAAGCAGCTATAAAAATTTTAACTTCCTTAAATCCACGACCTGGAACCCAAATTTCTACTAAGAAATGCGAATATATAATACCTGATATTCTAGCCTGGAAGAAAAATGACCAATTAATCGTGGTTCTTAATAAGGAATTTATGCCAAAGCTTCGCATAAATGCTAATTATGTCGATTGGATCCAACGCGCAGATAGTAAAGAAAACTTACAAATATTTAAACAACACTTGAAAGAAGCTAAATGGTTCATTAAAAGTTTAAAGACTAGGAATGAAACTCTATTAAAAGTAGCACAGTGTATTATGGAAAGCCAAAGAACGTTTTTAGATTTTGGTGAAGAAGCCATGCAGGCCCTTAACTTACAAGATATTGCACAAAAGGTTGGCTTACATGAATCTACTGTTTCACGTATTACAACCCAAAAGTACATTCTAACACCACGTGGGGTATTCGAATTAAAATATTTTTTTTCAAACTCTATTGCTCTACCTTCTGGAAAACAACCCATTTCGGCTACAGCTATTCGAGCACTTATCAAAAAATTAATCTCGGAAGAATCTAGCCAAACCCCTCTTAGTGATCATAAAATTACTGAATTATTGTTAGAGCAGGGCATAAACATTGCACGCCGAACTGTTAGCAAATATCGCGAAGCAATGCGGATCCCCACCTCTAGCGAACGTAAAAACTTAAGTTTCAACTAAGGAGAGGACTTTGATACCAATCCAAATCACAGCTTTACATGATCTTGAACTCACCTCCAGTCTTACCAGCTATGTAAATGAAAAATTTAAAAAGTTGGAAAAACACTTTTCACATATTATTAATACTCATGTTACACTAAGCGTCGATAAAAAATTTCAACAAAAAGTTAAAGCGAATTTAACTCTAGCCGGCGGTGGAAAAATAATAGCCAGTTGTACTTCTAAAGATATGTATGCAAGTATAGACATGTTAATCGACAAACTAGATGAGCAAATTAAAAAGCATAAAGATAAACTAAAAGAATAATACGTGTTATTATCATAACTTATGCCCCTTGCAATTTAAGGAAAAAATGTCTTAATGCGTCTTGTTATTATTAGTGGCCGTTCAGGATCAGGTAAAACCATTGCACTACACGCTCTGGAAGATCTCGGCTTTTATTGCATTGATAATTTACCTTCCTCCTTTTTACCAGAGCTTGAAAAACAAGTCGGAAGCTTACACCCTTCAGTTGCCGTGAGTATTGATGTGCGCAATAGTCCGGGAGACTCACTACACTTTAAGACAGTGATCAATGATTTAAACAAGGCAAAAAAAAGATGTGAAATTGTTTATTTAGATGCCAATGAAAATACCCTCCTTAAACGATTTAGCGAAACAAGGCGTAAACATCCTTTAACAGATCAAGCGACTTCTCTGCGAGAGGCTATTCGCAAAGAATATGAAATTCTAAGCCCAGTTGCCAATTTGGCAGATTTAATTATCGACACCAGCCCTTTAACCAGTCAAGAACTTAAAAACCTTATTCGCGATCGAATTGCTCATCATCAAGAAAGCCAAATACAACTTTTATTACAATCCTTTGGGTTTAAGTATGGCTTGCCTCCAGATGCAGACTTTATTTTCGATGTAAGATGTCTCCCAAATCCGTATTGGCAACCGAATTTAAAAGCATTGTCAGGACTTGATAATTTAGTCATTGATTATTTAGCCAAAATTCCTGAGGTTCAACAACTGCTAATAGACATTTGTACTTTCATAGAAAAATGGATCCCCCATTTCGAGGCAGATCACCGCAGCTATGTTACTATTGCTATTGGTTGTACAGGTGGCCAACACCGATCTGTTTACATGGTAGAAAGTATTGCAAAAAAAATAGGTTCTAAAATAACAAACACTCAAATACGCCATCGAGAACTTAAGTTGGTATCGCAAAATTAACGCCTATATACCTACACTCTTCGCAATCGGATTTTAGGCTAGGCGCAACATGAGAGAGCGCACTTCATTACCAAAATACATGAGGACGTGAACAAATGTTGCAACAACGCATAAAATTCAAGTGCGAAGAGTATATTTAAGCTCGATGGATATTTAACTGGGCAAAGTCTTGTTTGCTTGTACTAAATAAAAAAAGAGGCGCACCTAAAAATAATGCTTGTTTTTCGAACTTAGCTTCCATGATCTGAGCACACATCAGCGCTGTTGTATCATTTGGGTGTACAAAGGAAATCAAGCGAGGTATTTGTTCTTTATTAAAAGCATAATCACAAACAAACCAAGTCGCCTCTTGTGGAAACTTACTTCCCCAATATTTCGTGTAAAATCCCACAAAATACATTTCTTGAAGCTTATTTTCAAAAAAAACGGGGTGGTATCCAACGAATCCTGCTAATGCGCCATATAATTTATCGACAACCACCCAAAATTCGTATTTGCTTTTTTGATAATTCTCTACAATATTACTGACCATTGTAGCGGCAACTTCCTCTGTTATTTTCCCCAAAGGAGAAAATTTTCCATATAAAGGATCCGTTACCAAAGCAGTAAAGTCGTTTAAGTCCTGTTTGGTTAAATGTCTCAACAACAGTTCATTGCCCTCGATAATTGACATTGAACCCATGCTGTTCCCCTGATTAAAAATTAACGACTAAAAGGTCCTATACTATTCAAAATAGCATAGATCGTTAGAAGGTGTTTTATGAGCTTTAATTTTGATCCACGTTATTTCCTAGGTCTAAGCCATAAAAAGGCCTATACGATTAAAAGCATTCTTGCCATGGAGGGCACCCCTCCTACCATGAATGCCGTAAGTCCAGCAGAACAAATCATAAAAAATTTTATTGATTCATCTCCAGAATCAAGTCTTAAAAAACTTGAAACTTTACATAAATTTTTATTCGAAAAAAAAGACATAGCCCCTGTTTTCACTAACAGTGAACTGCTAGATGCTGAACAAATTTTTCATCAATATACTGAAAATCAAAAAGCAATCACTAAAGCCATAAGTTTATTACCTGAATCCATTGAAATGGTTGAAGACATTGTTGAAATTTTATTAAAACGAAATGAAACGTTAATGAAATCTATTTCCGATTTTTCACCCAAAAATTTACAAAAACAACAGAAGGCCATAGAAAAACTTACCCCGAAAGAAACAGACCCCAATTTTGAAAATTGGTCTAAAGTAAAGGCTAGACTTTTCGAAAGAATGCATAACAATTCTGAATATTATGAAAAACTACGCAAGTTATCTTTTAAGCAAGACAAAAGTGAGGCGCTACACAGTTTAAACGCGATTAAAGATGCTAAACGTAACAAACCCCGATAAAATTAAGACCAACCTTCCTTGCCTTTCAAAGGAACAAAACGAACGATTTCTAAAATTTCTTCATCGTAATTTTCTTCTTCCAAACGCGTTATTTTAACGAGATTTTCTACCATTTCTCTTTTAACAGGTATAATTAAACGCCCTCCTATGGTTAATTGTTCTTTTAAAGATTTGGGAACAACAGGAGCTGTGGCTGTTACTAAAATAGCGTTAAAAGGTGCATATTCTTTAAGCCCTACACTTCCATCGGCTGCAAATACCCGAATATTTTCATAACCTTGATGCTTTAAACTTTTTTCTGCTGCAACAGCCAACTCTGAAATAATTTCAATTGAATAAACCTGTTTTACCAATCTGGATAAAACAGCTGCTGCATATCCACAACCTGTTCCAACTTCTAATACAATATCGGTAGGTTCCAATTGAGCGGCTGTAGCCATTAGCGCTACAATATACGGCTGGCTAATTGTTTGATTGTAACCAATTGGTAAGGGAGTATCTTCATAGGCTTTGTTTTTTAAAGCTGCTGGTACAAAAAGGTGCCGAGGAACAGCACGCATACTTTCTAACACCCGTTTATTGCTGATCCCTCTTTTTTTTAATTGAATTTCCACCATGGCTTGGCGTTTTTTTAAGAACTGATTAC
>CADEGZ010000154.1 GCA_902827015.1 uncultured Pseudomonadota bacterium
ATTGGCAACATCGGTTGTTGTTAAGGCATAAGCCGCCATTTTGGCTGGATCTAACCAAGCCCTCATTGCAAATTGACGTTCACCTAAAATTTCAGCTTGCTGTACGCCTTCTACGGATTGTAATTTAGGTTGTACCACACGAATAAGATAATCTGTAATCTGATTACTTTCTAATTCTTTACTGTAAAATCCCATATACATTGAATCAATCGTTTCACCAATTGCCACAGTAATTACCGGTTGTTGCGAACCTCTTGGCAACTGGTTTAAAACAGCATTAACTTTAGTATTGATTTCGGTTAGTGCTTTATTAGGATCATAATTTAAGCGTAGTGTGGCTTGGATAGTACTCATATTTTGAGTACTCATAGAAGTTAAGTAATCAATACCATTTGCTTGGGCAACAGAATTTTCTAAAGGAGTTGTAATAAAGCCAGAAATCAAGTCTGGATCTGCACCCACATAGCTCGTAGCAACTGTTACCACTGCATTTTGCGTAAAAGGATATTCGCGTATTGGCAATTCCACAACCGATCGAATACCAAGCACCATGATCAGCAAGCTTATTACTGTTGCTAATACGGGTCGCTGAATAAAATAATCAGTAAAATGCATATACACTTCGCACTTGAATTTACTCATCTACTATAATGGGTTTAGGATCATTTTCCGGCAATACAGAATTATTAATAACAACTTGGCTTCCATTTTTAAGCTTAAGCTGTCCACTGGTAACAATAAGATCCCCTTCCTTAATTCCTTTTAAAACTGCGACTTGATCGCCCCGAGTATCTCCCAGAGTTACAAAAGTTTGGGTAGCAATGAATATGGGCTTTCCTTTTTTATCTTTCTTCTCTGCGGGTACAAGTATATAGACAATCTCTCCATAAGAGTTGTAGCCAATTGCTGCTTGCGGTAATGTTAAATATCCTTTGGGTGCATCAGTGTGAATCTCCACCGAGACAAACATCCCTGGTAATAATTCCCCATTGGCATTACAAAGTGTTGCTTGAACATGAACATTTCGAGTGGTAGGATCTACTTTAGGATCAATTGCCGTAATTTTTCCCTGAAAACTCTGACCTGGGTAGCCATCGCTGGTTATCACAACAGGCTTTCCAACTGCAAGCTGAATAATAGATTGTTGCGGAATATAAAAATCTACATAAATAGGATCAACCTCTTGTAATGTAACAATTTTATCACCAGGATTTATATATTGCCCCTCGTTAATCGCACAAATACCTAAACGCCCATTAAAAGGAGCCGTAATCATTTTTTTAGCCACAATGGCCATTTGTTCCAGAACTTGCGCTTGTTTGCTAGTTAGATCGGCCAAATCTGCGTCTACGGTCGCACGGCTCACTGCTTGTTCTTCATATTGGATCTTATCGCGATTATAAGTAATCGCCGCAAGTTCAACGGTGGCTTGAAGAGAATTAAGATGTGCAATATCTGAGTCAGCGTTTAACTCAACCAGTATATCCCCCTTCTTAATTTTTTGGCCAGGAATAAACCTAATGTTTCGTACTAACCCAGCAAGCTCTGTGGTAACATCAACACCTTGTATTGCCCGCAAACTCCCAGAGGCTTGTAGTTTAGGTTGCCACAATTCAACCTTAGCGGGGTTGGCAGAAACAGTCTCTATTGGCACCATGGCGCTCATATATTTTTTCATCATATGGGCTTTAAACAATTGAAAGCCAAAAATACCTGAAAAAAACAACGCCGTTAATGCCAACATAATTGCCATGCGTTTTGCAAGCGCCAAATTTCCGTCAAAGAGACGGTTTATAATGTATGTTTTAGTATTGTTTACGCCGTTCTGAAAAGAAGCTTTTTGTTTCTTCATAAAATCAAATTCATTCTTACGATCATTTAATGAGTTTAGCAACTAATATTGATCTGCTCAATTTTTTATCGTTTTTAAGACTTTTTTACTGGCTTGGACTTCCAGATTTGTAATAGCCTTCAGCTTCTAACAATGCTTTTGTATAAGGATGATGAGGCATGTTTAATACTTTGTCTACCGAGCCGTATTCAACAATCTGCCCTTCCTTCATTATTAATACTTGATGTGCTATCGCCCGTGCAAGCGCAATACTATGTGTAATAAACAAATAAGATATTTCCAATTCTTGCTGTAAACGAATTAAAAGATCAATAACTTGCGCTTCTACAAAACGATCTAAACTGCTGGTAGGCTCATCACAAACTAAAAGCCTCGGGCCTACTGCTAAAGCTCGAGCAATACAAACACGTTGACGTTGTCCACCTGATAATTGATGAGGATAACAATACTTATGTTCGCGTAAAAGCCCCACCCATTCTAACAAAATATCTATACGTTCTTCACGTTCCTTATCGCTTGAGCCAATCTCTAATGCAAGCATTCCTTCAAGTAAAATATCTTTAACAATAAATCTTGGATCCATTGCCGATAAGGGATCCTGAAAAACAATCTGAAAATCTGCTCTTTTTTGCCGCAATTGTCGCGAGCTTAATTGAAGAAGTTTTTCTTCTAATAAAAGAATTTCCCCATTTGAAACATCAATTAAAGATAAAACCGCTTTGGCAAGAGTGGTTTTTCCTGATCCAGATTCACCTAGAATGGCCAAAGTTTCTCCTTCACGTATTGAAAAACTTATATCTTTGACGGCATGTATATATTTTGTTGTTCTATTGAATAATCCTCCTTTAATAGGAAAATTAACCCCCAAACGATGTACCGACAAAACTGTTTCACAATTTTCAGGAACCGGTGGAGGTTGCAAACTGGGCATTACCGATATCAATTTTTTTGAATAAGGGTGCGTTGGGGAATTTAAGACACTACTTGTCTTACCTAATTCCACTATTTCACCGTTTTGCATAATAGCAACTTCATCTGCCATTTTTCTTGCAACGGCCAAATCATGTGTAACCAATAAAATACTCATACCATATTTAATTTGTAGTTGTTTTAAAAGATCTAGAATTTGTATTTCCGTCAGAATATCTAGTGCGGTAGTAGGCTCATCTACAATTAACAGCTCTGCCTCGGCAGCTAAAGACATTGCAATCATTACCCTTTGCTTCATGCCACCCGACAATTGATGAGCATATGCTGAGTAAACACGTTTGCCATCATAAATGTGTACAACGCCTAAAAGTTTAATAACCTCAGAATATAACGCTTTTTTACCTAAATTCTGAGACAACCTTAATACCTCCGCTATTTGTGTTCCTATTGTAAGAACAGGATTAAGTTTATCAATTGGTTCCTGAAAAACGATGGAAATCTTCTTTCTTCGAATTTTTTGCATTTCCATTTCTGAAGAATCTAATAAATTTTCCCCATTGAATAAAACCTCACTCCGCCTAGAGAAAAATAAATTTGGTGGCAAAAGTCGTAAAATAGATAATGCTGTAAGCGATTTACCTGATCCTGTTTCTCCCAATAAAGCAAATGTTTGATTAAGATGAATCTTAAAATTGATATTTTTAACCAGGTTTTTTATGGAATTCTTGGTTTTACATATTACTTCTAAATTTTTAACTTCTAACAAAAGTTTCATACTAGTTTGCCTTGGGATCAAATGCTTCTTGCAAAGCATCCGAAAAAAGATTAGCAAAAAAAACCAAAAAGAACATTAAAGCCAATGTGCCGCATAATGGCCACCAAACAATGGGGTCTCTCGCCAATTCTAATCGCGAGGCATTAATGAGATTTCCCCAACTGTAAGAAACTGGAGAAACCCCAACACCAACGTAAGATAAAACAGCTTCTGCTAATACTAATCCACTAAAATCTAACACGACTGAAATAATAACAATATGCATTAAATTTGGCAGAATATGACGATAAATAATTTTTAAAGGGGTCATGCCTAGAGCAACTGCACTTTGTACAAAATCTAATTGCCTAAGCTTAAGGGTTTGTCCACGTAATAAACGACATAAAGTTGTCCAATTTGTAACTCCTAAAATAATACACAAAACCAATAAACGCAAATCTGGATCTAATTCAATTTTTACTTGGAAAGAAAGCATAGCAGCTGCAATAAGTAGCACACTCGGAATGGAGCTTAAAGTGGTATAAATATATTGAATAAGATCATCTACTTTGCCACGAAAATAACCTGCCCATAATCCTGTGAACAATGCAAATGGTAACATAATTAATGTGGTTACTGTACCAATTACTAATCCTGTCCTAATACTTTTAATTACAATAAAAAATACATCTCTGCCAACTTTATCTGTTCCTAAGATATGATACTCATACATAAGAGTTGCAATAACACAAACAAAAACAATAATGTTACTCAGTGTAGTCCAAAAAACCCTGCCTACTTTTTCAAAAAATTGTTTTTTCAAAATACTAGGCCAAATACTCAATAAAACATAATATAATAATCCCGTTAAAATCAATCCTATTGAAACACCCATGAAAATTCTAAAACCAATATCTTTGTATCTGTTCCTATGAAACTTTTTTAAACTTTGTCCAGCATACTTTAAGGGGGATAAAACTTGTTCTAAAGATCCGTTTTGCATCTTAACAATTTCAGGACTATAAGCATATAGCGCAAACGGTGCGGAATAACTTGTTTCGGCTTCAACATTTCTAGGAGCCAACAAAAGATCTAAGACACTGGCAGTACTAGGCTCACTTTTATCTTTAAAATGTATACTATCTAAAAACCCAATGAACCCATAGAATATTAATACCATTAATGCAATTAGGTACCTTGGACGCTCATAAATTCTATCCCACAATAACTGCCATTCATTAGTTTTTCTAAACCAAAAAAGCCAAGCAATAAAAACGATAATCAGTAAAAATATAAGAGCATCTGTCCAAAAAATAACGAAACTCATTGTAATCTAACCCTTGGATCTACCAAAACATAAGCACATCGTTACCCATAAGTACCTCTAATAAATTTCTCATTTACTTCGAAAGCCAT
>CADEGZ010000155.1 GCA_902827015.1 uncultured Pseudomonadota bacterium
AATTGCCAAGGAAAGGAATTTTCGTATTACGGATCATTCTTTGTATATCTATGGGGTATGTGAACATTGCGATCAAGAAGCCTGTGTTTAGATCGTCTCAAGCATTTCTTTCGCGTAAGTAACAGCTTGCGCGGTAATAGTTGCTCCCCCTAACATTCTGGCAATTTCCAAAACTCGCTCTTTCTCTGATAACGGGTAAATTTGTGTGGTTGTGCTTTCTTCACTTTGGTTTTTCTCTACTTTATAATGTTGATGGCCAAGAGCGGCAATTTGTGGCAAATGGGTTACGCACAGTATTTGTGCTTCTTTGGCTAATTTTTTTAAAAGCTTACCAACTGTTTCGGCTGTTTTACCACTTATCCCTGTATCAACTTCATCAAAAATAAGTGTGGGCGTAGTCATCTTTTGGGCGGTAATAACTTGGATTGCAAGACTAATACGAGATAATTCTCCGCCAGAGGCAATCTTGCGTAGAGGTTGCAAGGGGATGCCTGGATTGGTTGAAACTAAAAATTCTATTCCATCAAAACCATGAGCACTAATTGCTTGTGGGATTGAGCCATCTGTAGACGAGACTGGATCGTTGGTAAATTCAATTTTAAAACGCCCATTTGGCATTTCTAAGGTTTTTAGACTTTCGGTTAAAAGTTTTTCTAATTGTAAAGCGGCTTTTTTTCGGCTTTGGCTTAACAAAATGGCAGAATGTTGATAAGTTTCTTCTGCCAGTTTGAGTTTTTCCTGTAGAATTTCTAAAGTGGTTTGAATATTGACAAGCTTCTCTACTTCTTCTGTTAAAGTTTTTTGATGTTCTAAAATAGAGTGGGATTGAATGCGGTGTTTTCTTGCAAGTGTGTGAATTTGGTTTAAACGGGCGTCTACGCTCGAAAGTCGGTGTGGATCAAGCTCTAAGGTGTCTTTAAAATTTTCTAGATCGTTAAGTGCTTCTTCTAATTGAATTAAAGCACTGGTTAGTAATTCGTGGCAGTTGTTTAGTTTTAAAGTATGCATTTTTAATTGTGCAACTTGATTTATTGTAGAGTAGAGTGCTGAAAAAATATCTTGGCCGGATTCATTTTTAAGTGTGCTAAGTGCTGTTTCAGAAAGGGTCAGCCATTGTTCAGCATGGGTGAGTTGTTTGTATTCTGCTTCAAGAGTTGACAATTCGTTTTCTTGTAAGTTTAATTCTTGCATTTCTTGAATTTGATATTGTAAAAGTGCTAATTTATCCATCTGTTCCTTTGTTTTAAGAAATTCTTTGTATTCTTTATGCAAACGCTGTAAATGTAAAAAATCTCTTTTCACATTGGCGGATAATTCTGGATGGTTAGCATATGCATCAAGCAACAGTCGTTGATATTCTGATTTCAATAAGGATTGATGTTGATGTTGGCCATGAATATTCAGTAAGCGTTCACCTAATTCTCGGATCTGAGTAAGCGGGGCCATTCGGCCGTTAATATAAGCGCGTGAACGCCCATCTTTAGTAATAACGCGACGAATAATGCATTCTTCTTCCGCTTCTAAGCCTTCCTCTTTTAACCAGGCCAAAACAAGTGGTAATTCATTTAATTCATAAGTTACCGAAATTTCGGCATAGGGGCAATTGTGCCTAACAATACTGCTTTCGGCACGTTCGCCTAAAGTAAGCGAAAGAGCATCAATTAAAATAGACTTGCCTGCACCTGTTTCGCCAGTTAATACTGTCATACCTTCTTGAAAACAGAGTTCTAATTGTTCTACCACAGCGAGATGGCGGATAAAAAGGTGGGTTAACATTGTGTTAGTCCTTGAGTAGTTCGATATTCCAACCCAGTTTTTCGCGCAAGACCGAGAAATATTCATGATGGATCGGATGGATTAAAATAAGTTCTGTTGGATATTTTTCAACGAGAATGTGGTCATTAATTTCAAGATCGAAATGTAATTGTCCATCGTAACTTAATTTGGGAGAAATTTGATTGTTGGGCGCAACGATTAATTTAATGCGACTATTGCTGTCTACGACAATGGGCCGACTGCTTAAAGTATGGGGGCACATTGGCGCAATCGTCATGGCATTAAGTGTGGGGTATAGAATGGGTCCGCCGGCAGAAAGTGCATAAGCTGTTGAACCGGTTGGAGTTGCTGTAATGATCCCATCTGCTTGTTGATGCAATACGAAGTGATCATTAATGTAAAGTTCAAAATCAATCATGCGTGCAATATTGCCACTATATAACACGATATCATTTAAGGCCACATCTTGTTTAACAATTTTTCCTTGTCGTTGAACTTGGGCACTTAATAAAAAACGTTGCTCTTTTAAGTAGGCCCCCTCTAAGATATTACCCAGTTGTTGTTCTAGATCAGCAGGAAGAATATCTGCTAAAAAACCCAAACGTCCACGGTTGATGCCCAAAATGGGGACTTGGTAGGGCACGATTGCTCGAGCTGCATTTAAAAGACTGCCATCCCCACCCACCACAATCACTAAATCGCAGTGTTTTCCTAATTCTTCTTTGCTGCTGGTTGGAAAATGGTGTTTAGAAAGCAAAGTTTCACTTTGGGCTTCAATTAGGAGAGAATGACCACGTTTTTCTAAAAATCGGATCACTTTTTCAAAAGTATCGGTAATACTTTTGCTATTATGTTTTGCAAATAACCCAATTTTCTGAAACTGACGAGCCATTTCTATTGCCTTACAAAGTTTACAGTATAGTTGCCTCTCGATTATAGATGCAATCGGCGTTGTACTCATGATCTCTCAAGTGTTAATCTAAGCAGTATTAAGTGATAGAGTGAGGAAGAGCTGTTTTGGGTTTATTGGATAAAAAAACATGAATAATCAAGCAATTAATATGAAATCCATTTCTCTGCGTTCGCGTACTCTGCTCCGGGTGCTGATTGAACGTTATATTCGTGAAGGTGAGCCAGTTGGTTCTAAAACTTTAGCTAAAGATGCTTCTATTGCGCTCAGTTCTGCCACTATTCGTAATATTATGAGCGACTTGGAAGAGCGTGGCTTTTTATCTTCCCCTCACACTTCTTCTGGAAGAGTGCCAACACCCCAAGGTTTAAGATTTTTTGTAGAAAGCTTACTTACTGTACATCCTTTAACGCCCGGTGAAGTAAAAACAGTGCAAAAACAATTGGCTAATAGTGGTGGAACTGAGGATTTAATTGAAGCAGCATCTGGTTTATTATCGGACATTACCCAATTAGTAGGTGTTGTTTCTACACCGCGACGAGAATATCAGCTGTTGCGTAGAGTAGAATTTTTGCCTTTATCAGGGCAGCGGGTATTAGTGATATTGGTGTTAAATGAAGAAGAAGTACAAAATCGTATTATTCGCACAGAGCGAGCATATACAGCAAGTGAATTGGAACAAGCTGCCCATTACTTAAATAGTGTTTTTTCGGGTAAGGATCTTTTTGAAATCAGGGTTGCTTTATTAGAATTATTACGTTGTGAACGAGAAAATTTGGATCGATTGATGAAAACTGCTATTGAAGTGGTAGATAAAGCCTTCGAGGGACGTAAGGTTAAAAATAAAAATGATTATGTATTAGCAGGAGAAAGTAACTTATTAGCAGCAGAACCATTTAAT
The DNA here is from genome assembly GCA_902827015.1 of uncultured Pseudomonadota bacterium. GTDB lineage: Bacteria > Pseudomonadota > Gammaproteobacteria > UBA6186 > Azoamicaceae > CADEGZ01. The sequence continues at coordinate 3,588 of CADEGZ010000155.1, forward strand.
AGCCATCAATTGTGTCGGTTATTTGAAGCGTTTGCTGAGAAACAAGGGATTTTACATCTTTTAAATGAGTGTATTAAAGCAAGTGGGGTCCAAATTTTTATTGGTGAAGAAGCTAAAGAGTTGGGTTTTGAAGGGTGTAGCGTTGTTGTTTCCCCCTATTCGATTGATGGGCAAGTGGTGGGTGCTTTAGGGGTTATTGGGCCAACCCGTATGCCTTACCAGAGGGTTATTCCATTGGTGGATGTTACTGCAAAATTATTAAGTTCGGCCTTGAATCAAGCAGGCGAGGCCCCATATTAAATGTGTACCCTATTAAATGCGTACTCTTTACAATCGGATTTTAGGCTAGGCGCAACACAGGAGAGCGCCCTGAGTGTATATAAAATACATGAGGACGCGACAAAATGGCAGGATTGGCATTTTCGACACAGCGTAAGTAGTAGAGGAGAGTAAAAACTTGAGTAACAACAATCACGAAGGATCTGACTTAACCACACAACCGGAAAAAGTGGTCTCAGAAAAAAGCCAAGAAAATTCAGAAGATTTAGCTTGCCTTCTGGAAGCAGCCCAAAAGAAAACCACTGAAAATTGGGACTTGTTTTTAAGAGCAAGAGCAGATGCGGATAATATTCGTCGGCGAGCCCTATTGGATGTTGAAAATGCTCATAAATATGGGATAGAAAAATTTGCGCGGGAGATCCTGGCTGTGGTCGATAGCTTGGATCATGGTTTAGCCGCTGCAAATGCTGTAGAAGGGAAAGAGGACAAAGGATTAAAAGAAGGTATTTTACTTACTCGCAAGTTATTGGTGGATACTTTAGAAAAGTTTGGAATTCATGAGCTTAATCCTCTGGGAGAAAGTTTTGATCCGATGCGACATGAGGCACTTTCTATGCAGATCAACAATGAATTGGAGTCAAATAAAGTAATAACGGTGGTTCAGAAAGGATTTACTTTATTTGATCGGTTATTAAGGCCAGCTCGCGTGATTGTTTCTCGTAAGGAAGAAACACAACCAAAGGTAAATGGAGAGGGTTGAAAATAAATACTTTGACCCAATATAAAAGTTATACCCTTCACAAAACCTAAGTGTGAAGGGCATAGAGATGGCTCGAGAAACAAATGAAGGGGGTTACATATTATGTCAGAAGTTGTTATTGGAATTGATTTGGGTACCACGAATTCCTGTGTTGCTATTATGGAAGGGGGTACAGTAAGAGTCATTGAAAATAGCGAGGGTGATCGCACTACTCCTTCTATTGTTGCTTATACACAAGACAAAGAAAAATTAGTGGGAAGACCAGCTAAAAACCAGCGTATTACAAACCCAAAGCGTACTTTTTATGCAGTTAAACGTTTAATTG
>CADEGZ010000156.1 GCA_902827015.1 uncultured Pseudomonadota bacterium
CCCAATCCTTAGTTCTAATATCTTGAGCAATTTTTACCCTACCGAACGAACCTTCGCCTAAGCTTTTATCTTTACCCTTATATAAAGCATACAATCTACCATTATTGTCTTTAATAATTGAATATTTAATGCTTTTACCAAGCAATTTTTTTGCATCTTTTCTAGAAAGCTTGACTTCTTCAGGGTGTTCTCTAAAGTATTGTTCTATTAATGCAATTCTTTTATCTTCAATCAAACTTCCTGTGCTCGTTAAATCACTTTTTTTGATTTTAGAATGGTACCTTTGAGGAATACCTTCAAATTCAACTGGTTTTTGTTTTACTTGTTGAAACTCAGCATCAATATCTTCAATTTGCTCATTTTTCACTTGTCGAACAGGTGCTTCGAAATCTACATCAAGAGTACTCTCAGAATTTCTAGACACCACTGTTGAATCGCTATTAATTTCTTCTCCTCCTGATTCTTCTGTATCCAAAGAGGTAGACCTAGGCGATAAAGAACTTTCGTCTATTTTAGTTTTCTTTTTGTTATCTTTTTTACCTTTATCTCTGTTTCCAAAAATATGCATATACAAATCTTAGTAATTCTAAATATCTTGAATATTGGACTTTCAAAAAAATCGAAAGTTATAAACTATTCTTGTTATTTTGTGAGTTGAGCTTCAACTAAATAGAAGGTAAGGATTATGGAGTTCAGTCGGTTCAAGAATGGTGCATATTCACTCAATACTCACAATTATTTAAGTTATAAATAAAACTTTACAGTTAAGAAGTAGCTTAAATCTTTACTATAAAGAAGTCTTAAGATATTAAAATCTTTTGATATACTGTATGAGAAACAAAAATTATAGTTTTTTAAAGGGCTGGCTCCTTTAAGAAGTTAAAGTAATTGGAAATTCTATGATTGCATTAACAGAAGCCTACCGAAATGGTTTGTTTAAACCCAAATATTGGTTATCTAATTTAACTGCTGGTACTACTGTTGGGATTATTGCCTTACCATTGGCTATGGCTTTTGCAATGGCCTCCGGAATGAAACCTGAACAAGGGCTTTACACGGCCATTATTGCAGCACTAATTGTAGGAGTATTTGGGGGTTCTCGAGTACAAATCGCAGGTCCTACTGGCGCCTTTATCGTTATTTTACTCAATATTGTTAATCAATATGGCATTTCAGGCTTGCAAATAGCCACCCTTCTTGCTGGCTTCATCTTATTGTTAATGGGAGTAGCCAAATTAGGTAACATCATTAAATTTATACCTGATCCAGTTATTGTTGGTTTTACAAGTGGTATTGGGGTTATCATTTTTGTCGGACAGTGGAAAGATTTTTTTGGGTTATCAGTTGGATCTGCTCAATACTCCCATTTTCATGAAAAACTATTTGGGCTTTTAAAAGCCTTATCAAGTATGCATTTACCTACCTTAGGTTTAGCTTGCTTAACTCTTATCGTGATAATTATTATACCTAAATTTGTTAAACGCCTTCCAGCATTTCTTGTTGCGATGACTATTACTACTTTAGTGCAAACTATTTTTCAATTTGAAGATATAGCTACTATTGGCAATATTTTTGGACAAATCCCTCAACATTTACCACGGTTTCAATTTCCAGAAATTTCCTTAGATCGAATATTGGAACTTATAAGCCCTGCTTTTGCAATTGCCCTTTTAGGGGCAATTGAATCTTTATTGTCTGCAGTTATTGCAGATAGTATGAGTAATACACGCCATGACGCTAATCAGGAACTTATTGGCCAAGGGTTGGCTAACATTATTTGTCCATTGTTTGGCGGGTTTGCGGCTACAGGTGCGATTGCTCGTACCGCTGCTAATATTCGACATGGGGGCAATAGCCCATTATCCTCTATAGTACACTCCTTAACATTATTATCTATTATTCTTATATTTGCTCCACTAATAGCCTACATTCCATTGTGCACATTTTCAGCTATTTTATTTGTGGTAGCTTATAACATGAGTCAAGTACGTCATTTTATTCATATATTAAAAAATGCCCCTCGTAATGACAGCCTGGTTTTACTCACTACTTTCCTGTTAACCATATTTGTTGATTTAATTGTAGCTGTTAATGTGGGTGTTATCTTGGCACTCTTCCTTTTTGTACATCGTATGAGTCAATCTGTTATTATTGATCGTAAAACAGATGCAGATATACAAGCAGAACTTATTGGTCATGATGTTTCTATACCAAATAATGTACTGATCTATACAATTCAAGGGCCTTTCTTTTTTGCTACAATAGAAGTATTGGGGTCCGCATTAGATTCTATGCATAACGATCCCAGTATATTAATATTTCGCCTCAAGCATGTTCCATTCATGGATGTAACTGGATTACAAGCTTTTTACGAAGCAATTGAAAAGTTTTATAAGCGTGGAGTAAATATTTATCTTTGTGAGGCAAACACAAAAGTTAGCCAAAAACTATCCAAAATGAATATATTGCAATTGGTTAAAGGCAATCAAATTTTTAATACTTTTCCTAAAGTGTTAGAGCAGCTTAAAAAAAACATATGAAAGCATTAGCGAAAAATATATGCGCTCCCTATACCACTCAAAAATCCAAAAAAATGGCTCTCCCATGAAACCTTTGCTTCTTGTGGGAATATGCCTAAAAAGATACTGCCAAAATAATATATTACAAAAACAGCCAATAATAACGCTGTAAAACTTGGTTCAAAATAAGCTGTTGCCAAAATATATCCAAAATAACCAGAAACCAAACCACTTGCTCCAATATGAACTGCACGACGACCAAAAATCCATACTGCCAGTCCCCCAAAGACAATCACGAAGAGTGTAATTTGGCAAAAGATCGGCATGCCTCTTGCTAAAATGGCTAACCCCAACATAAACAATGGAATGGTATTAAAAAATAAATGTGTGAAGTTTTGATGAAGGATGGGAGAAAAAACAATTCCCAAAAGTCCTAGTGGATGCCTAGGATAAATACCCAAAATATTTAATTTCGAACCAAGTAGCCAATTTAGGATATTAATACCCCATAAACTGGCGAAACAGAGTAGCCAAAACTCAAGGTGTAATTTACTACCTTCAACAAAGATGTCAAGTTCACGTGCTAAATTTTCCAACATTCATTTTGTCCTTTATGTATTCTTTTTTGGCTATTTGTTCTAAAGCGCCTATTTTATCCTAAGTCTCAAAAAATATAAAAATAAATCGCCTTTTTTGTTTAATACTCCATTTGTTGTATTTAACTACTTAATTCTGGCTGAGTTAATTGTAAAGTTCCGCCTTTAAGCAATTCATTAATATCATTGACTCTACCTTCATGTGAATTTGCAATAGTGTGTTTAATAAATGATCATTTTGTATTTTTTATGAGACTTAATAATATGAAATTCGCTTCATTACACGATAACTTATTTGATTTTATAGTTAAGATTTTCTTATGTTTTCAGGCTAAAAGGAGATTAAGAACATTTTAATTTAGCTTAATGGGCACCTACATAAATAGTATTTTTAATTTGGAAAAGATGCCCTTCTAGCTTAGATCTTTCAAATAATCATACTCCTTCGAGAGATATCTTACTTCGAATTTCAGATACTGCAGGTGTGTCCACTTCTCCTCCTATAGGTGGCGTAGATCTTACTTTAAGATATTGCGATAACATTTCTGTATGTAAAGGTGGTGTTGGTAAAGCAACTTGTCCAGGGTTATTAAATTGTGCTAACTTTGATTCCAAATGCAATATGTGATTTTCACGCACACTGGCTAAAGCGGCTAATAACTCAACTTGCTGAACAAGCTCTCTCATCACAACATCTGGATTACTTTTAACTGCCACGGTATGTCCTCCTTGCTTTGTCTTAACTAAGGCACATTCTATAGCGATGGAATATTTTTCGTCAACAAAAAATTTTTTATTGATTTATTAAAGCTCTAACTAAAAATAAATTTAATTCAGTCAATCAAAAAAATTAAATTAGCTTAAAATCTTAAAATTTAAAATTACTACAAAATAAACGATTAAAGTTGTGCTGCTAGCACTAAAGATCATCAGATCATTTTTTAGTGAAAAAATTTTTTATAACGATCACTTGCTTTTAGTTGTAGCCTTTCTTAAAAATTTTATTAACTAAACACATTAAAAAATTCATGATTCATCTGGACTTTACTTTAATCTAATTTAATTCTGCTCCTTAACTTTATTTTTATGCTCTGTTTTTCTGTGCATTGAACGGGCATGATTGACTTAGTTATTTAAAGAAAAATCCTTTTTGTTTATTAACTTCAAAAATCCCTTCACATTTAATTGTAAACCTAATTATTTTTTAATAGTTGACAATAACAAATGTTTATATTTATCATTCTACAAGTGGTTTATTTATATAAACTCAAGTAAAGAACTTAATTTAGAGGAGTAAAATATGTCTAAGCAAGTTTCTCCAACATATCTTAGTTTAGTATCTTATATCTATGAAAATAAAGTGCTCTATATAGCTTGGGGTATTTTTTTAATTTTTCTTACTTCCCAGATTAGTATTCCACTAGAACCCGTTCCAATTACTCTACAAACTTTTGGCGTCATGTTAGTGGGATTAACCTTTAATCGGGCTGAGGCTATAAAGTCAGTTGCTGGTTATTTAGTCCTAGGAGCTGTAGGTATGCCTGTTTTTGCCAATTTTAGTAGTGGATACCATTGTTTATTAGGTCCTACAGGTGGCTATCTTATAGGATTCTTAGCAAGTGTTGCCATTATGGCGAGCATTCGCCCTTTTTTTAATAACAAAAACCTTTCCTTTATCATGATTAACTGCCTTATAGGTACAGTTGTCATTTTAAGCTTTGGGATCACTCGTCTTAGCCATTTTGTAGGTTTTAAGGAAGCAATTCAAGCCGGTTTAATGCCTTTTATTTTTCCCGGTATAGTTAAAGCAAT
>CADEGZ010000157.1 GCA_902827015.1 uncultured Pseudomonadota bacterium
TTTGTTATACGCCCATGATAATCAGTCATTTATTTCTTGAAAATTCAGAATATCGTAATGAACTGTTTACGAGTTGTAAAGCTGATAGGCCGCTTGTTGTACAATTTGCAGCTAATAACCCAACAACCTTATTAAAAGCTGCTAAGCAAGTGGAAAATTACTGCGATGCAATTGATATTAATTTTGGTTGCCCTCAGCCTACAGGACGAAGAAATCATTATGGTGCTTGGTTAATGGAAGAGTGGTCGCTTGTTTACAAATTGATAAGAACTTTAAAAGAAAATCTAAAAATTCCAGTGTGGTGTAAAATTCGTATTTTTGAAAATATAAACGACACTGTTGAATATGCAAAAATGATAGAACTGGCTGGCTGTTCTTTATTAACAGTACACGGTAGACTACGCAAATGTCATATGAACGATCTGCCTGCAAATTGGGAACAAATTAAAATAGTTAAAGAAGCTTTAAATATCCCTGTAATTGCTAATGGAAGCATCGTTTCTTTAGAAGAAGCAAATCGATGCTTAAATTTTACAGCTTGTGATGGTATCATGGCAGCTTCTCAAATTTTAAAAGATCCTTTCTTATTCTCACCCACTTCAAAAACCTCTAGAGAAATTGCATTACTCTACCTAGAGTATGCAAAAAAATATGAGGCGTTATTACGTTATGCAAAACCACACGTTATGCAAATATTAGGAGAAGTTTTGGATGAAAGAACAAAAAACGCAGTAAAATCATGCCTTTCAATAGTAGAGCTAGAGAAAATTGTCCGCAGTACTCCTCTTTATTACCCAAATAAGTCTTCTTATAATTCTACTTTTAATACTTTGTTTGAATATACTTCACCCTCTGCTCAATTATGAACTACCTGTTTTTGTTCATTACTCGTTTCTCTCTTTTAAAAAGTATTGGTTAATTTCTTCAGATCTCAGTTTATCGGCGATATGGCTGAAAACCAACGTTCAAAACCTGTGTTTTAACTCGACACAAATTAACCGATTTTAAACGATATTTTACTGACACTTGAATAGATGTAGTACCTCTTTTCACGGATCTAAGATCTAACTATAATTCTGTAAAGCCTCTTTCAGTTGCCCTAAGCTAACAGGTTTAACAAGTATTTGATCAACACCAGCCCTTAAAAAAGTTTCTTTATCTTTCTGGCTACAATAACCAGTCAATGCAATAATAGGCGTATGTTTATTGAAGTGTTTTTCTTGTTGCCTATATAATTTTATTAACTCTGGACCGCTCATGCCAGGAAGCCCCATATCCGAAAATATCAGATCATAACAATGGTTTTGCTCCAACAATTTTAATGCCTGCTCTGCATTATTAGCAGTTTCTACCTCACAGTTTAATTCACTTAAAAATCCTCGATGAATTAATTGAACCATTTCTTCATCATCAATAAGCAAAACTCGCTTTCTACTTTCAATATCCTCTGTTTTTTTATATTCCGCCACTTTATGCCCATCAATTAAAGATATCTGTGCACTCCATTTTTCCCAAGCTGCAGTAAGATGCGTTTGCAATTCTAAGGGTTGTATAGGTTTTACAATACAGTCAAAAAATCCAGCTTGCTTTGCTTTTGTTTGTAGCAATAATGAAGGTGAGGACATGAGTAATACTAACATTGGTTTTTTTAAGTTAGGACATTCATTGATTTTTTTTGCCAATTCATATGGATTTTCCGAACTAATTTGATCGTCAATAATGACTATGTCATAAACCTTAGAAGATTGTTGATTGACTATAAAAAAGTTTAAAGCGTCATTGCTTGTTGCCGCCTGACAATGATGAATGCCTAATTGTTTTTCAAGAATATTACTTAAATAAGTATCAGACACTATTAAAATTGATATATTTACTTGATGTAAAATCCAAGGATGCTGAACAATCGATTTGTCTTGTAATGGAAAAACAATTTTACACTCAAATATAGAGCCTTGATTAGGCTGGCTCATAACTTCAATGGCTCCTCCCATCATTTCTACCAATTTTTTTGTAATGCTTAACCCTAATCCAGTACCACCATAGCGTCGACTATAAGAAGAATCTACTTGTTGAAAGCGATCAAAGATAATTGCCAATTTATCTTTAGAGATCCCAATTCCCGTATCAGTTACTGAAAGAGACAACTTAACCATCTCAATCGACTGCTCGAGACAAGTTACTTTAACCCTAACAAAACCCTTTTCAGTAAATTTTATGGCGTTATTAATAAGATTAATCATAATTTGCCTAAGAGTGCGAGGATCCCCTAAAACCATATGAGGAATGTCCTGATTATAGTCGACTATAAATTCTAAACCTTTGGCAATCGCTTGAGGCATTAATATGGTTGTAATTTCCTCAATTAAAGCCTTCAAATCCAATGGGATCGCAGTCATTTCAAATTTTCCTGCTTCCAGCTTACAAAAATCTAGAAAATCGTTTATAAGGTTCAATAAATGCTTTCCAGCAACATCAATATTTTCGATATATACTTTTCTTTGCTTTGTCGATATATTTGTTTGAGCCTTTAAAAAATGCACCATTCCTAAAATACTGGTTATTGGGCTTCTTAATTCATGGCTTACAGTAGCTAAAAATTCAGATTTTGCTTGATTGGCAATTTCTGCTTGGTCTTTGGCTTCCCGTAATTCCGCCTCTATTTCCTTCAAATAAGTAATGTCATGCGAATTACAAATAATTCCTATAACATTGTCATTGCTATCTTTCAACGGATTTTTAATTGAAAAAAAGACTCGCCCTTCTACGGTTTCTTCTACATGAATAGGTTTACCAGTCTCTATTACTCTTAAATCATTTTCTCTAATTTTTTCCGCTTGCTTTGGCCATAACTCTTGGTCCGTTTTTCCTACAATATCAGATTGTGATTTTAAACCGGCCTTTTGCACCATAAAATCATTACAACCTAAATAAACACCCTCCATATTCTTCCAATAAAGACTACCGGGAGCAGAAATCACCAGATCTTCTGTACTCACAACAATACGGTTTTTATCATTATTTTTCTGAGTATTCTCTAAGTCACCTTCCTCTTTTCTAAAAGCTGTGATATCTGTTAAATGAGCAACGACTCCAATTATATTATTATTTTGATCTCTCCAAGGAGCCCTAATAACCATAAATATTCTTCTCTGGCCATTTTTTAATGTGAGTTGTTCTTCTACAGTTATAGATTCCTGTTGTATCATCACTTCTTCATCGTGCTTCTTGAGCACTTCTGCAGCATTTGGCCATAGTTCTTTATCTGTTTTTCCAACAAGTACTTTTAATCCCATCAAATTTAAAAAAGCCTGATTACAATCCTGGTAGTAACCTTTACAATCTTTATAATAAAAATAACCAGGCACAAAGTAACTAATATAATTCAAATTACTGTACCGGGATCGTTTCTTTTTAAATATTTCTTTTAACTTTTTCCAAATGCCCAACTTGGTTACTAAGTAATCTTGTTCTACCTCAAAACAAGCAGAAAATTCAGGTAAATAATGAAAAGTACCCCCTGAATTTTTTATAATCCAAGTAACATTCATAAACATCATTAAGCTTTGTTTTGAAAAAATGCCTGTTTTATCATGGCGATGTAAATCCACCCATTTCGAAACAATAAATTGTTGCATATTAGGATCAAGCATCACTCTGCCTCTGATCCGATTCCTTTTATAACTCAGCGAGATTACGATTGCCTGTACTAATCCGCCTAAAATCAAGGCTCGTGTTAATTGAATATTCTTTGCAGGAACTGAAGTACCTGAATCATCAAAGTTGCATGGAAACCCTCCCTTAACAAGGTGGATAATAATGTTCTTATTCATCTGCCAACGAATATCCTTTAGTGGATCGTAATTATGCTTAAAATTTGCTTTTCGTATGTGCTTTAGAATTGACAGAAATTCTTTGTCTTCAGAAGAACAGCTAATAAAGTGCTTACTTCCTTTAATGAGTTTTTTGATGTTTAAAGACTGCATAAAATCATTCCCTGTGCAGCCAAATATATAATCTGAGCTTTGAATAAATTCATCCAAGCCTTCCGTCCAATTTATTTGTTCATCTTCCAAAATCTCCTCGAAACTTTTTTTAACTTCTTTAAAAACATCTTTTCTAATGGCTTTATTAATGCTTTCTTTTTTAGAAGAATCTACAATATTAGAATCATATAAAAACAGACGATACCCTAACGATATTAATTTTTTAGCAACAGCACTCCCGATAGAACCCAGCCCTATCACTCCAATAGCAGGATTACTTTTAGGATTAGGTAATTCATTAGATATTTTATTCCATATAACGTCAGCCACCATGCCCGCTTCTAGCGTTTTAGTCGTACTTGTAGCTACGTCAATATAAGCGATTGGAAAATTTAAATCGTTCAATTGTGCAATACCCGCGGTCGTTTGTTCAATTCCTACAACACAAAATCTCTTTACCATATCTTCCGGAATTGCTCTTAAACACCGTCCCCCATCATCTAACACAACAACTCTCTCAATAAGATGAGGACTACTTTGAATAAAATCTTTTACTTTATCCCATAATTGAATCACTTCTCGATTAAAAATAACTTCATATTCACCAAGTAATTGTAATGGCGCCAATTTTTGAACTTGAATGCCCATGGCAAGGGCTTTATTTACTACATCAGGACAAGTTGAGTAGTGCTTCCCTAGTAAAAATATACTTTCAGGGATCGCCCCCAAGAGAATCAAGGACTCAAAAACATCTAAAGAAGTATAAAGTAGATGTTGAACACAAACAAATACAGTATCACTTAGTTTGGGTATTTTAGGTTGTACCGCCTGAATAATGGATCCTAACAATGGAAGGTTCATAATATCCTCTTACGCATAGGTGCGCATAGGTGCGCATAGGTGCGCATAGGTGCGCATAGGTGCGCATAGGTGCG
>CADEGZ010000158.1 GCA_902827015.1 uncultured Pseudomonadota bacterium
TATCAAAGTGATTTAAGTCACGTTCCGTAATAGTAGTCAATAAATTTTTATTTAACAATATGCCTATTAATTATATAGATGAATACAATTACGTGCGTTTTGGGTTCACGCTGGGAAACAGAGAATATCCTTGTATTTAATTTAGTTAATAAAATTAACTGTCAGAATTACCAAATCTTTTTTCATATAATGTTTTGATAAAATCACTTAAAGACTCTTTCCATATTTCTTGCTTGTGGTTGGCTATACTACCAAATTTTTTAGGATTTAAACCCAAGCTCTTTGCCATTTGAATTGTTGTCTCAGAAAGATGGTATTTTCTTTTAGCCTTTATCCAAATTTGTTGAGAATTAGATTTTTTGACCATTGGTTTTATTTATTATCCAGTTACTTAAAAAATATTCTACTAATTTATTGAGTTTTTTCAATCAGCACCATTTTTTTTATCCTGATGATTGAGTGTCACTGCTCCACTTAGCAATAGCTTAACCTTCATCGTTTCTTATACTGGTGTGGAAATTACAAAAAATGGCTAAAAGTCTTGGATATGATGTGTTGGAAAAGATAGAAAAACAAATGGTTCAAGCTAGTGTTTCTTAGGAGAGCGGACAGGACAATGTAGCAAAGTGTGAAAGCACGAGATAAAATGCGTAAGCAGATTATTATTCTCCTAGTAGCCATACAAGCTGGGTAAGCGCTAGATAGTTGATATGCTGAAATTAATAGGAGTTTCGCACTTAGTAAAATTGCATGTCAGCCAATTAAGGTGGCCCAATTTGTCTAGACTAAAAAATCAAAATTTAGAGATATAATTTTCATTATAATTTTAGCCAATAATTTTTGTTAAATACACCTGTTCTGGAGTTAAATATTCCAAAGATTGATGCATTCTTTTTTGATTATAAAAAGTTATGTAATCCGTTATAGCATTTTTTGCCTCCTTGGCAGTATTTAAAATTATCAAATATATTTTTTCTTGTTTTAATGAACGCCAAAATCTTTCGATAAATACATTATCCAAAGCTCTTCCCTTACCGTCCATGCTGATCTTGATTTCACGTTTAGTCAGAGCACCTATAAAATTATTTGATGTAAATTGAGAGCCTTGATCTGTATTAAAAATCTCAGGTTGACCGTGTTGTTCTATAGCTTCTTCTAGTGCTTCAATACAAAAATCACTATCTAAACTAATCGACACTTTCCAGCTCAGAATATAACGGCTAAACCAATCAATTATTGCTACTAAATAGACAAATCCTTGTGCCATTCTAATATAAGTTATATCACTGCTCCACACCTGATTTGTCTTGGTAATCTCAACTCCTTTTAAAAGATATGGATATACCTTATGAGCTTGGTTGCGCTTACTTAAATTCATTTTAGGATATACGGCTTCAATGGCCATTATTCCATAATAACGACTTACCGCTTTGCGACCGATAACAATTCCAAACGGTTCAAGATGCTTTGACATTCTTCTTGCTCCGAAATACGGATGCTCTGTATAGATTTCATCAATTGTTTTCATTATTTCTCTATCCCTTGCAGTTAGTCCTTTTGTCTTGTAATAATAAGTTGATTTATTAATTAAAAGTAGATCGCATTGCCAGGCAATGCTTAGATTCTTACAATTATTATCAATCATACTTTTCCTAGTTTCCAAGCCCAAACAGTGTAGATTTTTTTTTCAGCCAGTCACGCTCAACGCTTAGCTGTCCTATTTGTTCATATAATTGTTTTATCAAATCTTGATTATCTGGATCTTTTGTTGCAGGCTTAACTTGAAAACCACTAACTAAATTTTCTATACCTCTTTTTTTCCATGCTTGTATTTGAGTTGCATGAACCCCATATTTACTGCTTATTTGTGCTATCGTCATTTCAGCTTTTATTGCTTCTATAACAATTTTTGTTTTTTCCGTGGCACTATATTGCTTCGCTTTTTTAGACATATAATTTCCTTTTTCTTGTTGTGAAATTATATCTCATCTTGCTATTTTAGCAGTCCAGTTTTTGGGGGCCATTATAACCCTACTGGTGAAACATCTGAAGTTTCAGATAATGCATAAGCCGGTTAAAGTTTTATAAAAACCTGATTAGGTAGTATTCTCTTAATAGGAAATAAGGCTAAATTGGGTAAGGTATAAGGAGTGCAGAAGATAAATCAGGATTTTAAGCAGCACTTGATCAATGCAATAAACCACTCAAGTTATAATTAAAAAATTATCCCCATTTTTGGGGGTAAGTTTGTGGATTAACTAGCAAACTAGGCACCTCAATATTGTTCATAAAGGTTGCCTATTTTATAGGCAACCTAACTTCCTTTTTCATATTTCACAACCCTGAATGTTATGATATCTCAGGATTATAATTCTAAAGGTATACCGCTAATTCTTATGGTGAGATTTTTGACTGCTTACGATAAACATTCTATATGAATGTTTATCGTAATTCTATTTATAAAATGAAGCAATTAGCTTGTTAGAATACCTATTTCTGCAAATTCCCCTGCGAGATCTGTAGTAAACTCAGACATTGGGTTTAATGCGTCATATATAAACTTACCTGTGTATGATAATGCATCAGATACACACTCATCTACGTATAATGCGGAACCTAATAAAGTTGTTTCAGCGACAGCGGCTGAAGCGTAAAAAGCTGTTTTAGCAGCTTCCCAAGTTAAATTTGCAGTTCCTTTAAGCACAGGAATAATATGTTCGTAATTAGCGACTAATATTGTTGTTGCCATTAGACCTGCCATACAACTTACTGGGCTGGTAACTAATGCACTAGCTGCACATTGTGTTGCTTTTGCAGCCAAACTTAGTTCGCTATTAGCACTAAAGCATTTTGCAAAATTAATTGCTGCATTTGTAGATATAATTTTTCCTGCTATATACTCATAACTATGCCAAGATGCTACCGATGCCACCGCTGTATTCTTTACTGTTTGTGGTTCTACGTTAGACACACTAGACCATAGGCTACTTACAATATTACCAGCAGATTCCGTTGCTTTTGAAAAGTAATCTGATGCATTACTGTAATGAGTCTTGCTTGTACCTAAAAAGCTAAAAATAGACATAATTGCTCCTCCTAATATTTAACAAAAGTATAAATCTATAAAAAAAGATTTAATATTTATTAGGTATTTTAGTTTGTCTTTTACAAAAGTCAAGTTAAATCGTCTTAGGTTTTAGGTAAAAAAAGGAGATTTTAGCAAAAATAGCCTAACCATATTTACAGAATTCGAATTGTCTCTAGTCTATTATCCTGTGTGGATTAAGAGCAACTATTTTATCCCCTTAATATTTACAACATGACTATATTTATTTACTTGACACGAGTATTTTTCTGTACTAATAAAAGTTAATATTTTATAATAATCTTTTATAAAGGTTATACTTAAAATTAATCTCTTATGGTCTAATTCCCCGAAGCTATGCTTCCGTGATATAGGTATGTACACAAGAACCATAATGTAACGGTACTAATATATCACTTAGTAACACCAGCCAAGTATAGGAAAGTTATATTCAACGAATAATTGGATGAGTATTTATGTAAAATTTGCGAAGGCATTGAAGCTAGGTATGAAATTAGGTTTTTAGAAATAGGCATAGACAGCGATCATGTACATTTAGTAAATACGGAGATGAGAATAAAGTAGGCAACTATGTAAAGAATCAAGGTTCAGGCAAACCCGCTTATAAAGCTTTTCAACATAAATAGTTGAAACTTTTTAGATAGATACCTCTTAGCTCTGTTGCAAGGAGTAGTATCAGGTTTTTTACCAAACTTAGCAAAAAGAAACCTTAAACTGCTCGTTATTAACTAACCCCTCTATAACGTCGAAGTAATTAGTTTCTATCCAGTCTTTTACAAAATCAGTTGGAGACTTGAGCTTAATTTCTCTCCGTTCTTCATCAATATTTGCCGTGAGCTTTGAAAACCAGTTACGGTCAGTCGCCTCACCATAAGCCTCTATTAAGCTTTGCCTCACCCTACCCCACATTCCTGGCGGTAATAATGATTTTTCCATTTTATTCTGATCAATTGAGGTGGTAGTCGCTTTTGCCGGCATAATTATTTTTAAACTTTCCACACGACCTAACCCCTCATCGGCAGAATTAAGTTGCTGGTAAGTTGCCTGTACTTCCTGCAAAATTATTTTTTGCTCTATATCAGTTAGTTCCAAGCGTTTCGAGAGGTAAAGGTTACATATTCCATTATTAACATCTATATCTTCAAATGATTTTAAGAGTTTATAAGCTGTCCCTGATTGCAGTTTCGATGCTAATTTCTTCTTAAGTTGCCATTCAGACGATATTTCTTTACTTTCTTCTATGCTACTTAAGTATGTTTCCCTTTCTTTATCTTCTATTTCCTTCGTGTATAGGTTATTTCTAATTCTAAAGCTATTATTATTGATTTTTACGGCATCCCTCTTTTCATGGCAGAAAACCTTCCCCATATAGCTTAAAAATGCCTTTTTGCTTTTAAAGCAGCGATCGGTCAAGCGGTTTGACATATCAAGCAATATCTCATTCATGCTATTTAATGAAAACTCTCTTCCTGATAATGATTGTAATTTATAACAATCATCTTTGTTTAATGGGTAGAAGTCTTTCAATTCTCTAGTTTTATTACAATTTGATGAATTGATCTTTTTTACCCACTCTTCTTTTCCAAAAGAATTTTGGCACAAATTAGATTTTATAGATCTATTTTTAAATATATTGTTCTTATTCTCATTATCTATATGGTCTCCTCTAAAATGAGGAGAGCCCTCCTCTCTTTTAAGCGCAGAAAAATCGGGTTTAACATGATTTTCATGAGTTTTTAGTTCAGCAAATTTTTTATTATTGGTATA
>CADEGZ010000159.1:0-3370 GCA_902827015.1 uncultured Pseudomonadota bacterium
CATTTTCAGATATTTCATAAATTGCTTTAAAAATTATTTGATTGGCATTAACATAAAAATCATTATCGTTCAACAATGGTTTAACTATACCTATCGTTTCGGGATAATCCATCATAACTCCTAATACAGTTTCTTCTAATTCTTTTGAATGTGGAGGAACTTTGCCATAAATTAATGATGGTATATCTATTGGTTTTTTCTTTTTCTGTTCCATATTTATTTTCTTAAACTTTCTCCTTTCCAAGTTATCAAATCACACATTTCCTTAACCCTATCTAAAACACGATTGCCATAAACTTTTTCTAATGTTGGTAGATTTTCAGTATTGTTTTTTATAGCAGTAACTAAATTTGAAGATAAATGAGTTTTAAATCCACTTGTTATAAACAACTCATATCGTTCCATTAATATTTCGGTAATGATATTAACCGTATTACCAAACCTTTTTGTATCAAAAGAAAAACCAATATCATCAATATAAAGGTCGCATTTCAAATTTGCCCCGTAAATAGCCTTAATTTCAAGCGAAGTTTGCAATTCGGACAAATCCTTTAAGTCGTACCCATTAACCCATTTAAACCGCCTTTCTGTATCTTTTAGAAGCCTTTGGAATATTCTCATCATCGCAGTTTTGCCAACTCCTATATCTCCAATGATTAAAACACCCTTATTTTTTTTTCCTAAAAAAGACTTTTTAAAAACTTCATAAACTAACTTATAAACTTTTTTAGTCTTTTCATTTGATAAAGAAAATTCATCTCCATAAATCTCTTTACCAATAATTTCTATGGCTTGTGAGCCTGTTATTTTAGTTTCTACCATCTTACAATATTTTCGCTGTCAAAATCAATACTTGGTGGTTCAATAAAAGCAGTTTGTTCTTTTTTAAAATCTTTTACCCCAATTCCTGCTTGTTCAACGTGTTTTCGGTAATGATTAATAAAATGTCTTTTCATTGCAGGAGCATCTTTGTAATCCATTTTTAAATTCAAGTCTATTACAAAATCATTCATCCGTTTTTCTAAGTCAATAACATTTATTTTTTTAGCTGCACAAAAGTCAAACTTAAATTTAGCATCTACCAAAAACCTACTTACCTCTAATCTCCAATTTTCAGGTTCGTCTTTGTGTTTCAATAATTTTTCTCCTTCTTCCCCCATACCCCTTTCTTCCTCTTGAATTTCATTTTCATTTTTATTTTCAATATCAGAGTTTGCTTTAAAATTTGGTTTAGCAAAATGTAAAGCAAATTTATTGTTATTTTTTTGTGTTTTTTCTCCTCCTTTACTACCTGAAATAGCCCTTTTACCGCTTATTTCAGCATCTTTTACCATTCTAGGATTAATTAAAAAATCTCCTTCGATAACCAATACATTTTCATCAATCAATTCGGTTATACCAGCATCTAGTTCAGCAACATCTAAAGCAACCATCTTAGCAAGTTGTAAAGCAAAATTTAATATTTGCTTATCTTTTTGCTTGAACTTTTGCTTTAGTAAAATCTTGCCATATTCGTTTTCTCTGTGCATTACACACATAATATTAATTAAAACGCCATGAGATAAAGCAGAACAAGTGCTAAGTTTATTTGAAGTAAGCCAATCTCTAACATAGAGTGGTAAATAAGGATTATCTGTAAGAGCCATAATTATACAATGTTTAAAACTTCTAAAATATTAGAGAAAAAAATTAACTTACTTGAATGAAAGTTACTCCATCAATTTCTACTTTTTCTACCTTTTTTGCTTTTATCCAATTATACACCTGTGTTGTGGTTACTCCACATTGCACAGCATAATTTCTGACAGTCTTTAGTTTAGTTCTGTCAATTTTTAGTGGTTGTAATGTTGTTGCTTCCATGTTACAAATTTAAGTCAAATACTTTGAAACTTCCAAATGTTCCCAAAATTTATTTTTCACGCCAGTTCATCAATAATTTCTTCTACTGAAAAAGGGATGCAGTTATTATCAATTAGAAGTTTATTTGTGTAGTTTAAAAGCTGTGTTTTAGAGCATTGATTAATGCAATTAGGTACTTTAGTATTAGTTTGTTTGTGTATCATTCCTATTAATTGTAAGAAATGTTCTTTTGGTTTTGGCATTGTTTTGAGATTATGTTTTAAAAAAGTGTAGTTGTATAATTTACATTATGTTAAGTAGAAAATATATTATGTTAAGTAGGTAAAAAATTAACTGATTGTAAATCAAGTTTTTAGTTTAGTTTTTGCAATGGATAGCTTGTATTTCATTTCAGAAAGTAGTTCTTTTAGTTCGGATATTGTAGGTTTCCAAATCTGTTTGCTGATACTTCTTAGGTATTCAACCATCCCCTTTTTTCTATTTTCTAAGAATATCTCAAATTTTTCTTGCTCACCATAATTTAGTTGGTTGCATTTTTTACATTGCCCAAAGATATTATTGGCATCCCACCTAGTAGTTAAGTGGATTCGTGGTATAAAATGACCTGCATCAACCTCTTTATAGTGTGCTTTAGTTCCACAAGTACAGCAAGAAACTATACCATTAATATCGCTATCTCTAATTCTAACGTATAGGCTTGTTATTGCATCTAAATCTTCAATCAAAGACTTTCTGCTATCTTCTTCGTCAATAGTTCTGTCAGTAGCTTCGTAGGCTTCAATTCTTTTAGCTGTATCTTCTATTGTAGAGTGCATTTTGCAGCGTCCCCTCGAAAAATTAAAATCAAAGCATCCACACTTTAATTTCTTTTTCTTATTGATTATAGTAGAACCGTATGCCATTTCATTTATTTAAAAATTTAATTGAATAGTTACCTATTTTAATTGTTTTATTCTTATTAATAAGTTCCTTCTTTTAATGCAAATAATAATTTTTGCCTATCAGTTGAATTTATATCTGTACTTTCTTCTACATCCCTAGTTACTCTTAAAACATCATCTGTGCAATTTTTATCTAAATCAACTAATAAATCCATGAAGTATGACATTGTCTTTTTGCCTTTAGTTTTATTTGTTGAAAACGGAGATTGATATTCTTCTATTTCATTTTCTTTTTTACTTTCATAAACAATTGGCTTAGATACTTCATTAATTTTTACATCGCTACCTATTTCCATCATTTTATTATAAATAGCTTTTATCATGTATTTTTCCGAAAGACCACTATTTTTTTGCTTGCCAACTTTTCTATGATGAATAACTCTGCAACTTGTAGAACAGAACTTACTTGTTAATCTTTTAGATTCATATTCTTTTTTGCAACTTTCATTTAAACATTTATTCATTGATAACTTTGTTTATGCAAATGTAACGTAAATGTAACGTAAACACCAAATGTATTTTTATTTTCTTTTCAGACCACCATTTTACCATCAAATACCATTCACTAA
>CADEGZ010000159.1:3470-4811 GCA_902827015.1 uncultured Pseudomonadota bacterium
TACTGTTGTTTTTACCGATTACCCTTTACCCTTTATATTATATGTTTTACCCTTTAAATGGGCTGTAATGGCTTTAATGGTGGCTATTTGAATAGGAAAAAGTAGTTGCAGCCTTAAACCTTTTGCCATCAGTAGTTTAACTGTTGAATGTTTGCATGGATAAATAAAAGTAAAAGCAAGGGTACACAGTAAGAGAAACGGAAAACCAACGAGCCAACCCACTCAAATAAACGTGGGGGTGTCCTGAATCTGTGTGAGTGAATGTATATTGTTTCTATTAGGTATTATTTTTGTTTTAAGGTGTACACGTAACGTGAACAGATTTGTTTTGTGAACAAAGGCTTGATTAGTTTACTATCTTTGGATTGCATTTTTTTAGTTAAGGGTTTTTATTTCTCATTTTAGTTTAGTTACCTCCTGCATTTTTATGTGGGAGGTTTTTTATTTTTTAAGGTGATTTTAATTGTGAGATTGTTTTGAGTAGTATAGTTTTGTGTTTCTAAAACGATAAGCCATGTACAAATTAATTTTTTACTATCTTTTTTAGTAGTTATTATTTGTTGGGTTTTAGAGCCATTGATTTCTTTTATTGGTAGTTGCATTGGGCTACTTATTACAAGTATAAGTTTTTTATCAGTAGGTAAAATTGAAGGTGAAATATCAGATTACTAAACTCTTTTTTTCATAGGTAAACAACAGTTAGTACGGAGGGTTGTTTTTACTCCCCTCCCTTTTTAAAACACAAAAATCATGGATGAACAAAACATAGACGTTGAATGGTTAAAGCAAAGAGATGTTCATTTCAATATCATAAAAAAGCATATAAACTTATGTGAGAGCATAGAAGAATTAAATCTAATGCTATCTGTTATTGAAATACATTATGATACATTTAAAAGCCCAACTCTCGAAGAACAATTATTAAAACACTACTGCAATAAGCAGAACGAAATAGTAACTAAAAACTAAACATAAAATGTACATTAAACAAGTATCTTATTCTCTTTCAGTAGAAACAGTACACAAAAAAACATTTCTAAAAAAATGGGAAAAAATATCAGTAGATGTTTCCATAGATAGTGATGAAAGTGCTAATAAAGCCTATGACTTAGCAAAACAATTTGCACAAGAAAAACTACAGGAATCAATAGTAGCACAAGACCTAATAGACTATGATGAAATACCAACTATTCAAAACAGAGATAGATAACTAAAACAAATCAATAATACTACTATATTTGCAATAACAAATAGAGATAAGAGACTATTTGCAAATCAAAAAACATTTAACGCTTCGTAGCGTAGTTGGTCGAACTTAGGTAATGCTTCGTTCTCTCTTAT
>CADEGZ010000160.1 GCA_902827015.1 uncultured Pseudomonadota bacterium
AAAGGTATGGGGAGAAAGTATTTTTCTAATGCCGATTTGTGTTGCATACTGCTTAATTCGATGCCAGAAAGTTTGTCGCGTCATTTCTGTCCCACGATTACTTAAAAAAACCGTATTTGTGGGAGTATTCCCCTTTGATAAGACAGGACGCGCATCAGTGAGATAACGCTGTAACCAAAAGGCCGCCTCATCACCAAATGGAACAAGCCGCTCCCGTTCTCCCTTCCCCAATACTCGAACGACCCCTTGTTGCAAATTAATTTGCTCTAATTTAAGAGTAACAAGCTCAGTAACTCTCAAACCACAGGCATACAATACTTCCAATAATGCTTTATCCCGTAATCCCATAGGGCCTTGAACATCTGGTGCTTTTAACAACGAGAGGACCTCTGCTTCAGAAAGATCTTTAGGAAGAACACGCCCTAATCGTGGGCTTGCAATATTAAGAGTGGGATCAACCTTACAATATTGTTCCCGCAACAAGTAGCGATAAAAAGTTCTAAGGCAAGATAAAATACGTGCGCTGGTCCTAGGGTGCGCCCCCCCTCGTGCACGATAGGCTAAATATTCCAATAAATCCTGAGATGGCACTTCTAATAATGATGGGGCACGCTCTTTCTCTTTCAGCCATTCTGTAAAATGTTTTAGATCGGTTTGGTAAGCGACTAACGTATTCTGACTGAACCCTCTTTCTAACCATAGGGCATCTAGAAAACCTTTAACAATATCCGGTACTTCACCCTTCATACCCTTCGCACTTGAATTTTATGCGTTATTGCAACACTCAAAAGCTTAGTGCTTTTAATGTTATTCTTCTCCTTCCCCTATTTCTGAAGAACCCAACTGGTTTTCAGATTTTTGTGAAAGACGTTCTTTAATACGAGCCCCTTTACCCGTAAGTCCCCTAAGATGATACAGTTTTGCCTTACGAACATGACCACGACGCTTAACTTCAATCCCTTTTACAACAGGACTGTGGGTTTGAAAAACGCGCTCTACTCCCTCGCCGTGAGAAATTTTACGTACTGTAAAAGAGGAATTTAGTCCACGATTGCGTTTAGCAATAACCACGCCTTCATATGCTTGTATTCGAGTACGATTTCCTTCTTTAACTTCCACTTGTACAACGATCGTATCGCCAGGTCTAAATTCTGGTAAATCCTGCTTTAATTGTTCTTTTTCAATTTCATGAATGATACGACTCATGTTTCACCTCTCTCATACTCACGGATAAATTCTTGTAACAGTTCCAGCCTTTTAACATCTAAATCCAGTTTTTCCAATAATTCTCTGCGCCTTAACCAAGTGCGACCTAATCTCTGCTTTAAACGCCATCGTGAAATGGCTGCATGATTCCCTTGTAACAATACTTCTGGTACCTTTAAGCCCTCAATAATCTCCGGTCGTGTATAGTGAGGGCAATCCAATAATCCTTCCGAAAAAGAATCTAACACGGCAGATCTCTCATGCCCTAAAGCCCCTGGAAGCCAGCGGATAATAGCGTCCAATGTTACCATGATAGCTAATTCCCCACCACTTAATACATAATCTCCAATAGACCACTCTTCATCCACTTCTAATGCTAATAAGCGTTCATCTATTCCTTCATAGCGTCCAGCAATAAAAATCAGTCGCTCTTCTGTTGCTGCAACCTCTCGGATCTTCGCTTGCTCTAGCTTTTGCCCTTGTGGAGACAAGTATACAACTTTTGCAGGCCCCCCAGCTGCTTTTTTGGCAGCTTGAATAGCATGACGCAAAGGATAAACTTGCATCACCATCCCAGGGCCTCCTCCATAGGGCCTATCGTCCACTGTTTGATGTTTATCTGTTGCAAAATCTCGCGGATCCCAATATTGAATTTGTACCAACCCACGTGTTACTGCCCGTCCTGTAATACCATAGTTTGTTATTGAACAAAACATTTCAGGAAATAAGGTAACAATACCACACCACATTGACTAAAATTCTGGATCCCAATCAACACGCATCACGCGCAATTTTAAATCTATTTCTAGTACATACTGTTGCGGAATATAAGGAATAAGATATTCGCCTTTTTCTCCTTTAACAATGAGTACATCATTCGAGCCGGTTTCAAGAAGATCTTGTAACTCTCCTAACAAATCCCCTTCTTTGGTGAATACCTTCATACCAATGAGATCCGCCCAATAGTACTCACCAGGCTCTAATGAAGGCAATTCTTCCCGAAGGATCCCAATTTCAGATTGATTAAACGCCGCAGCCGCCTCTCTACTTTCACATCCTACAAAGGTTGCCACAAAACCTTTACCATGGGCACGCGCACTTATTACGCTAACTTTTTGCCATTGTTCGTTTTTATAAAGGTTCCAAGTTTTATAACTTAATATATTCTCACCCGGCTCGGTAAACGACTGGACATGAACCCACCCATTTACCCCGTATGGAGCCCCAATACATCCTATAATGACCATGCGAGAAGCATTTAAGAGACTTTTTTGTCCCAATCTGCCAATAATGTGGTCACTCGAGGAGAAAGTTGTGCACCCACTTTTACCCAATAATGGATACGTTCTCGGTTGAGGTTTAAACGCAACTCCCCTCCATTGGCAATTGGATTAAAATAACCAAGTCGTTCAATATAATTACCACCATCTCGACGATTGCGTTTGTCTGTAGCAATAATATGATAAAATGGACGTTTCTTAGCACCGCCCCGCGTTAACCGAATTACAACCATGCCTTAGTTAACCTCTTATAAGCCCCAATTTGAAGTTGCTAGTGTACCTAAATCTTACGACGTTCTCAACTTTTTAGGCTAAGTCGAGAAACTTATTATATAGTTAGTTAAAATAATTACTTTATCCTGTTTTTGACAATTTAAAAGATCCCAAAAATAAATTCTAAAGAAACAATGCCCTACATTTGCTAATTCCTTGCAAAACAATAAGCTATGTTCAGCCAAGTAGTATTTCGGATCCTCCTTTGGTAATATTAAGTAAATTCAATTGGGTAATATGATGTTAAAACCGGCTATTTTTTTGGATCGAGACGGGGTATTAAATAAGACTTTGGTGCAAAATGCTAAGCCCTATGCACCTCGCCAATTACAAGATTTTCATATTTTTCCAGCTGGGATTAAAATAACTCGGCTTTTAAAAGAAGCGGGATTTTTAATTGTTGTCGTAACAAATCAACCCGATGTTGGGAACGGAATCGTAAAGCAAGCCATTGTAGAAGGCATGCATTATCAATTATCACAAACTTTAACCTTAGATGCTATAAAGGTATGTTATCATTCGCAATCTGAAGGGTGTCTTTGTCGAAAACCAAAACCTGGAATGCTACTAGAGGCATCACAGGAATTAGGAATAGACTTAAAACAGAGTATTATGGTAGGAGATCGCTCTAGTGATATTTTAGCTGGGATCGCTGCAGGATGCCGTCGTACTATTCTAATAGATTATGGTTATTCGGAACCACAACTTGGAAAAGCAGATGTCATTGTTCGCTCTTTAGAAGAAGTCGCTGATGCAATATTAGGCCATTAAGTGTATCATTCCAGGCAGCTTATATTTTTTTTTGATAAAAAACGCAAACAATATCTTGATAAATATCCATTTTATGATATTGCATGCCACATTTTTCCAACACCCTACGCGAAGCCAAATGATTTGCAGGCGCAAATCCAACGATATGATCAGTAGGAATATTTTTTACTCCCCACTCCAACAAAGCCTTTGATGCTTCAGTGGCGTATCCTTGCCCCCAATACTCTTTCAGAAGTAAATAACCAAATTCAACTTCACCAGACTCTAATTTTGCAAAACCACATCGTCCTATAAAATGGTTATTGTTTTTTTCGATTGCTGCAAACATACCAAAGCCTAATGTTTTCCATTCCATCACGAACCTATCAACTTCTCTGGCTATTTGTTCAATTTCTAAAGCACCCTCTGGAAAATAGCGCCTCACATCAGGATCACTATCCAAAATACAGAGATCCTCAAAATCTAATTTTTGAATAGGCCGAAGCCTTAACCTTTCTGTTTCTAAGGTAAAATTTGAAGCAGGATGCGCCATCACCCTTTAAGTTCCCGTCGAATTTAATGCTTCCCCTAATGCCTGTTGAATATCACTGGCAGAAATAGGTTGTTTAGGTTGATTTTGCTCTGGCTTTGCCAACCGTGCACGCCTACGTTCTTCATGATATGCCAATCCTGTTCCTGCAGGAATCAAACGACCCACTGTTACATTTTCCTTTAACCCACGTAAGTTATCCCGTTTGCCACTAACAGCTGCTTCAGTTAAAACACGTGTGGTTTCTTGGAAAGAAGCTGCCGAAATAAAGGATTCTGTAGCGAGTGATGCTTTGGTAATGCCAAGTAACACTGGCTCATAACGAGCAGGCAATTTTCCTTGTGCTTCGTTTTTTTCATTCATTTCTTTTAATTCACCAATGTCCAACTGCTCCCCTTGTAAATAACGCGTATCTCCTGAGGAAGTAATGATTATCTTACGTAACATTTGGCGGACAATGACTTCAATATGTTTATCGTTAATTTTAACGCCTTGTAAACGATAGACATCCTGCACTTCATTAACAATATAATTGGCTAATGCATCCACACCTAACAGTCTTAAAATTTCATGGGGATCAGGTGATCCATCGACTATTTTTTCACCGCGCTGTACATGTTCACCCTCAAATACACTCACATGACGCCATTTGGGGATCATCTCTTCGTGTCCTTCACCATCTGTCTGTGTAATTAATAAACGTCAT
>CADEGZ010000161.1 GCA_902827015.1 uncultured Pseudomonadota bacterium
CAAGATATACCATAATGCATGAATAATACCTCTACCTTCGTGGCCAAAGAATAGCCAGTTACGCCGACCTAAAGCTACAGGCCTCTCTTGGTTTTCAACCCAGTTGGTATCTATCTCAACGGAGCCGTGGCGCAAAAATCGGATTAAATAAAACCATTGAGTTAGCATATAATGTATAGCACCTGCTAACTTACTATTGGCAGGAACTTTGGCTGCGTTTTGTTTCAACCATGAATGCAACGCTTTCAACAAGGGCCAAGATTGCTTTTGTCTCAACCTTTTTCGAGTATGAAAGGATATTCCTTGTTCACGCATTCTAGCTTCTAAAGCATATACAGGTTTTAAACGCTGAATGACTTCATTGGCAATGCCGTTTTGGTTTTTAGTGATTTTAAGCACTTCATCAAATTTGCGGCGAGCATGCGTCATGCAACCGAAGCCAATAATTCCTTCTTGCTTGCGAAGATTGTAATAACCTGCGTATCCATCTGTTTGTAATAAACCTTCAAAATTAGCAAGTCGTTGTTCAGGTATAGTGCCGCTGCGGGTTAAACTAAGCTCAAAGACAACCAATCCCTTACCAACATGGGGAGCAAAATAGGTCCATAAATAACCCTTCTTTTCTGGTTTAAGTATTTTAACAGGGGTTTCATCTGCTTGAATATAAGAAGCATTCAGAACAGCCTGCCAGTAAGCTTCATAAACCGGCATCAGTCCAGAGCCTGCCTGTGAAACCCATAACCCTAAAGTATTATCAGGAATTAAAGCATTATAGCTTGCTAGAATTTTAGATTGCCTATATAAGGGGAGATGAGATTGGTATTTGTTAATAATAATTTCTGTAATTAAACTTCCTCCTGCTAATGCCTTGGGAATAGGTGCTTTAGGTTTAGGCGCCATGATAAGCGTTTGACAGCACCGGCAAGCATATTTGTATCGGATATGCTCTGCCACATAAAGTTTTAAAGGTAAGACTTCTACTTGTTCTGATGTCTCTTGTCCTACCTTTTCTAATAGGTGGTGACAAACCCGGCATTTTTTGTGGTCTTCTGGTAAATCATGATAAAATTGATGACGAGGTAATTGACTGGTATCAATGAGACGGCCGCGAGATTTAATACCTTTCTTTCGAGTATAACCAGAGACAGTTTGTAACAGGATGTTAGGATCAGCAATCGGCTCTCCGGGATTAATTTCGCTTTTCTTGCCAAAGCGTTGATGTTGCATGAGTTTTAATTGTTCTTTTAGACGGGATATTTCTTCTTCAAGACTAAAAACCTTAGCATCCAGGCTTTAGATTTTTTTCAAGGCTTCTTCATGTTCAACCATTAACAAAGAATAAGCAGCTTGAGATTGTTGTAAGGCATTAGTTTGATCAGGTAAATTCAACATCGAGTGAATTAACCTTTAACTAAATTTATCATACGATAATTCACGCCAATTGCGCATCTTCTGCCATTCTAATCCGGCAAGAAGCCATCCTAATTCTTCTATACTCATTTCGCTTATTCCCTTGTTAAAGTAAAAGCAAAACTTACCTTTATCAAGGCGCTTATAAACTAGCACAAAACCATTTTTATGATAAGACAGACATTTTACTTTATCTTTGTTTCGATTGTAAAACAAAAAAATCCCTCCTTGTGGATCTTGTTTTAGATCATTGGCAATAAGGGAGCTTAACCGATCAATTGAGGCTCTAAAATCAATCGATTGACGAAAGACCCATATTTTTTTACCGTATAGCTGCAATTGCATAATAAAGCTCTTGAAAAAAACTAACCGCTTCCGTTCTTACAACCTTAATACGGGCAAGGGATTGATTAGGTAAAGTTAACTCAATTAATACCTCATTTTCTGAAGAAGGTTCCTGGGCTGGTTTAACCAAAACCCAGTTTTTTGCCTTATCTTGTGATTGCAGAGATAGAGTACGACCCCATTTATATAAAGCTGATTTTGAAATACCCTTGGCTTTGCAAAATTGTTCTATTCCCATGCCAGAACGCTTCCATTCTTCACATAATGCCAATTTTTCTTCCACACTATAATTTTTTGGAGACAGCCGTTGCTTTTTATTAACTGAAGGCATTTCAGAAAAATGGTCAAGCTGAAGTACTTTATTAATAGTTGTTCCACTCATTTTAAGTGCTGCAGCGATATGGCTGCGCTTATGATTTTTTGCCAATTCCTTAATATGGGCAGCAATTTCTGTTGGTAGTATTGATGTTTTGTGTTGCTTCTTTTTTCGCCAAGCTACAACTTTCTTTGCAACACTTGCTAGTGATATCGTCATAATCTTTTCCTCTGTTTAACGCTTCAGGGATTAGATTATTGAGTTATAAAAGATCAAAAACAGGTGGTATTTTAAGGGGCATACATTTGAAATAGTGTGTACCGTCGAGAAAATCAGTGAACAATATTTAATTCCCGTATTGGAAGAACTACTCAATGCTTTTCCTTTTGTGGTGCTTAATTTTCATTCAGACAACGTATTAAATCTGGAGTCAATAGCTATTTAAGCTAAATAATCCCGTATTGATATCAAAATACCATTTCACAACACAAAATCAACAGCTCCAATGGGCTTCCACCTTTCATAAGGGACATCTTTTTACCATAGTGA
Organism: uncultured Pseudomonadota bacterium; assembly: GCA_902827015.1. GTDB lineage: Bacteria > Pseudomonadota > Gammaproteobacteria > UBA6186 > Azoamicaceae > CADEGZ01. Next base: position 2,621 of record CADEGZ010000161.1, read on the forward strand.
CACAAGACCAATGCGCTTTTAGCAAGGTCTTTACTGTATCTAAAACAAAATGAAGAGCCCAGTGGAAGATCCTAACATTATCTACGAGGTCAAACTGCCTCTACGGCCCTATAGAAGGGATTTCGCCACTGGGTATTACCGACTCATGATAGCATCGATAATCTGTTTGATATTTAATCAGGCTATAAGCAACCCGTGCAACTTTTGCTGCAACTGCTGTATAGCCTTTCCGTTTTAAATCAGCATCTTTTGGGTTTTGCTTTACATAATTTTCAAATTTCCTCCTAAAAGTATTTTCCGTCATGCGGATGGCATTGGTAGCCGCTATTCAAAAAGCATAGCGCAATCGAGCATTGCCATGTTTAGACAATTTGCTGGTTCCTTTAAAACAACCAGACTGCTGTGTAGATAAATCAAAACCACAGAATTTCAAAAACTGTTTGTAATGGTTAAATCGCCTTAAATCTCCACCTTCCGCTAAAATCATCAATGCAATCACAGGACCTATCCCAGGAATGGATTTTAATCGCTGATAATCTGAATGCTCGTTCAAATAAATTTCCGCTTTTTCTTCAATTTCCGTTCTAATCTTACACAAATGCTGATGTTGTGCGAGAATAATACGAAACATTTTTATAGCTTCTGAGTCTTCAGGAATAGGCAAGCCAATGCTTTCTTTTGCCGTACGATAAAAATCAATTAACCAATTCTTTTTATCGACTTTTCTGCCCACCACATTCCAAGCAATTTTAATAAATTCCTCTTCAGTGTGTTTTAAAACTACAGAAGGGCTCGGAAATTGAAAGAGTACACCTGAAAACCATTGGGCTCTTGAGGAATGAAAATACTTTGGTGCTTCTGGAAAATATAGGGGCAAATAATGATTCATAATGCTATGTTGAACTTTTACCTTTGCGAGTGAAATTTGATGATATGTTTTAGAGATTTCTTGAATGTCGTTGTAACCATGAACTAATGGATCATGATACCGTTGAACAACACCTGTTTTCAGTAAATGTAAAATAATTTGTGCATTTTTAGGATCATTTTTGTCCCAAGAATTATGCAGTGCCTCGCGTGTCCTAGCTGCTGCTAATGAGGAAACCAGATATACTGTCAAATTTTCTTTCTGCAAGAAATAAGCCATCGCTCTATGGTAATTACCAGTCGCTTCAAATGCGATAAGGCAAGGTAGCTTCTGCTGTTTCAAATAAGCACTCAATTTCTGACAATCTTGCAATGTGTTATTCACCTTAAAACATTCTCTTTTGCCCGTGGGAAGTAAAACAACCACATCATGCTTACTCTTTGCTACATCAATGGCTACCAAAATGCTATTAGCTGTGTTAAAAATAGTCTCAGTCATAGTTAGGCTACTCCTATAGTTACGTTTGAAAGCAATCTATGGAATTATTGCCTAGCTATGACTCCTTCAGAAGGTACTATGGCTTCGAGTATGTCAATCAATACGTTGTGCGCCTGTTACAAAAGCTCTTGATCGAGTTTACAAAATCACGTGCTCGGCACTCCAATGACAATGCCTTAGTAGAATCTAAAAATGGTTCTATCGTGCGCAAGTTGCTTGGCTATACACACATTCCTCAACATTTTGCAGACCAAGTTAATACCTTTAATCGCTTATACTTAAATCCTTATATTAACTATCACCGCCCCTGTTTTTTTGCAGAAACAGTGATTGATCAAAAAGGGGAGGAACGAGAAAAGTATCCCTACAGGGCAATGGTGACGCCCTATGAAAAATTGAAATCTTTACCTAATGCAGCAACCCACTTAAAGCCTGGCATCAGTTTTTCATGCCTGGATAAAATAGCAATGCAGATCAGTGATAATGAAGCTGCTAGACTACTCCAAGAAACCAGAAACCGGTTATTTACAATTATTTATGAGCAGAAGCAAGCTACATGACACCAATAGACTTCAGACTCATTTCTGGATTGGAAAATACTCTGCCATCATTTGAAAATGTTCTTTATTCTACGATCTAAATCTTTTTAATTCATTA
>CADEGZ010000162.1 GCA_902827015.1 uncultured Pseudomonadota bacterium
GAGTTTCTTCAACCACTTCTGCTAGAGAAGTCATTCCGAGATCAGGTAATGCAAATGCTGCATTCGCAAGACCTGCGCCTGATAAATAAAGTGCCTTAAAACCTGCTTTTTTGGCTAATAACGCACTGCAAGCATTAATAACACCCACCACTTGTAAAGGATTTTCACTTTGTAGTGCTTCTTTAAATGTTTTCCCTGCTCCTTGTGTCGGCATCCTTTTCCCCTTCAAAATTTTCGTTTAACTCCAAATAGAATCGGAACAACTGAGAGTAACAAAAAACTCATACTTAATATGGTTTGATAGAAAGCTTTATTGCCCGTCTCTAATTGAGAAGGCGGCACAAAGACTATTCCAAATCCAAATAGGCACGCTAAAATACCCACCATGGCAACCAACCAAATACCAAACTTCCCACCCGGTACACGATAAGCTCTTTTTTTATCAGGCTGTGTATAACGCAGCCTAACCGCCGCCGCAAATACAAAGCTATATTCTATTACTGCAAATTGTGCTGAAAGTGCTGTTAATACCCAATAAGCTGCACTATGACTATCCATCCACAAAAAGATAAAGGATAAAGCAGTGCCAACAATCGCTTGAAATAATAGCATACCCACTGGTACATTTTTAGAATTTATTCGAGCTAAAAAAGGTGGCAAAAATCCATCTTGAGCTGTTATTAACAAACCTTTTGCAGGCCCTACTATCCAAGTATTAACACCCGCTAAAGAGCCCACTAAAGCCAATAACGCTAACAAGGGAATAACCCAAGTTAAATTAAAAGCCTGAAAAAATACACTAAATGCTTGAATAAGACCCGATAATAAGCTGATCTCCTTTTGCGGGACTACTATGGCAATCGCAAGTGTTCCTAAAATATAAATCATTAAAATAAACAAAGAGGCGGTAAGAAGAGCTTTGGGATACTCTTTTTGTGGTTCTTTTGCCTCACGTATATGATATGCTGCCACTTCAACCCCTACTAAACTTAACAAGACACCGGATAATAACACCATTGTTTCTAACCGAAATTCTGGTATTAATGCCTGCCAAGTAAATGAAATATGCGTTTCATGCCCTGTGAGTACCCACCACAACCCTAGGACAATAATTAAAATCCCAGGAATAACCGTCCCAGACAAAACACCCAAAGTACTTACCCAGCCCGAAATTTTAATTCCTAAAAAATTTAAAAAAGTTGCACCCCAAAAAACAACCAGCATTACAACAAAATAAAAAGATTTAGAGCTTTCAAGACCAGGAAATAATGGAGCGATTAAATGCGCAAGCATGGCTGCCGTAAAAGCTAAAATGGCAGGAAACCACGCAATAATTCCCATCCAGCTTATCCACAAGGCATAAAACCCCCACTTTTTACCAAAGGCTTCCCCTACCCAGAGGTACGCTCCTCCCGAATGTGGCCAACCAGCCGCCAATTCAGCAGTTACTAAAGCAATTGGAATAAAAAAAATAAGCGCAGAAATTACAAAATAAAAAATAGAAGCCAAACCAAATTCTGCTGATAAAGGTAAGTTTCTTAAACTAACAATAGCAGCTACTGTAATCATAGCCAGGGTAAATGTCCCTAATACACGTTTAGGTTGGTTCAAAAAGCCCTCTCTTATAGGCTTTTACAAGCCCTGCTTTTTTGATTCATTAGGATAAAATAAGGCTTCAGATTAACAAATTTAAAGACAAAGAGAAAGGGTTATACCCTTTGCACTTGAATTTTATCCATTTTTATTTCCTTTTACGACTTGTTCTATTCAGCAGCGATGGCTCATCGATCTCTCTTGCTTTGCGCTTTTTTCCTTGCTTAGAAATATCGTCAAAAATAACATCTTTCCTTGCACTTAAAGAATCTTCTCTCTTTTCTTTCTTACTAAAGCATTCCAAGAATATTTTCAATTCCCCTTGACTTGCCAAATATTCCCTAAACTTTGCTTGATCTAATTTTTTAATATTTTGATATTCAGAAGACGTTTTTAGCAGTGCCAAATCACTTTGCGAAAATTTAACTTCTTTATTAGTGAATTCGGCTGCTTTGAAAATCTTGATCAAAGAGTCCACATCTCCACAAGGATCCATTTCTAGCGGAAATAGCCCCTCATTTAAGTCAAACAGAATGGCAATTGATTTATAGCTCGGATTAGCAGATAAATTCGATTCAACGATCTGTTCTTCATTTTGGAAATGATTTAAAAATTCTTTTCGCAAGCCATCATCATCTACTATTTCAACTTTTATTCCATCTTGATGCTGATCAGTAACAGGTAATTCCTCAACAATAATATTGTCATATTTTTCAGTGATATTTTCTTGACGAATCTGTAACGCCATGAAAAATTCCGATCTTTCCACCCCATCGGCCCCGCTTATCAAACCACTTTCTTCAGAAAAACGCGTTTGTTCCTCTCCTTCCTTTATAGTACTTTTCTTGCTTTTAAAGCTTAAAAAAGAAGAAAAAGCTTTTTTAACTCTATCTAAAAAATTTATGTTTTCTAATTGCAAGACTTCAAGTGCTTTATCAGTTTTGGGGCCTACATACCGAAATTCTGGCCGGTCCGATTGAACTTCTACTTCAAAACTTGCGACAGGCTTATTAGGTGGCACTTGTGTAAGATCAACTTTAGCAACAGCAGAAACCTCAAAAATAGGTCTATACCCTTGTTCTTTTAACATGTTGCTATCTGGCACATCAACTTTTTCTAAATTACCATTTGGCCCTATTCCCCACCAATCCCCACTTTTCTCATCTTGTATTACATATGCCGGTACTTTAAGTTCGTAACTAAATACATCTCCTTGTCTTCTAATAGATAATTCTTTTAAACTATCTGCAATTCCAAAAATACCTTTAATTTTCGTACCATTGGGATGGTTTAACTGGTAATTCCCATTCAACATAAACCAAGCACCCGCCATGGTTCCTTGATGAAGGTTAAATAACGCCTTTTCCTTTATTTGCTGCTGCTCTTGTTTAAATTTTTTAAAGAGCTTTTTTACACTCTCTTTCCTTTTATTCGCTTTTTTTTCGGCCAATTCAATTTGTCTTTCTATTCTTCTTTTTTCATTCTCTTCAGCCATTTTTAATTTTTGTCTTAGTTTTTCTATTTTTTCCAGCTCTTCTTGCTGATTCCATACAACCCTTCCATTAATCTCAATAATGCCACTTCTATTAAGATCCTTATCAAATTGTTGAGAATCTTTCACCTTTTCAACATCTAATAAAAATGAAACCGTTTCTTTTAGATCTTTTAAAGGATCTGCTGGAGCAACTGGAGCAATGTTACTGCATACAATTTTAAATTTATCTTTTGGCACAGCTTGACCCCTCGATTTAGAATCTTCCCTATCTCTTTGACCACTTTAAAATAAAAGAATTCTCTTAAAAGGAAAAGGGGGACTACACCAATTGTGCCCATTCAAAAAAAAACCCTTTGTTAACAATAACAAAGGGTTTTTTATAATATAGATTTACTATTTTTAAGTGGCTTCTATAGGCTTTACCTGGCTACTTTTAAGCCCTTCCGGCGCCTCTTCAGATTCTTCGCCTACTTCACGCAATTTTGCTTGGTAAAGCTTATTTAACGAAAATACCGAAACAATCCACGCAGCAACAACTAAGCCCACAAAGAATAAAAGAATAGGTAAATTATTTGCAATTGCACCAAACATTAGCACAATTTGCAAAATAACACCGCCTCCTGATTTCCCCAAGCGCGCACCCACCACATCAATAGCGGCCTTCCCCTTTACCTTAGATTCTTGATCTAAAGGAATATAGGCCATCTCTTTCGTAGGATCGAATAAAGAATATTTAGTTGCTTTACTCAAGATGTTCTGAATAGCGCCCACAATAACAGCTATCCATAACGGCGTATAAGGTAACAGACCATCTAAATCGTTTTTATACATAACAAAAGTAAAAAAGATGGCTCCAGTAATTAAAATCATCACTGGTGCAGACAAAGCCGCAACCAACCACCCCAAGCGACGTATCACATTGCTACCAATGGTTACTAAGAACAGTGTGGCAAAACCTGTACACATTGAAAAATATCCCATAAAAGTATTGTAATCATTTTCATTGGGGAACTGAGCGCCCAATTGGGATTTCCAAACAACTTCAATTAAATTAATAGAAACTCCATAACCCAACACTAAGAGCACGATACACCCTAAATAGCGAGAACGACTTAACAACAAAAAGCTTTCCCATATGGTTAACTTAAGCTTAGATTTCTTAGGAGACCGATCAGCTGGGTTATAAAGCGTTGGATCTGTTAAGACATGCTTGTTCATCCACTGATAAGCAAGAATAATAATGACACAACAGACGGTAATTGCGCCCATAAGCCAACGTAAAGTTTCTCCCCAAGCATCAACACCCTCAGGAACTTGGCTACGAATATCGGAGAAATGAATAATGGTTAAGCCCGAAGCCACTAGAGCTAAATTCCCTAATTGACCAAACCCTGCATAAAAACGCTTGGCTTCGGCAGAACGGGTAATCTGATTTGAAAATTACAAAAACAAAAGAGAGATCCCCATACTGCCTCATAA
>CADEGZ010000163.1 GCA_902827015.1 uncultured Pseudomonadota bacterium
AAAGATTTATTAGATGAAGAAGAAAAGAAACGTAGTCGAAGTAAACCAAAAAATTGGCAGGAATCGGATGAGTGGCACAAAGCAAAGATTGTTAAGACACTCGATGTTAAAGCGCTCGATATTGTAGATGAAGCTATTGATGAAGATGAACAACCTGCACTGCCTCGCTTGGGTTGGCGTTCGCAAAAAACAAAAGGCACGAAGGCTAAAGCAATCGGTAGTGCAAAAGGGCAAAGAAAAGATATTAAAGGGATTGTTGAGGAGATCCAAAAGAAGCATGTTTTTGAAAAACCAACTGGCCCATTGGTACGTGAGGTACTAATTTCGGAAACAATTACGGTGGCTGAATTGGCTCAAAGGATGTCTGTTAAAGCATCGGAAGTTATAAAGAGCTTAATAAAATTGGGAGTGATGGTCACTATTAATCAACCCATTGATCGAGAAACAGCGGTAATTGTTGTAGAAGAAATGGGGCATACCCCTAAATTAGTAAAAGACATTACAATTGAAGAAACATTGCGAGTAGAAGAAAAAAGAGAGGGGTTACCAAGAGCCGCCATTGTAACAGTGATGGGGCATGTTGATCATGGTAAGACCTCATTATTGGATTATATTCGTCGAGCTAAAGTAGCAGCAAAAGAGGCGGGGGGCATTACTCAACATATTGGTGCTTATCATGTCAAAACCAGTCGTGGGGTGATTACTTTTTTAGATACTCCGGGTCATGCTGCTTTTACAGCCATGCGTGCTCGGGGTGTACAATGTACGGATATTGTGGTGTTGGTTGTTGCTGCGGATGATGGTGTCATGCCTCAGACTATTGAAGCCATTCAGCATGCCAAAGCGGCAAATGTTCCTATTGTCGTTGCCATTAATAAAATTGATAAAAAAGATGCGGATTTAGATCGAATCCAAAATGAGTTATCTGTACATGGATTGCTTCCTGAATCTTGGGGTGGCGATGTAATGTTTGTTCCTGTTTCCGCTCGTGTTGGAACAGGAATTGATACTTTATTAGAAGCAATTAGCTTACAAGCGGAGATCTTAGAATTAAAAGCCCCTGTGGAAGGAAATGCAGCAGGTGTTGTGTTAGAGGCACGCTTAGATAAAGGAAGAGGACCTATTGCTTCATTGCTGGTACAAAGTGGAACATTGCAACGAGGCGATATGTTATTGGCAGGTTTAGAGTATGGACGCATTCGCGCCATGGTAAATGAACTTGGTGAGTTCGTTACTTCCGTTGGGCCAGCAATGCCGGTAGAAGTGTTGGGCTTATCAGGAACGCCTCAAGCGGGCGATACTTTTATAGTGGTTGCGGATGAACGTAAGGCGAAAGAAGTGGCATTGTCTCGTCAAACTAAATACCGCGATGTAAGAATGTTGCGTCAACAATCTTTCAAGTTGGAAGGGTTTTTTGATCGAATGCAACAAGAAGAGTCTAAAGTTCTTAAAATTATATTAAAGACAGATGTACAAGGATCTGCAGAGGCTTTAATGGAAGCGTTGGAAGGATTATCAACTGACGAAGTTAAAGTTAAAATTGTGATGGCTAATGTAGGGGGGATTAACGAATCGGATGTTTCTTTAGCAATGGCCTCTAGTGCGATTATGATTGGGTTTAATGTGCGAGCGGATGTTGCAGCGCGGCGTTTGGCAGAGAAAGAAGGTGTTGAAATTCACTATAGTAGTATTATTTATGACGTTGTAGATAGCATTAAACGGGCTGTTAATGGGTTATTAGGGCCGCAATTTAAGGAACAAATTTTAGGTTTAGCAGAAGTGAGAACTGTGTTTCGCTCAGCTAAGTTGGGTGCAGTGGCAGGATGTATGGTTATTGAGGGCATTGTGAAGAGAGGTTGTCCTATCCGAGTATTAAGGGATAACGTGGTTATTTATCAGGGAGAATTAGAATCACTTCGGCGTTTTAAAGAAGATGTCTCTGAAGTACGACATGGTATGGAGTGTGGAATTGGCGTTAAAAATTATAATGATGTTAAAGTTGGTGATCAAATTGAAGTTTATGAGACAGTTGAAGTCTCTCGAGGGTAGGTAATCATGCCGAAAAGTTTTAGTCGAGCCGAGCGAGTTGCCGATTTAATACATCGTAATGTAGCTCATCTGCTTCAACAGGAATTTAAAGATCCGCGTGTTGGTATGGTAACCATATCTAATGTAGAAGTATCTGCAGATTTAAAACATGCTAGGATCTATGTAACTGTATTAGAAGAAACAAAAAAAGAAGAGACACTTAAAGTTTTAAACGATGCCTCTGGTTTCTTTAGAAGATCATTAGCAAGCTCAGTACAATTACGAGTAGTGCCCAAACCATTTTTTATTTTTGATGACTCCGTCATACGTGGCAATCGAATTAGTTCAATTCTGGAATCTTGTGCTGGTGATTCGTATCCCCCTTGTAATGGTTTAGATCTAATGTCGCAAAATTAAGCACGCTTTGTTCCTAAAAATAATACATGAGTACAAATCACAACCTAAAATTTAAGTGTGAAAGGTATAGGGATATCGATGGTGTTTTGTTGTTAGATAAACCAAAGAGCATTACTTCGAATGCAGCATTACAAAATATTAAGCGTTTGTTTAGAGCACGTAAAGCAGGACATAGTGGTAGTCTTGATCCTATCGCAAGTGGCCTTTTACCTATTTGTTTTGGTGAAGCCACTAAATTTTCACGCTTTTTATTAGAGGCTGATAAACGTTATCAAGCAACTGCCATCTTAGGTATACGAACGGATAGTGGAGATGAAGAAGGGCGGGTTTTAAGTAACCGTTCTATTTCTTCTATTTCGTTGTCCTTAATTGAAGAGATATTGCAGCAATTTAGAGGAGATATTTTTCAGGTTCCTTCTATGTATTCTGCGATTAAACATCAAGGACAGCCTTTATATAAATTCGCACGCCTTGGGATAAATATAGAGCGGCCAAAGCGCCCTATTTCAGTCAGTCTTTTGAAGATCTTAAATTATAGAGATAATATTTTAAGTTTAGAGGTTCATGTGAGTAAGGGGACTTATATTAGAACTTTAATAGATGATATTGGAGAGGCCTTGGGGTGTGGAGCACACGTGGTTGAACTAAGAAGATTTGGAGTGGGATCGTACCAATCTTCAGAAATGTATTCTATGGATGTTTTAGAGAATGCCCTTCAAGAAGGGGGAATCGAGAGTTTAGACAGTTACCTTTTGCCAGTAGATGGTGCAGTTATAAAATTACCGAGTGTTATTCTTTCAGAAGTAACCGCCTATTATTTGATGCAAGGTCAACCAGTACTTATTCCTTATGCCCCAATGGCGGGATTGGTACGGTTAATGTTAAACGACAATCAATTTTTAGGGATTGGTGAAATTTTAGAAGATGGGCGTGTGGCACCGCGTCGGTTGATTCGTTGTGCTCTAAAGAAAGGTGATTCCTTATGAGGATCTGCTTGTATTTGTTTCAGAAAAAGCACCCTTATAGGGGTATATAAAAAGGTTTTATTTTAAGAGGTCATAAGGTACACTAGAGCCTCTGTAGTCTTGAGCATTATTAGGCTTAGCTTTGCTTTTTTGCTAAGTCATTTAACTTAAATTAGAGGAGTTTTCCATGCGGTTAAGCGCTGAGGCAAAGGCTAATATTGTTGAGCAATTTCGACGAGTAGCAGGAGATACAGGCTCTCCGGAAGTACAAGTTGCTTTGTTAACAGCACGAGTTAATTTATTAACCGAACATTTAAAAATTCATAAAAAAGATTTTCATTCACGTCGTGGATTAATTGGTATGGTGAATCGTCGTCGTAAATTATTAAGTTATTTAAAACAGTTTAATTTAGAACTGTATACTAAATTGGTTCAAGATCTAAATCTTCGTGGCTAAGCTATACCCTTCACACTTGAATTTTATGCGTTGTTGCAATACTCATTCGCGTCCTCGTGTATTAATAATATATACACTTCGGGCGCTCTCTCACGTTGCATCTAGCCTAAAACCCGATTGTGAAGGGTATAATTTTAAATTTTAGAATTTTTTCGTAAGGATCCGATGTGCAAACAATTAAAAAGATCATTCAGTATGGAGATCATACTCTCACTTTAGAAACAGGGACTATTGCTAGGCAAGCGAGCGGCGCAGTATTAGTCAGTTTAGATGACACTTCTGTATTAGTTACCGTGGTTGGTATTCAAAATACGGAAAAGGTCGAAGATTTTTTACCATTGCGGGTTGATTATCAAGAACGATCTTACGCGGCGGGTAAAATTCCAGGGGGATTTTTTAAACGTGAAGGGCGTCCAAGTGAAAGAGAGACTTTAATTTCGCGACTTAGTGATCGAACTATTCGTCCTTTATTTCCCAAAGGCTTTGGGAATGAGGTGCAAGTTGTTGCAACTGTTTTATCTTTAAATCCAGAAATAGATTCGGATATTCCAGCAATGATAGGCGCGTCTGCTGCATTGGCAATTTCTGGGATCCCCTTTAATGGTCCAATGGGGGCAGCCAG
>CADEGZ010000164.1 GCA_902827015.1 uncultured Pseudomonadota bacterium
GAAGGCATCTACTTGTAGTAGGTATTGGGCAGCTGCGAGCTTTCTTATAATAGTAGGAAGTTTAGGTAATCTTTGTTGTTTATTAACTAACTTTTCCTTTTGGGTTACAGGTGTTTGGATCATTTCCTTTATCGGGGCAGCTTCAGCTTTTTTTGTTAATTGAAGTGGTGAGGAAGAAGGATTGCTATTGGAAGGTGCAATAGTTGTAGCAGAAGGTGGATCAGGTATGGGCACCTCCATACCTGGAAGGAGCTGATAAAATTCAAAGCGTGATTCGCGTTTTGTGTGGGTGGAGTTCTGTGAATGCTCTTTTGGGGTATTAAAAACAACGGTTCCATTTGTCTTAGGTGTTATAGCCTTGCGGGAAGAAGATGTCTTTTCTATTGGTGGTAGCGAGGCTTTTATAGAGTGTGCGAATGGCCATTTGGGGAACACCTGTTGATATACCAGAGAAATACCTAAGATCCCTACAAACATGCCGATCAGTAGCCAAATCCATGCAAAGGAGATACCCTGGCTTGTTTGTCTTTGTCTAGTTGTTTTTGATAAGCGATGAGCTTGTCGTCGCTTTTGCTGATTCACCATAGTTCTTTAAATAACTCGAAAACACAATGCCCTATATTGTAGCAGAGTTAGTGGAACATAATTATAATTTTAGGCGGTAATAAGTTTTATGTTTTTATATTAACAGAGGGGGAGTAGAGAATGGATTTTGGAGTGGTCGTTGGCCTTTTAGCAGTTTTGGGCATTGTGGTGGTTTTTATGGGAGTCAAGCAGGTGCCCCAGGGACACGAGTGGACTATAGAACGTTTCGGAAAATATACTCATACCTTAAGACCGGGTCTTGGCATTATTGTTCCATTTATGGATCAAGTCGGTGCTAGGTTAATCATGATGGAACAAGTATTAGATATTCCTTCTCAGGAAATTATTACCAAAGATAACGCAATGGTGCGAGTAGATGCGGTAGTATTTTTTCAAGTAGTAGACAGTGCAAGAGCTGCCTATGAAGTTAGCGATTTAGAACGCGCCATTCGAAATTTAACATTAACTAATATTCGAACAGTATTAGGCTCTTTGGATTTGGATGAAGCATTGTCACAAAGAGATCATATTAATTCTCGTTTGTTGGTGGTCATTGATGAAGCCACAGCGCCGTGGGGCATTAAAGTTACCCGAATTGAAATTAAAGATATTGCGCCCCCACGTGATTTGGTGGAATCGATGGGAGCACAAATGAAAGCAGAGCGTGAAAAGCGCGCGGCTGTTTTAGCGGCAGAAGGTGTTAAACAATCACAGGTTTTGCGTGCAGAAGGTGAAAAGAGTGCCAGAATTTTAGATGCAGAAGGTCGAAGACAAAGTGCATTCCTAGACGCTGAAGCAAGAGAAAGACAAGCACAAGCAGAAGCTAAAGCGACGCAAGTTGTTTCGGAAGCGATTGCTAATGGAAATTTACAAGCAGTAAATTATTTTGTGGCACAAAAATATATTGAAGCTTTGGGAAAGATTGCTTCCGCTGAAAATCAGAAAATTGTTTTAATGCCATTAGAAGCGGGCAATGTTATTGGCAGTTTAACTGGGATCAGTGAACTTACCAAATCGGTATTTTCTAGCAAAGAAGTTAAAAAATAAGGTGTTTAAATGATGAATGCATTATTCTCGGTTACCTATTGGTTTTGGTTTGGCTTTGCTGCTTTGTTGATTATTTTCGAGGTAATGTTAGGAACCAGTTTCTTTTTATTATGGCTCGGGATCGTTGCAACGGTTGTTGGTATCACGGCTTGGTTAATACCAGCTTTACTGTGGCAATATCAGGTTTTAGTTTTTGCCTTTGGTTCTATTGTGAGTGTAATGATGTGGCATCATTATTTAAAAGTTCATCCGGCAAAGACACAGACATCCACATTGAATAGACGAGCAGAGCAATATATTGGGCGTGTTTTTACTTTGTCGGAACCCATTATAGACGGTCGCGGAAAAATTCGAGTGGATGATTCTATGTGGCAAGTGGAGGGGCCTTCCTTGCCTATCAGTGCTAAAGTTGAAGTGATTGGTGTTGATGGTGTTATTTTAAAGGTTAAAGCAAAATAAGGTATTACCCTTCACAATCGGATTTATTTAGGTTTATCCTGATCTTGTTTAACCACGGTTGCCTCATCTTTTTTTTGGCTCGTGGTTTCTGGTGATTGTGGAGGCGGCGGCGGGGGGGTTTCTGCTGTTTTAGCGTCTTTTGCTTTTTGGATCTCGGTTTTTAACTTTTGGGAGAGATCTACAATGGTATGTTCAAGGGCACCTGCTGTTATCTTGAGAGTTTCCACAACCTTATGAATTTGATCTTTCATGTTCATAATCACGCCCTTAAATGTAATCTTACAAACTTAAATATAGCACAAAGAAGACGGTATAGAGACAATATTAAATAGGTGAATTTGCTTAAAGTGAGTTTTCCCCTAAATGGCATATTTTACAATAGGTCATTTTTAATAAACACTTGCTTAAAGGAGGGTGCTAATTATGACGGCTAAAAAAGAGAAACGCAGTTTAAAATACCAGGAAATCTTAAATGAAGATCTACCCCTAGCCTGCCCTACTCCAAAAATGACTTTATGGAACGCCCATCCTAGGGTATATTTACCAATTGAAGAAACAGGGCAGGCAATATGCCCATATTGTGGTACAAAATATATTTTAAAAGATCCAACCCTTAGAGAGAGTTAGTTGAACAAGATATTCGTTGTAGGTCCCGCTTGGGTAGGGGATATGGTTATGGCCCAGTCCCTTTTTAAAACGCTTAAAGAGCAAGATAACAATACCGTTATTGATGTATTGGCACTTGATTGGAGCAGACCGTTGTTAGAACGAATGCCAGAAGTGCGTTGTGCTCATGCTATGCCAATAGGGCATGGTGTTCTTAATTTAAAAGAACGATACCGTATTGCAGTGGCTTTGCGATCCCAAGCTTATACCCAAGCTATTGTATTAGTAAATTCTTGGAAATCCGCTTTAATTCCCTGGTGGGCTAACATCCCTAAACGTACTGGATTTTTAGGAGAATGCCGGGTTGGCCTATTAAATGATATTCGGATTTTAGATAAAAAGCGTTTACCAAGGTTGATTGATCGCTTTGCTACATTAGCATACGAGAAAAATACTAAACTTGTACAACCAGTACCTTATCCTCGCTTTAAAATTGATCCTGCTTCAGTAAAAACCGTGGTTGAAAAATTTTCTGTGGCAGAAGATCTAAAACGCCCTATTTTAGCTTTATGTCCTGGGGCGGAATTTGGTGCTTCAAAACGTTGGCCAGAAAGCTATTATGCAAAAATAGCACTTGCAAAACGCAAGGAAGGATGGGCTGTTTGGTTGTTTGGCTCTAAGAACGATAAAGCCGTTGCGGATCATATTCAAGAAGAAACTCATGGGCAATGTTTAGATTTTACAGGTAAGACCAGATTAGATGAGGCAATTGATTTATTATCAGCAGTAACGAGTGTTGTTACCAACGATTCAGGCTTGATGCATATTGCAGCGGCTCTCGGAAAACCCTTAGTTGCAATTTATGGTTCTACTGATCCAGGCTACACGCCACCTTTAGGAGATGCAAATATTGTGCGATTGTCGTTGCCTTGTAGTCCTTGTTTTAAGCGGGAGTGTCCATTAGTACACCACAAATGTATGCAAGAACTTTATCCTGAAAAAGTGTTGGCCGCTATGGATACTGTGGTGGTGTAATGCGCGTTTTGCTTGTTAAAACATCGTCCTTGGGAGACATTATCCACACTTTGCCTGCCGTGAGTGATGCAGTACAGGCAATTCCTAATATAACATTTGATTGGGTGGTAGAAGAACCCTTTCAAGAAATACCCAGCTGGCATCCTTCGGTAGTACGTGTTATTCCTATTGCTTTGCGTCGGTGGCGTAAAAATAGATGGAAAGCCTTGCAATCGGGAGATATTCGAAGCTTTTTCAAACAGCTCCGTCAACAAAAATATGATCGAGTTATTGATGCACAAGGTTTGCTGAAAAGTGCGGCAGTTGCTTTATTAAGTCAAGGTGGGCTCACGATTGGGCTTTCTTGGCGATCTGCTCGCGAATCATTAGCAAGTTTATTTTATCAAAAACGTGCAATTGTTGCTTGGGATCAACACGCGGTAGTTCGTGCTAGAGCTTTATTTGCGCAAGGTTTGGGTTATGACATACCGAAAACCGTTGCAGATTATGGAATTGATTGTGGGCGTTTATCTTCTTATGAAGTATCGAGTCCTTATTATGTTTTTTTACATGGTACTACCTGGGATACTAAGCATTGGCCAGAAACCTATTGGATTGAACTGGCAAGAATAGTTGCAGAATCGGGATATTTTATCCAACTGTTGTGGGGAAACGAAATGGAGTTGGCAAGGGCTAAAAAAATTGCTGCAGCGGTTCCAAAGGCTTTGGTGATACCAAATAAACTAAAATTAAGTGA
>CADEGZ010000165.1 GCA_902827015.1 uncultured Pseudomonadota bacterium
ATGCTTACTCTTATCTCTTAAAATCTTTTTTACTGTATAACGATATGACCTAGGATGATTGTGTGCGCATTTCTCACTTATTATTAGCAACGCTAAAAGAACCTCCAAATGATGCAGAAATTATAAGCCATAAACTTATGATCCGTGCCGGCTTAATTCGCAAACTTGCCTCAGGATTATATACATGGTTACCAATGGGCTTGCGGGTTTTACGAAAAATCGAACAAATTATTCGAGAAGAAATGAATCGCATTGATGCCCAAGAAATTTTAATGCCTATTTTACATCCTGCTGCATTATGGCAAGAAACCAACCGTTGGGAACAATTTGGCCCACAACTTTTAAAAGTTTTCGATCGTCATAAACGTGAATTCTGTTTTGGTCCAACCCATGAAGAGGTGGTTACTGATCTTGTTCGTCGTGAATTGAAAAGCTACAAACAATTACCTTTAACACTCTACCAAATTCAAACAAAATTCAGAGATGAAATACGTCCACGCTTCGGAGTTATGCGTGCCCGAGAATTTTTAATGAAAGATGCCTACTCTTTCCATCTGAATGCTAATTCTCTACAAAAAACTTATGATGATATGCACAATGCTTACAGCAGAATTTTTACCCGTCTTGGTTTAAAGTTCCGTGCTGTTTTAGCAGATACGGGTAGTATTGGCGGTGCACTATCACACGAATTTCATGTACTTGCAGAATCTGGGGAAGATATAATTGCCTATAGTGACCAAAGTCATTATGCGGCAAATATTGAATTTGCAAAAGCCTTGCCATCACTTAAGCCACGAGCATTACCCAATCAAAAATTATCTTTTGTTCAAACACCAAAAATCAAAACGATTGAAGAACAAGCAACCTATCTTAATGTAGAAACAAAACAAATCTTAAAAACACTATTAGTTCGTGGCAGCACAAATGAGCACCCCATCGTTGCACTTTTAATCCGCGGAGACCATGAATTAAACCCGATTAAAGCAGAAAAGCTTCCACTTGTTTTCTCTCCTTTTGCGATGGCAAGTATTGAAGAAGTTCAAGACATTGCCGGTTGTGGTCCTGGATTCGTAGGGCCTAAAGATCTCGATATTCCAATAATTGCTGATGAAAACGTTACCAAGATGGCAGATTTTATTTGTGGTGCCAATCAAGAAGATACACATTATGCAGGTTTTAATTGGGGACGAGATTGCAAAGAACCTAATACAGCAGATCTGCGATTGGTGCAAAAGGGCGATAAAAGTCCAGATGGCCAAGGAACTTTACAACTGATGCGTGGTATAGAAGTTGGGCATATCTTTCAGCTGGGTGAGAAATACAGTCGTGCTATGAATGCAACTGTATTAGATGAGTCAGGCCAAGCAAAAGCTTTAACCATGGGATGTTATGGCATTGGTGTCTCTCGTATCGTTGCAGCGGCCATCGAACAAAACCATGACGAACGGGGAATTATCTGGCCTGCCGTAATAGCGCCTTTTCAAGTTATCCTCATACCGATTAACTTCCATAGAGCTAAAACTGTGCAAAACATTACCGAGAACTTATACCAAGAATTAATAAGCGCGGGTATAGAAGTCCTATTGGATGATCGCGATGAACGAGCTGGCATTATGTTTGCAGATGCTGAATTAATTGGGATCCCACACCGGGTAGTTATAAGTGAAAAACATCTCGCGGCAGGTAACCTAGAATATAAACAAAGACAAGATGACACTGTGCAAATATTGCCTAAAGCACAAATAATTCCCTTTTTAAACGAGCAACTAAATCGTATATACACCCTCCCCGAGTGAGCATTTTTGCCCGTTTATACCCAACGCACTTCAAATTGCACTGCGACACAGGCCTTGGTGAGCCGCAGAGCATACAAATTATCAGGTAACGTGGTATAATGCAGCCGTGTTTGTCCATCCACATTGAGGATTGAGGTAAGGTTTTGATATTCTTAGTTATCCTTTTATTTGCACTGTTTGCTAGCCTGTTTGGTTTAAGCAAAGATACCTTGAGCTATAGCGAGCCCTTTTTTCTAATTGGTTCCCGAATGGCCGCTGCCGGCATCTTATTATTACTCCATCAGTATTTCTTTAATCGTAAAACCTTTAAAATTAAAGCAAGCCACCTTAAAAACTTATTCTTATTAGGATTCATTAATATTTATCTTACTAACGTAGCAGAAATTTGGGGACTTCAACACATGGTTTCTGCAAAAGCTTGTTTAATTTACAGCCTATCTCCTTTCCTTTCCGCGACCGTTGCCTATTTTGTATTAAGAGAAATTTTGTCTACTAAAAAATGGTTAGGGCTTTGCATCGGCTTCATGGGCCTTATCCCTATCTTTATGACGCAATCCCCTCTAGAAGAAATATCGGGCGATTTTGCCTTTATTTCTTTGGCCGAAACTGCATTATTGATTGCTGTTCTTTGTAGTGTTTATGGTTGGACCCTCTTAAAAAAAATCATCAACGAATATCAATATACCCCTCTTATGGCCAATGGCATTAGCATGGTATTGGGAGGAGTGTTTGCGCTCGCTCACTCCTACCTTTCTGGCGAGACATGGGCACCTATTCCTGTTACCGCTTTTGGACCTTTTCTAAAAAATACGCTATGGATGTGCCTCATTTCTAACATTATTTGTTATAATCTCTATGGGTATCTCCTTAAACATTACAGCGCTACCTTCATGGCTTTTGCAGGGCTTGTAACACCTTTCTTTGCTTCTCTATTTGGTTGGTATTTCTTAGATGAAGTGATCACGTGGCATTATTTTGCCTCGATCTTCGTGTTTTCAATCGGCTTAACGATCTTCTATCAGGAAGAATTAAAGCGCGACAAATTATTTCCTAAAACACCTTCTGCTTCTGAGCTACAGAACGTTTAATATTGTACTCAAAAAAAATCACTAACTTAAGAAAAATAAAAAACCAAAAATATTCCTAAGCATAAACGATATAATACGAAAGGAAATAGTCCAATGGTATCCAATAACTTCAAAAAATAATGAATACAAAAATATCCACTTATTGCAGACAAACATACTGCCAATCCTAACGATTCCCAATCTACTAAGACTTCCCTTTTAAGAAGCGTTATAACTTCTAATCCACCAGCAAGTATGATTACCGGGATCGATAACAAAAACGAAAATTTAGCCGCGGCTCTTCGCGTAAACCCCCTAAATAATCCAGCTGTTAAGGTAATACCTGAACGAGAGGTCCCTGGAATTAAAGAAAGAGCCTGGCTAAGGCCAATGATAGCAACATCTCGCCAATTTAATACCTTTAAATCACGCCTTTGTTTGCTCCATTTATCTGCTACCCAAAGTATTAATCCAAATCCAATGGTTGCAAAAGCAATGACTATTGGAGAACGCAATGAAGTTTCAATAAAGTGTTTGCCGCACAATCCAACTAGCCCTACAGGAATTGTCGCAAATCCTATAGACCAAAAGATTTTTGCCTCTACACTTAGAGTATTTCCTTTTAAAGAGCAAAGAAAATCTCGAAACATTTTAATGATTTCGCAATTAAAATAGCCCAATACAGCCAATAAAGTGCCTAAGTGTACGGCAATATCAAAAGCCAAACCTTGATCTTTCCATCCTAACAATTCCGGCACTAAGATAAGGTGCGCTGAACTTGAAACCGGTAAAAATTCCGTTAACCCTTGTACCAAGGATAAAATTAAAACTTGGAACCATAACATCGATCATTTCACCTCAAAGCTGTTATATTCTTGCCAAGAAATTTCTTGTGATAATACCTCTGTTACATTTGCAGCAGGCGGGCCTTGCCACAGCCAATTTTGCATCACAATAACAGCCGATTCTTCTCCACATACCAACACTTCTACTCGCCCATCTGGTAGATTTTTAACCCAACCAGTTAACTGAAGTTCTATAGCATAGTTGCGAGTTTCACGCCTAAAAAAAACCCCTTGCACATGACCTGATACAAAGCAATGTAAACAAATTTTCTTCATTGATTTAGTTCCTACATCAATGCTAGGATAAACGCCTTATGTTACCTTATATTCTGGTTTTGTATTATAGCCGTTACGGAGCCACTGCAGCTATGGCAAACCTTATTGCACGAGGGATCCATAGTATATCGGGTATCGAAGCAAAAATTAGGACTGTCCCCCCTGTATCATCAAACACAGAAGCTACTCTTCCCCCGATCCCGGAAAGCGGCGACCCTTACGCCACTTTAGAAGATTTAAAAAATTGTGTAGGTTTGGCAATAGGAAGCCCTACCCGTTTTGGTAACATGGCCGCTCCTCTTAAATATTTCATTGATAGCACAACCAACCTTTGGCTGGCAGGAAGTTTGGTTGGCAAACCAGCTTGTGTTTTTAG
>CADEGZ010000166.1 GCA_902827015.1 uncultured Pseudomonadota bacterium
TGTAGATGGTCAAGGAAATTGGGGATCTCCAGATGATCCTAAATCGTTTGCGGCAATGCGTTATACAGAAGCACGACTTTCTCCTTATGCCAATGCTTTGTTAAGCGAATTAGAACAAGGAACGGTAGATTGGGTACCTAATTTTGATGGTACTTTAGAAGAGCCTAAATTGTTGCCGGCCCGCTTGCCCAATGTTTTATTAAATGGGACAACTGGGATTGCAGTAGGAATGGCAACGGATATTCCACCGCATAATGTCAAAGAAGTGGTTAAGGCATGCGTGCATTTGCTAGAACATCCTAATGCTTCTTTAGAAACGTTGTGCGAGATTATTTTAGGGCCTGATTTCCCCACTGAAGCAGAAATTGTTACGCCTAGAAGTGAAATATTTAAAATCTATAAAAGTGGGGTGGGTACATTAAGAATGCGGGCAGTTTATAAAGAAGAGGGATCGGATATTATTATTACTGCGCTTCCACACATGGTATCTGGCAGTAAAGTACTCGAGCAGATTGCGGCCCAAATGCAGGCTAAAAAACTGCCTTTGATTTCGGATCTGCGTGATGAGTCTGATCATGAAGATCCAACACGCTTGGTCATTACCCCTCGTTCTAATCGAGTAGAGAGCGATGCATTGATGGCACATTTATTTGCTACCACCGATTTAGAAAGAACCTATAGAGTAAATTTAAATGTCATTGGATTAGATGGTCGCCCTAAAGTTAAAAATTTAAAAGAATTATTAAGCGAATGGTTGGTATTTAGAACGCACACCGTTCGTCGTCGACTTACCACAAGGTTAGAAAAAGTTAGCGCACGTCTGCATATTTTAGATGGATTTTTAATTGCTTTTTTAAATATTGAAGAAGTAATTGCAATTATTCGCCATGAGGAAGATCCCAAAAAAGTTTTGATGCGAAAATTGGCTTTAAGCGAAATACAAAGTGAAGCAATTTTAGATTTAAAATTAAAGCATCTTGCAAAACTTGAAGAAATTAAGATCCGTACTGAACAAAAAGAATTGGCTGAGGAAAAAGTGAATTTAGAAAAGATCTTAAATTCTGAGCAACGCTTAAAAACGCTGATTAAAAAAGAATTAGAAGAAGATGCTAAAACTTATGGAGATAACAGACGTTCTCCAATTGTGGAACGACCAGAAGCACGTATCATGGAAGAAATTGACAAAGCCCCTGCAGAAGCGGTGACGGTGATCTTATCAGTCAAGGGTTGGATCCGTTCGGCTAAGGGTCATGAAATTGATCCAACGACTTTAAGTTATAAAACAGGTGATGAATTTAAAATGGCAGTTCAAGGAAAAAGCGATCAACCTGTTGTTTTTTTAGACTCATCGGGTCGAGCCTACACCTTAAATGTACAAAGCTTACCTTCAGCCAGAGGGCAAGGAGAACCGCTGACCGGACGTGTTAATCCGCCTCCACACACGACTTTTGAAAGCGTTTTAATGGGGGGAGAAAAAGAACAATATTTGGTAATGTCGAATGTGGGCTATGGATTTATTGTTCCTTTTAGCGAGCTATTAGGTAAAAACCGTAATGGTAAAGCCATTGTTAAAATTAAAGAAGGCCAGTGCTTATTCGCCGCACTTAAGCTGCCAGAAAATAACGAACAAGCTTTAGTTGCCTTTTTAAGCCAAGAAGGACGACTTTTAATAGTATCATTGTCAGAAATACCTGAAATGAGTAAAGGCAAAGGGCATAAATTGATGGCCGTTTCTAAAGGTAGTACTCTTATGTGTGCTGTTCTGTTGCTTTCGCATCAAACTTTGGTTGCCGATGCAGGGCGAAAGAGATTGGAACTCTCTCCTAAAGAATGGAAATCTTATATGGCTAAAGTTGGGGAACGTGGTCAAAAATTACCAAAAGGGTTTGAAAAGGTTCAAATGCTAACTGTTTCAAAATAGTATTTGCATATCATAAATCGTCGAGTATACTTGACGATTTTAATTTTGTCGAATATACTTGACATTAATTTGGAATAAATATTTAATATTATTTATGCTGTTAAATCAATCAGTTATAGAAATAGTAGCGGATTGGAGTTTTTGGGATAAAGCATTACCTGGTGGTTTGCTTAGACAAATAACATTACCAAAACAACTGCGTATGGACTTAGCGTTGATTATTCAAGGGGTGCGCCGTTGCGGCAAATCTACTTTGTTGTCTCAGTTGCCAAAATACTATGATTTGCCTTTGATAGATTGCTATTACTGTAATTTTGAAGATCCTAGATTGATGAATGATCTCAATCACGAATTATTAAGCCGTATTGTTGCATTGGCTAGAAAAAAAACTTCTTTAGGTAAGCCATGTTATTTCTTTTTTGATGAAATTCAAAATGTTCAAGGGTGGGAAAAATGGCTGTATACACAGCTAGAGCGCCCCAAAAATAATTATTTCATTTTAACTGGCTCTAATTCGTATCTTTTAAGTGGTGAGTTTGGAACAGCATTAACAGGTCGGCATATTACGCTTGAATTATTTCCATTTTCATTTTCTGAATATAAAGCACTTTTTCCTAAAAAGACTGTGGAAGATTATTTAGTGTCAGGCGGGTTTCCTCGTGCTTTAACATTTGAACAGCCTTATCAATTATTACAAGAATATTTTAACGATATTATTTTGAGGGATGTTTTAAAAAGAACACATGGTCGTACTCCGGAATCAATTAAACAGGTAGTTAAAATGACTTTTGAGAGTTGTGGGTCTGAGTTAAGTTATAGAAAGATTGCTGCTATCACTGGATTAACAGTAGATACGGTAAAATCTTATTTAAGTGCTTGCGAGGATACCTATTTATTGTTTGCTTGCCACTATTTTGCGTTTTCACAAAAAAAACAATTGAGTAAGCAAAAAAAATATTATCCTATTGATTCGGGTTTACGCTACGCAATTACGAGTACGTCAGGTAAAGATCTAGGGAAAAGTTTGGAATTAATGGTGTTTTTACGTTTAAAACAAACCTATGAACAGGTGTTTTACTGGCAAGAGCTGCATAAAGGAGAGGTGGATTTTATAGGTGTTCGTGGAAATACCATGGTTCCCTATCAAGTGAGCTGGGAGGGCATTATGCCACGCCATGAGAAAGCTTTAGAGAATTTTTATGGAAATTTCCCGCAAGCAAGCGAAGCTATTTTTATTAGCCGAGAGAATGCGGTTGATTTCTTGTAATTTTCACTCACCATTAATCTGGATTGGAAGCAACTTTGGTAACATTATTCTTACGGTCATTTGAGTTATCAGAATTCGAAGCACTCGGTGAGTTCGATATAGTATGATAAGCGGGTAAAGTACTTGTGGTAGGAGCACGTGTAGCAATTGGCTATTGGCAAGTTTAACAAGGGATCATTTTTAAGGCATCTGTATGCCCTAATGCTTTCACTGCGTTTAGAGGGATAACATTAACTGCAGGACGAAGTCAAAGCCTTATTATTCATTTGGAGTTTTTGCATAGATGCTAATAGCGTGAATTTCCGTTTTCATAAGATCGCCTAAGGCTTCATAAATCATTTGGTGTCGTTGCACAGGTGTTTTGCCTTCAAATGCAAGGCTTGTGATCTGTATGGAAAAGTGTCCG
The DNA here is from genome assembly GCA_902827015.1 of uncultured Pseudomonadota bacterium. Lineage (GTDB taxonomy): Bacteria > Pseudomonadota > Gammaproteobacteria > UBA6186 > Azoamicaceae > CADEGZ01. The sequence continues at coordinate 3,595 of CADEGZ010000166.1, forward strand.
CCTCCTTTTGCGCCGTTGTGGCCAACATGTAAATGGCTTTCATCGTTAATGCTAAGAACAACGGGATGTAAGGCTCTTGTTAAAGAATCTTTGATTAAGGCGAGTCTGTCTTTGGTAGGTTCCATTTTTTACTTCTCTTCCTTTTGTGAGTGTTTTAGGTGGTGTGCCATATAAAAACCCTGTATTATTATAAACAATATCGTTAACCCAAGTGTTCCAAATAATTTAAAATTCACCCAAGTGTTGGTGTCGAAATGATAAACTACATATAAGTTTACAGTACCCATAAGTAAGAAAAATATTACCCAGCTTAAATTTAAATGTAACCAGATTTTGTTGCTCAATTGAATGTTTTGCTCCATTGCTTTTTGCAATAAAGGTTTCTTTCCAATAAATTGGCTTACAAAGAAGACAATGGCTAAAAGCCAGTAGAGCGCTGTGGGTTTCCATTTAATAAAGAGTTCGTTGCGAAATAATAAGGTAGCACTACCGAGTATCGTTAATGTTGCTAAGGTTATTAACGGCAGTTTTTCAAATCGCCCTGTAGTATAACGGGACCAACCCACTTGTAAAGCACTAGCAACAATGGCTGTTATAGTAGCAACGTAAATACTGCCTAATTTATAAGCAATAAAAAACAGAG
>CADEGZ010000167.1 GCA_902827015.1 uncultured Pseudomonadota bacterium
TTTTCAAATTACTCGCAAAAAATTTGGGTGTGAGATCCAAGAGTGGTTGAGCAGTCGAATAATTTCAGGACATTAAATGTTAAATAGGCTTTATGAAAAAATAGTTGTTTTTTTTATTTTGGCGATTGCTTCTGGAACAACTTTTGCAGGTGTTTTTACAGTCCCACCTACCGATAAATCTAAAGAATACCTAGGCATGATATTTGGAGGTAGTGTTGGATCCATTAGCTTGGGAGGTAATGTTAATTTTACAGTTTTCTCCTTAATGATGGAGAAGTTTAATTTGGTCATGCTGGTATTTGGCGTGATTTTGCTTTCTTATGTAACCATTGTTTCTACTGTCAATACTGCCAGAGAAGGAGAAGCGTTAGGTAAGAAATTCTCAATTTTTATGGTAATGCGTCCGCTTTTGGGCATTTTATTGATGGTTCCGGGCCATAGCTCAGGATATTCTGTTATTCAAATGTCTGTAATGTGGCTTGTTTTAAATGGAATTGGTTTAGCCGATTCAGCTTGGAATGTTATTTTGCAGCAATTGTCTTATGGCGTAAATATTACTTCTAGTGTTGAATATAATCCTCGAGAGCCAAAGATTGCACCCTATCATTTAAACGATTTAATAAAAGAAGTGATGAAATCCAGTACTTGTAAAAATGTATTAAATCATGAAATGCCGGAGTTATCAAGAATACCTGGGCCATTTCAACAGCATGGCCCTGTTAAGATTTATGTTGTTCCAAATAAAGTGTATGGCAGTGCTGTTACAGACACAAGAATAGTACAAACGGCAGAAGTTAGGGTTGGATTAGAAGGTGCGTCAAGCCCTTATGATCATATTTGTGGGAAATTTTTAGTAGAAATGGAATTAAAAAAAGACAACAAAGAGCTTGTTTTTAGTACAGCAAATTTAACCAAGAGGCTTGCAATTAAAGCACAAGCATTGGCGGCTATGTTTAGCGCGGTTGATACTGCAACAAGCTTATTGAGCAAACCTGATGTATTCAATATTGAACAAATTGATAAAGGTTATGTTAGTGCAGCGGGTGAAGCCTATATTAATCAAATGACTGCACTTGTAAAAGAAAATTTATTAAAAAAGACACGTACTGATCTGACTGCAGAGGAAAAGCAGCTTAGAAGTTATGGTTGGATCCATGCAGGAAGTTATTATCATGTTATCACTAAAGCACAAAAAACATATTTAGATCCTGAATTAACAGTTGGAAAAATGATGCCTATCAAGTCTTACGGGGCACCATCAGAAATTTATAGCTTATTAACCGATCATCATTTTAATCAGCATCAGAAGTATAATCAGGCTATTGATAAAGTTGTAAGGTTTTGGGAAAAAGATCATCCTCATGCAAAAGCAAATCCTGCGGATCCCGACTTCATAAGTGGCAATGAACAAAAACCTACACATAGTATATCAATAGAAAATGTTAAAACAACCGACGATCGTGTTAATAATTTTATGAATGATATGATTGCAGAAATTAAAGATCCCTTTGAAGATTATTTAAAATCCATTGATAAGGCAGATCCATTGTATGCATTAAGTCGATTCGGTATGGCGTTAGCATTAGATTCTGAAACCGCCGTATTGACTGATGCGATTATTAATCAATTGCAAGGGGGCCCACATAACTTAGCACGAGGTCCTTTTGTACAGCAGCCGCAAGCGCCACCACGCGCAATAGAAGGAGGAATAAGATATTTAATTATCATTATTGGTGCTACTTTGGGAGTATATATTCCCTTGATTCCTTATTTAGTCTTTTTAGTTTCAGCTTTTGGCTGGTTTATTATGGTTATTGAATCCGTCTTTTTGTGCCCTATGCTTTCTTTAGCACTTTGTTATCCCACAGAAGAAATTTTGTCAAAAATTACACATGGCTTGTTTATTATTATGAATGTATTCTTACGGCCTATCCTAATGGTTTTTGGCTTTGTTGTGGGCATAACGTTAATGAGAGCAGGATTTTCTTTATTGAATTTTGGTTTTATCTCTGCTTTAAATGCGGGAACAACAGCTACAGTGTTTAGTATTTTGTCTGTATTGGTTATATATGTATTTGTGGTAATGGCAATTGTTAATAAGGCTTTTTCATTGATTTACTTGTTAGCGAATCAAGTGATGCGTTGGATTGGAGGACAGGCAGAACATACCGATACTGATGCTATTGTCAGAGAAATCAAGTCGGGCTTTGATTCTACGGTAGGTAGAGATCAGGCATTGATGGGCAGAGGAGGTGCGGCACCAGTGGCGCCGCCGGGTGGACGTCCTCCTCGTCCAGACTTTCCTCGTCCTAACTTTTAGTTTTTCATAATTGTTGCATTAATTGTGCTACCTGCATCCCACTTTGAACCGCACCTTCCAAAGTGGCAGGATAATATGTTTGTGTGTAATCGCCTGCTAGCCAGAGCCTAGGTATAGAGGTTGTATTATTAGGACGATAATGATTAACGCCAACATGGCATGAAAAGGCCGCTCTTTTTTCGCGAATAATTCGATATTCCAATGGCGTTTGTTTGAATTTCGGGAAAGCGGCATTAATTTCTGTTGTTATTTTAGTAATCAGCTGGGAATGTTCCAAAGACAAATGTACATCGTCTCCTGTTATAACAACGCTTAAAATATTGGGGTGACCAGTTAAACGACGATCAAAAACCCAATGTATTGTACTGTTAATGAATCCAATCATGGGTATTTCAAACTCAATAGGGGTTTTGTAACGAAGATAAACAGTTGTAATGGGTTGATATTGGAATTTTAGAAGGTTCTCGATCAGCGGTTTACAATAATTGGAAACCTTAGATTGTAAAAGTAATTGTGCACTCACGTGGGGTGGTGTTGCTAAAATAATATTTTTTCCTCTAAATTGTTTTGTTTCTGTGCAAATACCTTTGCATTGTTCGTCTTCAATTATTAATGATTTTACTCTTTGAGTATAAAAAATGGAGCCGTTGTTATGGGCTAAATATTTTAGAATAGGATTGGGTAATAGTTCGCTTAAATCGGTCTTGGGGAATAATAAATCCGAGTTGCCCTGATCTTTACAAAAAGTATCTTTTAAAATTTGTAAGAAAACTTGGGCAGAAGCTTCATGAATGGGGGTACTTAGGGCAGCCACAGCGATAGGAGCCCATAATTTTGTGATTAAAGTGGAGGGTTGATTAAATGAAACAAGCAGTTCTTTTATAGAAACATCAGCTTCGAGATTAAACTGAAAACGATTTTTTTGAATAACATGAAAAAATTGGGCCATTTTAAATCGTTCTTGCCAAGTAAGTCCTTTTAGTTTCAAAAGGCCGTTTAGTAAGCGTAAACGAGATGAAAATTTAAGAGTTTGTATATAAAAGGGATGAAGGGGCATCGATGGGTCAGTGATCCATAATTCTAAAGGAGTGCGATGTAATATAGACTGCTCGGGGATACCCAGCCACTTTAAGGCAGTGAGTATGTTATGATAAGCGCCTAGTAAGAGATGTTGCCCATTATCAACAATATCTTCTCCAAAAAAGATTTTGCGTGCTCGTCCTCCTGCTTGAGGTGCTGCTTCGAGTACAATGATCTTTTTGCCCTGACGACTAAGAGCAAGGGCCGCTGTAAGTCCCGCCCAACCTGCACCAACGATGATTGTAGGTTCTTGTTCTATTGCAGACATGTTTATCCTTGTCTTTTTAATTTTCTTGCAGTTTTCCAAGCAATCCACAGTTTGCGTAGGGGAGTTAGACTTATTTTCTGATGGAGTACTTGGAAGTTGCTTTTTTCAATTTCACGAAGTAAGGTAAAGTAGATTTCCGCCATAATAATACCAGCGCGTTGTTGATATTTATCGATTTTTGGTAGATTTGATAAAGCTTTTTCATAATAGGATCTTGCGCGCTTTGCCTGATATTGCATGAGGTATTGGAAGTTTTCTGAATATTCTTTATTTAGAATGTTTTCAGCAGTTATAGAAAATTTGGCCAGTTCATCTTCTGGTAAATAAATTCTTCCACGATTTGCATCTTCGCCAACATCTCGAATAATATTAACCAGTTGAAACGCTATCCCAAGATGTTTTGCATATTCAAGTGTTTTTAAATCTTTAAACCAAAAAATTTCTGCTGCTAATAACCCTGGGACATTTGCAACAAAATGAACATAAAGTTTTAAATATTAAACA
>CADEGZ010000168.1 GCA_902827015.1 uncultured Pseudomonadota bacterium
TTCTTATTAATTACTCAGCAAACCTACAACAAACTTTTCTAATAAAAAAATGTTTTTATGTTTGTTTTAAAATGTTTTTATTATATATTTGCAGAGTTAAACTTTAAAACTTAAAAATATGAACGGATTTCAGAAAAACGATTGGCAGTATTTATTTGCGTTTGGCGCAGCGGTTTGGTTTCTTTCACAAATAATATTTAGATACTAATGAACAACTACGACGACAAAGTATTAGGAACTCAAAACCCATTACACCCAGCGAACGAAGTTACTGTATTAGATGATGCAGTTGAGCAAATGACTGAATTAGAATTTGCCGAGTACGAACGCAATTTATATCAAGACAGAGCTAGAGCGTTAAGTGATAAGTTAAAGGAAGTTAAAGCGATTGTTGACGGAATTAGCGACGAAATCGGGTGGAAAAGTTTATTGTTAAAAGTTATTGGAAATGCAGTACCCTAGCCAAAATTACAAACATTTGCGTCAAATATCCCAAGAAACGGGATTAGATTACCAAGATTTGATTTACAAATGTATGCGGTTTAATATCAATCCAAACGGGTTTATTTCAACCGAAAATCAACGTACATTATCAACTTTATTTGTTCGTGAGGGCAAAGTTAATTTTGAGATTGTACCTAGCAAAATGAATTATGAACCAAACCAATAAACAACTATTTGCAAACTACTTGAACTTAGTAGAAAAGTCAAAAACAGAAAAGAATGTTTTAAAATCTAGGATTGATGGTTTAGAAAGACAAGTAAAAGTATTGCTAAAGAAAAACGAGGTTCTTAAACAAAACAATGAACTCCACAAGAAAGAAAAAAAAGAGTTATATCAGCAATTACAAGCAAAATGAATTATCAACTTTAAATTAAAATAGAATTATGATTAAGCAAAATGTACCTTACAGAAAAGAATTAGTAAATGGAATTGTAACAAATCCAATTACAAAAGAGAATCCTTACATTCATAACCGAGTTAGAGTTGTGGAATTTTATAGAATGTGGCATACAGTAAGAAATAAATTCTTTACTGGTCGAACCATTATTAATCCATCTTAGCAAAGGCGACGAGTTCAATTAAAAACAACAACTTAAAATCAAAATTATGAGCTTACTTCCTAAAATTCAAGATTTATACATCGACAAAGTATCGACACAAAAGAACGATGCTTTAGTAATGTTGATGAATCAACCGCCTAAAGAAACGTGGGTTAAAATACACCCGTTTATTAAGAATTACAAGTACTTACCAATTGAAAGAATAGAGTTTCTTTTAAAGACTATATTCAAGAACTACCGTATAGAAGTAACAGGACAAGGTACAGCGTTTAACGGTGTTTGGGTTACTGTTAGAGTTCATTATTTGCATCCAGTTACGGGAACCTGGGAGTTTCACGATGGTATTGGTGCTAGTCAACTACAAACCGCAAAAGGAACAAGTCCAGCAGACTTAAACAATATTAATAACGGTGCTTTATCAATGGCTTTTCCGATGGCAAAAACAGTAGCGATTAAAGACGCTTGCGATCATTTTGGGCGGTTATTTGGATCTGATTTAAATCGTAAGGATTTAATATCTTACGAAATGGATTTATCTTTAATCGAGTTAACACCGACGCACCCGAATTGGCAAAAGGTAAAAGATGCTATAACTAGCGAGGGGTTTACAATCGAACAAGTAAAATCTAAATATCAATTGTCTAACGAAAACGAATTATTATTATGTTCAAAATAAGAGCGAGCGCATCGGGTAAGATAATGACTAACCCACGCAATAAGACCGAGTTACTTTCAGAAACAACAAAATCTTACGTTTACGATTGTCTTAAAGAAGAAGTCTACGGTTATAAAAAACAACTATCTAACAAATATGTAACCAAAGGTATCGAGTTAGAAGATGAAGCGATTGACAAAGCAATAGAGTTGCTAGATTTGCCTTTTACTTTAAAGAACGAGCAAAGTTATGAGAATGACTTTTTTAAAGGTACACCCGATCTAATTATTGACGATACTGTTTTCGATATTAAATGCTCGTGGGATGAATTTACATTCCCTTTATTTGAAAAGGAAATCCCTACTGCCGATTACTACTATCAACTTCAAGTCTATATGAATTTGTTAGGACTAAAAAAAGCCGTATTAGTTTACGTTTTGTTAGACAGCCCCGAAAATATACCAGCGTGGGAAACTCCAAAAACTTACAGCCGGCTTGATAAAAAGTATCGAATTAAAAAATACGAAATAGAATACTCGGAAGAAGTTATTGCCGATTTACAACAAAGAGTAACAAATATTAGAGAATTTATTAAAACCATTGAATTATGAGTAGTTTATCGAACATCTACATTAAGATTGAAACATTAGAAACGCTATTAAGCACATTAAAAGCGAAAGGCGAAAAAGGAATTAGTATTGATTTTTCAATCAATAACGACACAAACGCATACGGTCAAAACGTAACGGCTTATGTATCGCAAACTAAAGAGCAAAGAGAAGCAAAAGCGACACGGTTTTACGTTGGAAACGGTAAATGCTTTTGGACTGATGGAAGTATTAATATTGCAGCTAAAAAAGAGGAAGTGCATACCGCTGAAGTTATTACAGAACAATTCCCAACAGCTACAAACGCAAGTAATGTAATTCACGACGATTTGCCATTTTAACTAAAATAAACACCCGATTAAGTTGCGGGTGTAAAAAGTGTAAACTAAACTGTAAACTGTACATTGAAAAGTGTACAGTTTTTTTATTGTAATTGTTTGATAAATAGTAGGTTAATTACAAAACTTTACGTTTTTGTAAACTTTACACTTTGTAATTAAAAATAAATTAAGAAAGCAGAAAAAATATTATTTTCAAAAAAAGTGTAAAGTTTACACTTTTACCTTGCTTTTATGCTTTATCTATTTATTTATCAATTAGTTAAGTCAAAAATTAGGTTTACACTTTTTAATAAAACTGTACGTTTTGGTTTACACTTTACTTTACACTTTTATTTTTAGCATTATACTTGTTTAATTCAAATTAGTTTTATAAATTTGCCTTGTTGGAGTGGTAACCGACACCATAGAAACACAGAAATAAAACCCAAAGTCGGGAGGCGTTTACCACACTAGCCAAACGACATTGGGTTTTTCTGTTACTTATGAATATAGATTTAACACTACTACTCGAAAAGTTTTCTTTACTCACAGTTGGCGAAGATAAAACGCCTAACTTTTCGTGGAAAGATTTACAGACTAAAAAGCTAACTACTACTAAATTCCTTGAGCAATACAATTATAAAGGCGGTAAATTAAAAAAAGACCAAACCGAAATAGCAGCAACAAAGAATGTAGGTATAATTACAGGATTTGAAGATTTAGAATGTATTGATGTAGATTTAAAAGTATTTTCAACTGCAAAAGAAAAAACAGATTTTTGGGATGAATTTATATCTTACCTAGATGATAATATTTTAGACTTTTACGAAAAAGTTGTGGTTTATAAAACTAAGAACGATGGTTACCATTTACTTTACAAATCAAAGCGTTGCGACACTAATAAAAAAATAGCTGTCTTACAAGGACATAAAGAAGCAGTAATTGAAAGCAGAGGTAGGTTTGGTTATGTTTTTCTGTACCCAGACAATAATGTAAGTAAGAAAACGTATTTTGATATTGATTACATTTCAGATGCAGACCGTGAAATTATTTGGTCATTCTCGAGAATGTATAATTACGTTGCTCCAACAGAAGAAAAGCCTTTAAAGGTTAAAGAATTTACTTCGGTAGGCGTAACCCCGTGGCAAGATTTTAACGATAAAAATTCAGTACTAGATATTGTACAAAGTGAATTTGAAATTATAAGACATTTAGCAAATAAGATTATAATTAAAAGACACGGGGCAACTTCGCCACACTCGGGGTATATTTTTAAAAATAGCGATTGTATGTACTTATTTAGTACAGGAACTATTTACCCGCACGAAAAGTTAATTAATGCTTTTCAAGCCTACACAATACAAAAACACAATGGAGATTTTAGCGCTTCAGCTAAAGATATTTATAGTCAAGGTTATGGCGAAAGATTAAAAAAAGAATTTCCTAAAGAAGATGTAATAGAACAGCCAAAAATAGAAGCGCTCGAGTT
>CADEGZ010000169.1 GCA_902827015.1 uncultured Pseudomonadota bacterium
AACGGCGATAGCGAATAATGCGGCATCGAATGCGGCGGCATTAGCGGCAGTGGTTGCAGCGGGTGTTGGAAATGATCTTGTAGTAGCAGCGCATGCGAATACTGCAGCGGCGGAGCTAGCAATAATTACCGCTCGTACAACGAATGCAGCGACATTAGCAGCGATTGCGGTTCATCCTACTAATGCTGCGGCGTTTAATGGTGCGCTGGCGCTTTTAAATGCACTTCATCTGGAAAACATAGATGAACTCGCTGATGTTGAACATGCTATCGATGGTGCTATTACTGATATTGGCGTTGGTGTAGTACCTGCCAATCCGCTTGAAGAAGCTAATTATCGGGCTTTATTAAACCAAGCAAGAAGAGTAACAGGATATTTACGTAATATCGAACAAAGCTATGGTATAGCTGATGATCTATTTGAAGCGGCAGGTAACGATTTGCAGGTGGCGGAAGCAGCTAGGAACACAGCTTCTGGAGTTTCTGCTCCAGCAGCAAGACTGTTGCTAGTACAAAGTAATGCAGAAATTGAACGCGCAATGTCTGAGTTTACCAATCTTGGGCAGCGTTACAATGAGATGAGTGCTCTACAAGCACATGTGCTACAGGTTGTTCTCAATAGACCTGTTGATATGGAAGAACAGGTAAGGCAAGTATTAAGACAAGTGCAAGTTAATTTTGCTTTAGTGCAAACTCTTGGTCAGTCGGTTAGGAGTTTAGCGCAACAAGCAAATTCGTATGCTACACAAGCAATTACAGCGCAAGCACAACATAATAGCACGCACTTGGTGACACAATTGTCAGCATTGCAGCGTACTATTGTTGAAATACAGGAGGTTCAACCTGCACATCAGTCTACTACAGTAGTACATCCTATTCTGCATGCTGCATCAGTGCATGAAGCACCTCCACCCTCGGTGCAGGCACAACAAGTTGTTGTAACACAGGGTCAACAGCAACTGATCCAGAGTAGAACCAGTCGCTTTTAAGATCTGTGTGAAGGTACGCCCGTACGCCAGTTCTTGCAATCTCTCTCCCTCTTAAAAGAGGGAGAGGGTGAACAGGTGTGTAGGGTTATGTCAAATTAGTATTTAATTTTTTAAATACTTTTGAAATTATAATTACCAGTGCGCTATTGCCGAGTACATTTGTAATAGTAATTGCTGGATCAAATAAAATATAAAGTGCGGTAATAAGAGCGGACATTTCCCCAGAAAAACTAAGATGCGTTTCTAAAATGGGTAGCATTACTAAAATGCCACCACCAGGAACGGCTGCGATTGCAAATTGTGCTGCTACAAAATATAAAGCAAAAGTAAGGTAGACTATAAATGTGGGAAATGCGTGGCCGAAATTTAATAAAATACAAAGCGCCATAAGTGGAATTGCAATAGCAACGCCAATGAGATGAATGTTAACAGTGGCGGGGATAATGGCTCGAGCAAGATCAATATTGTTGGTATTTTTTTCTGCGGCCTTGATGGTGAGTGGCATAGTGGCTAAGCTTGACATCGTTGAAAATCCCATTAAAGCCACAGGCAGAATATTTTTAATATATTTAAGCCATTGACTGTAGTTAAAGTTGGCTGCCAACATGAATAAAAACGCAAGGTAAACCACGTAGGTTAAGATAATTATTAATAATAAAGGAAGGTAAGACTCAATAATTTGGATCAAGATCCCATCATGTTGCATTTTTAAAATAAACCCCAATGCAAAGATAGGTAAAATGGGAATAAAGATCTTTTCAAGAAAAAGCGTTACCCATCGTCTTGCGTGTTCGCTGAATCGATATGCCGCTGGCTTGGGGAAAAAAGAAAATAAAGAGCCTGCTAAAAACCCAAGATAAAGGGCGTAATCATTTGGGATCCATGCTGGAAATTCAAAATTCCATAAAGGGGTTAATTCCTTGGCGAGTTGTACCCCATGAAAGGTGGTTTCTAAACTTACTAACTCAAGAGATCCTATTCCATACGCAATCAGGGTAGAAATAAGATTGGAAAGACAAACCATAAAGAATAAAATTAACATAAATCCGATTGCTTTTTTGCCTCTGAAGGTTAATAAACAAGAAAAAAGACAGCTAAAAATAATGGCGGGTAAAACAAATAACAAAAGGCCTTTTAAGTTTAAACTGATTGCGTAAAGAGTAGATTGTAGCCCTTCTGGAAGTTTGTTACCTAGTAATAGAGTACCTACTAAAACCATTAAAAGTTGCATTGAAAGATTGAATTTTGGAAGTCTAAAATTAAATGTCATAAGATCTATCCAAGCACAAGTTTTTCGTACTTTAAACTTAAGCTTATAGTTTAGGTTTAGGAATGCTGCAATGATAAAGAATAGCGACCAAAATGGCGGATCCCGGATTGCCCACCGATAATGTATTCTTTATAAATATCTTGCATAAGTTGTGGACTTGGAATTTTCATAAAAGAATGGCCAAATAGGTGTTTTGATTGATTAACATTAATAAGCCTGCCTGTGCTTTGAAGAGAAGTAGACAAACGATCCATTTTAATACCTGCATACCCTAAGGCTTCGTTAAAAATAAATTTATTAAGATCTGAAGTTGCATAAAATGTTCTTAAGACACTATCTTTAGGGCTATAAAGTACACTGATTTTTTTACTACTTTTATAAGCGCCTGAAAATATTGGGTTGTTCGTTAATGCATTACTGGGCAGTGCAGCTTGCCATAGTATAATATGTTCAAGGCATTGTTGATAGCCATTTTCTGCCAGCTTTCTCATGGTTTGTAATACAATCCTACAACCTAAACTATGAGCAACGATGTTAATCATAATTTTTTGATCAATTAATTGTTTTATGAGGGAGTAAAGAATATTGGCAGTATTATCGGCTATTTTTTCGGCTTCTCTAAAATCTGCAAGGTATACATTTCCTGGCCAGTAAATATTCAGGAGTCGAGTATAAAGTTGATAGTTTCCACTTCTAAAGCCTGCGGCGTAATTAAAATTGTATTCCATATGAACAAACCATTGGTGGGCTTCTGTACCATTGAAAAGAGTATTTTCTGTTCCTAATCCTTCGGGGTTATATCTTGTATGGTAACGGGAGAAATAATTTTTGTAACAATGAAAAAGTTCAGGGAAAAAAGCTAAAATTTCCTCTGACCTGGTTAGATCGCAACAAATAGTCCGTGTGTATTGGCTTTTTTTAAATTCAATGTATTCATTTGATGTTTTTTCGTCCGCATTTTTAAATTGAGGTTCAATAATTGCAAGATTTTTTTGAATTTCGTAAGTTTGGGGGTAGCAACCATAATTACCCAATTTGAGGTTGTATCCATGAATAAAGAGTAGGACATTATTGCCATTTTCTTTAAAGTATTTTAATTGTTCATTATTAAGAAGAAATTGATGACTTAAATTAACCACAATGGGGGGAGGTAACACTGTAATTAGCAAAGGGGACGGATTATCTTTTAAATGATGAAGAGGAAAGACTTGTTTATGAGTAGGGTATCCTGTTCGATTGTCGATCATTTCACAATGATCAATGGTAAGTGTCCCATCCCAATTGGATATTATTGAAGATAGATCTTGTGAATAGCCTTCCTCATTTAAATTTATCTGGACTTTTTGATCATTTAAGGTGATTAAAAAAAGTTGTTGAGTAAGAGGGCTTCCATTGGTATAACAACATCGTATTAATCGCTGGTGGCTTTTCATAAAGCGGGATGTGTCTATTCAGTTTCGTAACCTTCAAAAAGATCTGTTACTTCAAAATCCTCAGGCTTTATAGGGGTAGGAACGCTATAGGAGCCATCTGCCCAGGCACCTAAATCGATGATTTGGCACCGTTTGCTGCAAAAAGGCTGATAGGTGGTAGTAGGCTCTTTGAGCCATACAACCTGCTTATGACAAATTGGACAGTATGTCTGCATATGATGGTTATTATTTCATAAAACGGCACTTATTGCTAATATTATAGGGTTATATGGGTATACATTGCGAGACGACTTGAGGAAAAACATGGATACTAAACTTAGTAATTTAGAAATTGCCTGTCATTCTTTACTAGAGCCTGCCGACCTTTCTCTCAATAAATTACAGCGTGTATTGGGGGATGTATTAGGGTATGCGGTTGATTATGCCGATTTGTATTT
>CADEGZ010000170.1 GCA_902827015.1 uncultured Pseudomonadota bacterium
TTACCCAACCTTCGTAACCCGAAAGTTCTTTTTGAAGTTTGAGCAAGGTATTGTTGGCGGCACCGCGTTTAAGTTTATCAGCTTTAGTTAAAAGAATATGTAGAGGGAGTTGAAGGGAGACAGACCATTCTATCATTTGCCAATCTAAGGTCTTAAGAGGATGACGAATATCCATGAGTAAGATAATACCTTTAAGACTTTGTCGTCCTGTAATATAACTCGAAAGCATTTTTTCCCAATGGAATTTTATTGTATCTGGAACTTTGGCATATCCATATCCTGGAAGATCGACTAATCTTCTTTGTGGATCTAATTGAAAAAAGTTAATTAACTGGGTTCTTCCAGGCGTTTTACTGGTTTTGGCCAGCCGCTTAAAGCCGGTGATTGCATTTAAAGCACTGGATTTTCCGGCGTTAGAACGACCTCCAAAAGCCACTTCTGCACCAATATCTGGTGGGAGTTGCTTTTTTTCATTAGCGCTTTTAAGGAATTCTATGCGATTGTAGTTAAAGGTGTTCATTGGGTATTATGATAACGTTTTTAGTGACGCTGCAAAATGGGGCTTTGGAGTTTTAGATGGTACGCAAGATATTATGGACAAGTCTTTGTATTCTAATGGGTACAGCTGGGGCGGATATCACCCCTGATCTAAATGCAGGGCGTAAAAAATCAGAAACCTGCGTGGCCTGTCATAATACAGATGGGAATAGTACAGTGCCTACTTGGCCAAAAATTGCAGGTCAACCAGAAAAGTATTTGATTGAACAGCTAAAAGAATTTAGAAAGGGCGAGAAAGGTGGTCGATTTGAGGCTAATATGTATGGAATGACCCACGCGTTATCTGATCAAGATATTGCCGATTTAGCAACCTATTTTGCCAGTCAGAAGGAGACATCTGGAACGACTAAACAAGAATGGCTTGAAAGAGGAGAGAAGCTTTATCGTGGTGGTAATAGCAAGACGGGGGTGCCGGCATGTGGCCCCAGTTGTCACGGGATGCGGGGAGAAGGAAATCCGCCTGCTGGTTTTCCACCTTTGAGTGGTCAGCATCCCGACTATATTGCTGAACAACTGAAGAGGTTTAAAGATGGAACGCGCTCAAATGATCCTAATGGGATTATGCGAGATATTGCCAAACGAATGACAGAGGAAGAAATTCAAGCGGTAAGCAATTATGTATCAGGTCTTCATTAAATTTTTTAATATTGTTGTCATAACTACGTTCTTATCGTTGGCGCAGTTCCCAACATATGGCATCGATGCCAAAGTACCGATTACTTTTGAGCAGGGAAAGCATTATCAACGACTGGATCTTAAGATTGTTGAAAATAAGAATATTCAACAACTCATGGCAGAAGATCCTAAGAAAGTTCAAGTTCTTGAGTTTTTTAATTATGGGTGTTTTTGGTGTGGACATTTGCATCCTATTATCAATACTTGGGTTAAAGAGAAACCTGAAAATGTGGTTTTTTACCGTTTTCCCCTGGTTTTTAATAAGTATTTGGAGCCACTTGCTAAGGCCTATTATGTCGCTAAAGCATTAAATGCGAACGAAAAGCTGGATGAGGCATTTTTTACAGCGATCCATAAAAAGCATATTGATTTGTCGAATGAAAAATTATTGCGAGAGTTTTTTGTCGAGCATGGGGTTTCAGAAAAGCAATTTTTAGATCTTTATAATTCCTTTACCATAAATAAGGAATTAACGAAAGCAAAAGATATTGCGGATGCTTATCAAATTAGCGCAAGTCCCGTTCTTATTGTAAATGGGCCCACAGGAAGTTATTTACTAACCGCTAAGATGGTGGGAAGTGAGCAGGGGTTAATAGATGTCCTTAACTTTTTGGTTTCCAGCCAAACTAAAAAGTTAAATGGCTAAAATTGTGGAAAGTATCATAAAATTCAAGTGTGAAAGATATAGTTATAATGTTGCAGGGCTGTAATTTTTAACAAAATACAGAGGACGCTGTTTGGTTTCGACAAAAGTTCTCCCAAGATATTCCCCAATAATTCCCAACGTTAAAAGTTGGATCCCACCTAGAAATAAAATAACAACCATCAGTGAAGGATAGCCTGCTACTGGTTCGCCAAAAACCAGAGTTTTATAAATAATAATTAGCGCATAGATAAACGAACCTAAAGCAGTTATAGATCCAAGATAAGTTGCAAATTTTAAAGGGGCAATACTAAAAGAGGTGATTCCTTCAATGGCCAAATTCCAAAGTTTCCAATAGTTCCATTTACTCTTTCCAGCAAACCGAGGATCACGTTCATAAGGGACTGCTATTTGTGGAAATCCTATCCAGGTAAAAAGGCCTTTCATAAATCGATGCGTTTCGCGTAATTGTTTTAGGGCATCTACCGTACGTCGGCTTAAGAGCCGAAAATCGCCAGTATCCACAGGAATTTGCAGGGGGCTGATTTTGTGAAGTAACCGGTAAAAAAGATAAGCAGATAATTTTTTAAACCATGTCTCCCCTGCTCGGGAACTGCGTTTGGCATAAACGATATCGTATCCTTTTTGCCAATGTTGGAGGAGTACCGGAATAAGCTCAGGTGGGTCTTGTAGATCAGAATCAATAACCACAATCGCATCTCCGTTGGCATGATCAAGGCCAGCTGATAAGGCAATCTCCTTGCCAAAATTTCGGCTTAAGTCCACAATGGCGACTCGTGCGTCATTAAGATGCAAAGTGTGTAGGAGCTTGGCACTGTCGTCAGTACTGCCATCATTAACGTAAACGATTTCAGAAGAGCAATCTAAAGTATCCAGGACAGCACAGAGGCGTTGGTTAAAAGCCGAAAGGATGAGGGCTTCGTTATAGACAGGTACCACGATAGAGAGTAATTTGTTTTTTAACATAGAGACACTTCAAACACCCATGATTAACGATCAAGATGGCTTAGTATACAAGAAGCAAAAGGTTTTTTGGGTTTGGTTTGCTATCGCTCAATTCAGTTTTATAACTACTCTTGGTTTGCCCTATGTAGGGGAAGAGGCGGTTTATACCATTACTTCATTAGAAATGGCTTTTAATCATGAGTGGGTTGCGCCTACTGTGTATGGGGTCAATTATGCGCGTCCACCTTTGTTTAATTGGTTTATTATCCCTGTTGCACAAGTATTAGGATGGGATAAGGTTTTAATTGCCTCTCGGTTAGTAACGGCCTTTGCAACTTTATTTACCACTTTATTGTTGATTTGGTTTATTCAAAAAGTATTTAAAAATAGAACCTTTAGTTTTTTTGTAGCTTTAGTTTATTTAAGTGGGGATGTGTTGTTTCGTCGAGGTTGGGTTGCCTATGCCGATCCACTTTTTTCCTTTTTTGTATTTGGGGCTATGGCTTGCCTTTGGGTTGCTGTTCAGGAAAAACGTTTTCCTTTTTTATTATTGGCAATGTTGGGCTTGATTGCCTCTTTTTTAACTAAAGCCATTACTGGATACATTTTTTATGGAATTACAGCCATTGTTTTGTATTATACCTCTCAAAATCGAAAATTCTTATTAACGCCTCGTTCGTTGTTATTACAGTGCTTTGCATTTGCTTTTCCTTTCATTTGGGAGGCTTTTATCAGTAAAGGTGCGCATGGCAGCGGGATGATCGTTGATGTCATGACTAAATTGAATTTACAAAATTTTGGCCACTACTTGCTTAAAGTTTTATTTTATCCCGTTGATACCTGGCTGCGTTGGTTACCGGTGAGTGCTCTGGTTTTGTATTTTTGCATCAGAAAACCGAAACAATCCTTTGTTTATTTACAAAATCCTCATATTAAAACAATCCTATGGGTTGTAGGTTTGAATTATGTTCCTTATTGGTTAGCGCCAGAAACACATGTACGTTATTTAATGCCATTATATCCTTGGTTTGCTTTGCTTTTAGCGTATATGCTTTGGCAGATGGGGGAGAAAAAAATCAAAATTGCTTTGTTGTGGCTTATTATGGGTATTATTATTCGTTATGTCGCAGGGATCGTTATATTTCCTTATTATGAACAACAGTATCGAGGGGACTATCAAAAGGCAGCACATGATATCTTAAGTTTTGTTCAAACAAAACCTTTGTATATAGAAGATCATTCTGCA